>DASPQK010000389.1:0-3458 GCA_035624985.1 Syntrophobacteraceae bacterium | reverse complement strand
CCTTACAAGGGAGGAGATGCTAACATCCCCCCCAAAGGTTCTGATAACCAACTATGCGATGTTGGAGCACTTATTGTTGCTGCCCAGGAATGCGCCTTTGTTTGCGCACAACACTCTAAAGTGCATCGTACTCGACGAAATACACACTTACACAGGAGCTCAAGCAACGGAGGTCGCTTTTCTGATTCGAAAGCTCAAAAACCGACTAAAAATCACCAGTGACCTCCAAGTTTTCGGGACAAGCGCTACCCTGGCTGGCGGTTCAGACGCAGACGAGCAGCTTTTGCGGTTTGCCGGGGACCTTTTTGGTGAAAAGGTCCACCGGGTGATCAGGGGAAAGAGGGAGCCTCATTATCGATTGGTCTCGAAAGGACAGCTTACCTTTAGCTTAAATCCGGAACAATGGGTGGAAATCGGTAAGGTGCTGAATGAGCTGGCCAGAACAGAAGAGCCGCTGGCTAAGGACTTGAACGAATTGATCAAAGAACGTGCACTTCATTCTGCGATACCTTTGCTGAATGAGGACATAGACTTGGGCGAGGCATTGGAGGAAATTTTCCATTTAAACAAGGAAATCCGAAAGGTTGCAACAGTGCTGGATAAGGGAAACATCCTTGGCTTCACGGACCTTGCCCGCTCTGTATTTCACGAATACCCTGTCGAAGAGGACATGATATTCGAAGCCCTAAGTGCCGTGATGCATCTGGGCATGTGGGCGAGAATTTCCCCCGATTCGTTTCCCCTTCTGCCTTCCCGATATCACATCAGCGCCAACGGCATTGAAGGAGTCTGCGTCGCTCTGGACAGCAAGGACCAAGAAGGATGGTCTGCAATCAAGGCTCACCGGCATTATTGTGGACCGAGCGGAACTCCGTTTTACCCGCTCATGGTTTGCAGAAGATGCGGCCAGCCCTTTATTGAAGGCTATTCGGAAGGACCGAAGCTCCATAACTCATTGAAAGAGATCGGGGGTGAAGCAGGAGAGATAGAGCGCAGGATTTACTGGCTGGGGCAGCCTCTACAGTCCAGATTAAAAGACGAACAGGACGAGGCGGACCAGGATGAGACAACTTCAGAGAGATGTGATTTCATCAATCCAGATAGTGGCGAGATTTTACCTTCGCGACCTGAAAACTCTATTTGTCTTTATAGAGTCCCGACAAAGCAGGATGAAATCGAACGGAACTTGTATGTTCTTGTCTGTCCGGCGTGCGGAACCAGAGCCAGTGGACCGCAAGCCGAAGTCATCACACGCATGCATCCAGGCGACGAAGCCCTTGGGGCGGTGGTAATGCAAAAAGTCTTGGAGTCGCTTCCCGGCATCAAAGACCAATATGAGGCACGCCCGATGCAGGGGAGGACAATCCTAACTTTTGCTGACAGTCGGCAGGATGCAGCCTATTTTGCTCCTTACTTTGAACGCACAAGCGGTGAACTAGCCCTCCGGACTGCCATATACCAGGTAATTGAGGGGCGAGAGGAGCAACTCAATCTAGATGATCTAACCCACTTCGTGCTGAAATACATCAAAAACTACGGGGTCCCCATCGTTCTGGACGCCAGGGGGGAGATAATTGAAAGCTCTGACAGGCAGCGCGAACAGCTGATGGGGTTGATCGCCGCTGAATTTTGCACACCAGGCGGTAGACGTAACTCGCTCGAAGCACTGGGGCTTGTGAAAATTTGCTACAATGGGAGCGCTATCACCACATTGAAGCGTAGGGTCAAAGATATTTTGCCAGCCAGGGATCAAGGCAAAGAAGAATCTTTTATCCATGTCTTTCTTGAAACCATGAGGCGGGAGAAAGCCATTTCCAACCCTGGGGATCTCGACATGACCGATCCATTCATCTGGGGCGAATCATACGGCAAGCATCGGGCCTTTCAGAAATACAGGCTCGACGCCCATATTAGCCACGCTTGGCTCCCACCCGAGGGGCGTGATTGGCAACATAATAGAAGGACCTGGTACCTAGTTAAACAACTGGGCTGGGTTTGGGATGAAGCCAGAGAATTTCTTTCAAAGTTTTGGGATGCCATGCTTGACTCGCATGTCCTCGTCCGGTTGAGGCCTGCCGGTTTTGGACTGGATTCCGGGCTTATCCGGTTTGCCCTAGGGAAGAAATACGAGCTTTTCGGGTGCGAGGCTTGTGGTCTTTTACAGTTTGACACTGTGGACGGATCATGCACTGCTTTTGGCTGTGGGGGCAAGGTCGAGTCGTTTTCCGCCGAGCGAAGAGAAACTTTCAAGAAACTGAATCACTACGTTTTCACTTTCGGCGCCGGGACAGCTTGGACAACGCGTGCGAGGGAACATACTGCAGCCCTCTCCGCTGAGCTTAGGCAAACCATCGAACAACAATTTGGAGAACGGAAGATCAATTTGCTTAGCTGTACGACCACGATGGAGATGGGGGTTGACCTAGGTGAATTGGAGGCTGTTGGATGTTTGAATATTCCTCCCGGGATCAGCAACTATCAACAGAGAACCGGTCGCGCTGGACGAAGAGCGCAGGCGGCGCCGTTTTGCGTGACCGTCGCGCGTAACAGTCAATATGACCAATCAGTGTTCCGCGATTTCAAGACTTATCTGGAGCAGCCTGCTTCAATCCCCAGGATCTACCTGGCAAACGCTCAGCTTTTCCAGAGGCATCAGAATTCCATCGTCCTCTCCCACTTTTTGCGGCACCGGATCAAGGACCTCTCGGTTAATGCGCCGGGTCTCGAGGAACTCTTTGGACAACAATTCGGAGATGAAGAACACGGTAAGTTCCAGGATGAGTTGCACGCTTGGATTGAGAGCTCGGAAGGCAGGAATGCACTTCTGGAGGCCGAAAATCTGGGTGCTTTTCTTCCGGCTGGGTTAGGGGAAACAATTGCTTTAAAAGGACACGGCCTCAAGGCATATTTCACCGAAAGCCTAAGGAATTTTGCAAAAGAGGTCCAAGAGCGGTGGCAACTCTACACCAATAAGAGGGACGAACTTGTTGCGGCAAACCAACTTTCTAAGGCGGTGCATTGGGAAAACCTCCTCTCGAAGTACATGAAACAATTCCTGGTCAATCAACTTGCCTCCTTAGGTATGATCCCTACGTACAGTTTTCCAATTCATTCTCTAAATCTCGAAGTGACTCGGGAATTAAGAGGTTTTCGCGATTTTTGGAAAAACGATGTGGCACTTACCAGGGATGCCGCCCTGGCATTGAGTGAGTATGCACCGGGTTCCCAGGTGGTGGCCAACGGCCGGATTTGGACCAGCGAGGGGCTAGCCTACTACCCGCGTGATTTCATGCCGACCAGGTATTACTTGGTCTGCCCAGAGTGCCAACATGTCGATGTCAGCCATGACAAAGACGACTTGCCTCACTTATGCTCATTTTGTGGAAGCACGGTGCGGAGGGCACTCAAGAGGAGTTTCATTGAGCCCAAGGGGTTCGTGACTTCATATAAGAAGAGAA
>DASPQK010000388.1:0-10403 GCA_035624985.1 Syntrophobacteraceae bacterium | reverse complement strand
CATCCTTGGAATAATCCATGTCCCGGTGACCGGCCGGCTCTTCGTGGGGAGCGTGCGCGAAGGCTGCTGGGAGATATCGGGCAGCGAGCGCAGAAGGCACAAAGTCGCGCAGATACCGGCTCCAGGCACGCCTGTGCGGATCGTCCGAAGCCGCTCCCACCCGACGCCGGGGCTTAACGAGTTTCTCTCGGTGATCGCATCCTATGAAATCATAAACCGGGGGAGTTCGATCAAATTCTGCTCCGTGGCGGAAGGAAAAGCCGATTTTTACCCAAGGTTCGGTCCCACCTGGGAATGGGATACCGCGGCCGGCCAGGCGATCGTTACCGCAGCCGGAGGAGTTATGCTCGATTTGTCCGGAAAGCCCTTCGTCTATAACAAGCAAAATCTGCTGAACGGCCCATTTATAGTATCTTCGAGCATGGAATGGCTAAAGAAAACAGGGATACTGGAAACGGCCTCCAGGCTTCACAGTGAGAAATCATAAGTATGAAAACTCAGAGGTGGCTTGCGACTCCTCACTCCCGCTCCAGCGCCGCCCGGGATCGCCATCCGCCGCCCCTGCGGGCCACTTTCTTAGAGAACTCCCAAGGTACAGGTCGTAGCGGCTGTGTCCCCCTCCTTCCAGTGATGCGCTGTCAAACCGCTCGACTGACTCGAAATACCCGGTGATGGCCGCGGCCTTCCGCGAATCGGTCCGAGGGACTACTATTAAAGCGTCCCAGCCAATCTTGGGCCCTTCCCATATATCGTACTGACTCTCCGGTGCGCCGCCGGGATTCGGCCAGTTGTAGACCCTTGGCTGCCCTGGCGCGTAAAAGGCAAGCTCTGAGGCAAGCTGGCGACTGAAGGTGAGAATAAAAGTCCCCTCAGGCCGAGGCGCCTCTCCAAGCGCCTTGCCCGCTTCAACGCCCAACTGCCGCCAGCCCTGCATCCTGGCGATCAGCCTGCCCGCCCAGGGGCCGGGCGCGGCGCCGGCCCAAAATGGAAAAGCATAGGTCAGAAGCGCCATAACGGCCCCAATGGCAACCCCCTTCTTAAAGTAAGGCCTCAGCAGCAGATCCATTCTGGAAGCAACTGCGATGTTTCCACAGCCCCAGGCCGAAAGAAGGATCATCCCGGCTGGATAGACAGCGGCGGGCCAGTTGGGTTCTATTCTCTGCCTCAGACTCAGGGCGATAACTCCGAGCAGCGGAACGAAACTGAAACACAGCAGGTAGATCACTCGACGGTCCTTAGACCTCCAATGCAGGAACAACGCAGCTGAAACAGTGACGAACAGGACCCAGGTCACAGGTGAAACGATAGCGCTCTGACCCCCTATGAATTCAGCGAAGGCAGCGATGAAGCCGGCAGGACTTCTCATAAAGTGAGTGGCCGTGTGGTGCAGCGTGACCCAGCCGTGACGGGCGTTCCACAAAATCGACGGCGTCAAAGCGGCGATCCCGGCAAATGAGAATAAAAAGAGATGGCCGGATTTCAGAAGGCGCCTGTCCGCCCGGCTGACAACCGCAAACACAAACATGAAGACTATAAAAGCTCCCATGACCTGTTTGCTGAGCAGTCCCAAACCAATGGCAGCCGCCAGGCCAAACCACTCCCACGAGTATGCTCGCTCCAATCCGGCCCAGAACATGTAGAGGGCAAGTGACCAGAAACAAAGCAGGGGCGCATCGATGGTCATGATGAAGCTAAGGGCGGATGCGCCTGGTGAGGCCATCGCCGCGGCCGCCGCCCAGAAAGCCGTCCGTGAGTCATACATGCGTCTTGCAAGCAGGAAAATCACCAGGGTTGAAACCGCGCCCAGCACTACGGCCGGCAGCCGCACGACTGCCGTGGCGGAACCGAGCGTTCGGCAGAAAACAGCGATGAGCCATGCCACCATCGGCGGTTTGCTGAAATAGCCCCAGTCCAGTTGACGAGACCAGTCCCAGTAATAGGCTTCATCGGCGGCAAGATCCAATGGGGCCACAAACAGATAAACAAGTCGAAATATTGTGACAAGCGAGAATAGAAAAAAAAAGCGTTTGTTCCAGTCCATAAGCCTGATTAAGTCGTTAGGAATCACGAATCAAAAATTACAAATTACTTGCATGGGTGCCGGGTTTGCCGGTCACTGGTTTCTATAGGCCATATACGTCCTATAAGTCCTGTAGTTCTGAAATATTCCACAACCGAGAGCAAGCGCTCCGAGGGCGACTGTGATCGACCCGATGTGAATCGGGTATGCTGCGGCGCTTCCGATTCCTTCTTTGATAAACCAAAGACCGGAAACAATCAGGCCAAGACCCGTAACACTGGCAAGCCAGGCGAGCAGAATGCCGCCGGCAGGAAGAGCTTTCCTGTCGAAAAACACCCATAGGGCAAAGAGGCCGCAAACCCAGACCCACCATGATGTGACTCGAGCTGCGGAAAGTTCCTCGGCATATCTTACCGTCTCGGCCACGGGAGAGAAAATCGCGCGAACAAGTGAAGGATCGCCCATATGACCGGCGACAACGGGAATTATGTCCTCACTGTCGTGTTCCCTGAGCTTGCGGACTACCAGATCTGCCCGTTGGGAACGTGTAAGAAGCGAAGCCCCCGGCGCCCTTATGACAGTCCATGTTTTAGCGAGTCCGGTCCAGCCGTGCCAGTCCGTCGTCGCTACAAGCGGAAGTCCTCGTGAGAGGCAGGTTTCCAGCACCTCCCGCCTCAGGTCCGGCCGCATTTCCGGATGTCCCGAGTTGACTATCTCAAAACCGTCCACGCCGTCATCGGCCAGCCGGGCTATGTCGCCGGCCGCCAGTCTCTTCAGGGTCAGAGCAATAACGGCCCCGCCGCAATCCTCGTGAATCTTTTTTGAAAACCAGGCGGTGCGGTCCGGCCATTCATCCGCTTTTTGCCTCTCAAGGGGCATATGCGGGTCCCGGCAAATGCCAAGGAGCACAGCCCTCAGCCCCGTATGGGCCTCAACACCGGAGAGGAATGCCGGCAGCCGGTCAAAGGATGAATCGGCCGTCGAACTGTCGTCATGCGCGAAAAGCTGATCGTGTTCGGTAAGCGCCACCAGGTTATAACCGCAGGACGCATGCCATTTGAGGTTTGTTTCCAGCGAAACGACGGCGTCATGAGATTTTGTGGTGTGGCAGTGCAGATCGGCCACGATCAGGTCTGGGTCGTCAACAACCAGACGCCAGCCCGGAATGCGGCCCACGACAAATAAAAAGATCAGCAGCGCCAATGTTAAATATGCAGCAAGCGCCCTTCGCATTCCCCCAATCACGATAGACGGAAAAGACGCAATTGCAAAAGGCTTTTCCCTGCCTTGAGCACGAAATTCAGCGAATATGCCCCATGCCGCCGTGCCCACCAACAGCCAGACAAACACTGAAACGCACGCAACCTGGAAATCCGGCGCTCCCCCAAGGATCATAAACGGGGCGGCAAAAGGCTCTATTAAAGGTTCCCAGCCATGCTGCTCAAGCCTCATTCCCGCAATTCGGGTGTAGTCCCGCGCATCGAACGGACCCTGAGGATCGTATTGCAGGCAGGCTATAATCGTGAGAATTCCGAGCCAAAAAAATAAAATAACGGCAGCTTTTCTATAATCTTTCAGTATTGCTTCACCCTCCACTCACTTCAATCGTCCGGTGACGCTCACTATGAAGTAGGCATTCTTGTCATTTGTCAACAGAAGCACTGATTTCTTGGAACCGCCTTTGCAAGATGCCGCGTCGAGGCTCACCGGGATCTTCGTCTCACCGCCCGGAGGTATTGTGTGGTCGAACCGACCAACTTCGGTCCCTCAGATCTTTATCACCTTTCTTATCTCCAGAGGGGCGGTCCCGACGTTTTTAACCACGAAACCATGTTCGTATTGCTTCCCCGCGCTCATGTCCCCAAAATCATAGAACCGCTCCGTAACCTCGGCCAGGGGACCCCCTGGGGACTCCAGCACCCCCCCGCCCGGCCCCGGACCCTGCTGGGCAAGGACCGGCGGGCAATATGCAAGGGCCAGCGTAAATAGCAGGACGACAACAAACCTCGCTTTCGTCATCACTAACTCCTCCTTTTTTCTCAGCGTCCTCTTGAGGGCGGGTCCGCTACCCGTCCCTACCCGTCCCTGCGATGGACCTTTCCCGCTCACTTCTTTCTAAGAACCGCCAAAATACCAGCGAACTTCAACTCGATTGAAGCCAGGACCGAAAAATTCGCGCTATCAAGAGCTCCTCTAAGCTCGCGGCTCCCGAAGCGATTTTCCATGGGGTGCAACAGGATCTGCCTGGTTATAAAGTTCTGATAAAGCGAAGGATAGATCTCCTCGAGCAGATAAATCCCATGCGGTTTGAGCACCCGACACACCTCATCGAGAGCCCCCTGCCAGTTAGGGACGTGGTGAAGCACTCCAAAGCCGAAAACCGCGTCAAAGGCCCCATCCGGATAGGGCAAATCGAGTGCGTCGGCCACGCAAAAAGAGATGTTTTCCAGCTCTTGGGGCCGGAGGTGCTGAAAAGCCCGTCGGATCATCAAAGGATCGAGATCCATAGCGCAAAGAAAAGCCGGAGAGAATTGTTTTCGAATTATCGCTGCCCCCGCCCCCCGCCCGCATCCTATTTCAAGAATCGACCTGCCGGGGGGAAGCTGAACCTGCTTTCTCATCCAGCCGATTTCAAGCTTCTGCTGAAAAACCCTTGAGGGGTTATTGACGACCAGCAGCTCCGCCCGGTTAAGTTTCATTTCTCCGCCCTTCGCCCCGCTCTCAGACAGTTCCTCATTCTTTGTGCAAGGCTTTCACCGCGAATCCTCACCCTCTTTTCCCGAGGTGCATTACCGCGATCCCGCCGGTGAGCCTCCGGTATCTTACACCCTCAAATCCTGCACGCTCAAGGATCGCTTTCAGCTCGACGGGATCGGGGAACATCCTGATGGATTCCGGAAGGTAGGCGTAAGCCGGCCGGCAGTCGGCCAGCACCTTTCCCATAAAGGGCATCACGTGGAACGAATAGAAATCGTAGAGGCGGCGAAACCATGGGGTCACCGGCTCGGAAAACTCCAGGCACATAAAAACCCCGCCCGATTTTAGAACGCGGTGCATTTCACTGAAGCCTTTTTCAAAATGAGTGAGGTTTCTTATCCCGAAGCCAACCATCGCCGCGTCGAATGTCCTGTCTGCGAAGGCTATTTCTTCGGCATTGCCCAGTACGGAGCAAACCAGACCGCAGTGAGGAGAAGCTGAGGTTTTCGGCCTCCCGGCAGCCATCATCTCCCAGTTTATATCATATAGCACAACGGCGCCTGAAGGCGCCACCCGTCCTGCCGCCATCCGCGAAAGATCGCCAGTGCCGCCGCATACGTCGAGCACGAGGTCCCCCTTTCGCAGATTCATCATCTCAACAGCCATCCGCTTCCACTGGTAATGGATTCCAAAACTCAGGAGGGTGTTCATCGAATCGTATTTGCGGGCTATGCTGTTGAAATGCCGACGGACCCATTCCACCTTTTCCTTTTCGGGAATTCTAAGATATCCGAAATGGGTCGTCTTATCGGGATCAGTGGAGGATGATTGAACCATTTGCAATTATGGCTTTGCAACAACCCCGGAGCGGATACATCGCGTGCAGACTCTCACCCGTCGGACAGTGCCGTCCCGGCCCACATGCCGAACCTGCTGGAGATTGGGATACCAGATGCGTTTGGTCTTATTATTTGCATGGCTGACGTTGTTGCCTACATGCGGCGTTTTGCCGCAGAACTCACATACTCTGCTCATGACTGCGGATTCCTTTCAAAGCTAGAATTATAGCAAGAAAAGGCCCCAACCGCAAGGTCCCCTTTCCCGCTCGCTTCCGTTCTCACTTCACTATTCACTATTTACTGTATTTCTACCGCAGCAGCACCCGGCTCCCTCGGGACAATGTCTCCGATGATATGAACCCCGGGCAGCATCGAACCCAGAAAAGACGCTATCTCCACGGCCTCCGAAGGTTCGACTACCACTACAAAGCCAATTCCATTATTGAAAACATGATTCATCTCTTTTGCTGAAACATCGCCCTTTTCGCGGATGAAGTCGAAGATGCGAGGCACGCTCCAGGTCCCGCCCCGTATGAGAGCCTTGCAAGCTCTCGGAAGAATCCTCTCCACATTATCGTAAAAACCGCCTCCGGTTATGTGGGCCATCCCGTGGACACGGTGCTTGCGCAGAAGAGGCAGGACCGGTTCCGTATAGATTGTGGTGGGTTCCAGGAGTTCTTCGGCCACGGTCCGCCCCAGCTCCGGAACGAAACTGTCGGCTTTTAACCCCAGCTTGTCGAACACCACCCGCCTGACAAGGCTGTATCCGTTTGAATGTAAACCGCTCGACGGAAGCCCGATAATCTGATGCCCAACCCGGATGGTCGAGCCGTCTATAATCTGAGATTTGTCTACGAGTCCAACTGCAAATCCCGCCATGTCATATTCGTTTTCTTTGTAAAAATCCGGCATCTCCGCCGTTTCTCCTCCGATCAGAGAACAGCCTGCCTTCTTGCACCCAGCGGCGATTCCCGCGACAAGCTGCTCGACCAGACCGAGGTCTATGCGCCCCAGGGCGAGATAGTCAAGAAAGAAAAGAGGCTTTGCGCCCTGCACGAGGATATCATTAACGCACATGGCCACCAGATCTATTCCGACCGTATCGTGTTTTTGGGCCATGAACGCCACTTTGAGCTTGGTCCCCACTCCATCGGTTGAAGAAACCAACACGGGGTTTTTCACATCCTGGAGATTCAGGGAAAATAGCCCTCCAAAACCGCCAATATCCGTAATGACCCCGCTACGGTAGGTGGAACGAACAATCGGCCTGATTCGCCACACAAGTTCGTTTGCCTTATCCAGGTCAACTCCAGCTTCCCTGTAGAGTTCTGCACCCATAAAAATTCGAGCCTTTTCGAACAGTTGGCCGTCTAATTTCTTCACCCTGCATCAAGGCAACACCGGCCGGGCAACTTTGGCGACATGCCCTGAAATATACCATGCAGGCTTCCCGGCGGATAGTGAATAGTGAAGCGTGAACCGCAGCCCACCATCCCGCCGCCGGCAAACCGCAACCCGGCTCATAAGCGTTTGACACCGGCAGGGCAAGTGCGCTAAAGTCCTATGGCGTTATTCTTCTCTCTTCGCCCGGATCTGGCATCTTTGCTCGTGCGCGCGTTCTTCGCTCCCGCGCCGCGCATGGGATTCACGTGAAACTTCTCCTGTCTGCCCTCATTGGGAGATTTCCTTTATGAGCGGACCCTTAAGCTACCGATGGTACATCTTCTGGATTCTGGCCCTGAGCTATGTCCTTGTTTATTTTCATCGTCTTTGCCCGGCGGTGGTTGCCCTGGACATGATGCGTGACTTCCAAACGGGAGGCGGTCTACTGGGCCTGCTCAGCTCTGTCTACTTCTATCCGTATGCCCTCATGCAACTTCCGGCCGGTCTTCTTGCCGATTCATGGGGGCCACGACGATCCATCACTCTCTTTTTCGTCATCGGATTTGGCGGCTCGGTGTTGTTGGGTGTCGCTCCGTCCGTTCTGTGGGCACTTGTCGGCCGCGCCCTGGTCGGGTTGGGTGTCTCAATGCTGTTCGTCCCCACCATGAAGGTCTTGGCGGAGTGGTTTCGGGTCAGGGAATTTACCACCATGACAGCTATTCTTATGCTCATGGGTGGAGTGGGGTCCCTTTGCGCAGCCACCCCCCTGGCTTTGCTCGCCAACTGGATCGGCTGGCGTCTGTCTTTTGTCGTTGTGGGGTTTTTCACTCTATTGATGGCCGCCCTGGTGTGGCTGGTGGTTCGAGACCGGCCCGCCGATCTGGGCTGGCCTGCCCTGTCAGAATCGCCGGGCGCTGCCGGCCCGTCCATCGGTCTCATGGAAGGCATGAAAAAAGTGCTCACCCATCCCAGGTTTTGGCCCATCGCCATCTGGTTCTTTTTCGACTTTGCCATTTTCTTCTCTTTCGGCGGCCTTTGGGGAGGACCCTATTTGATGCAGGTCTACAGGCTCTCAAGGGCAGAGGCTGGTAAAATCCTTTCGATGCTGGCCATCGGCATAATGATCGGAAGTCCGCTGGTCAGTTTTCTTTCAGACCGGGTCTTCAAAGGTCGAAAACCCGTGCTTCTCCTTTGCAGCTTTATCGTAGTGGGCCTGACCGCACTTTTGGCGTTCTTCACCGATGGTTTTTCCAAACCGGCGCTTTACCTGATTTGCCTTGGTCTCGGTGTGTTCTCAGGCGCCCCCAGCGTAATCGGCTTTACCACCACTAAGGAACTCTTCCCCATACGGATGGCCGGAACCTCGACAGGCATGGCTAATTTATTCCCATTCGCGGGCCCCGCAGCCTTTCAACCTGTATTGGGGTACTTGCTGGAACAAAAAGGCAAGATCGAAGGGGCCTTCACTATTGCAGGCTACCGGCAGGCCTTCTTCGCGCTCTTTCTGTGCGGACTCGCTGCACTCCTTGCGTGCTTTTTTCTAAAGGAAACCCTTCAAAAGCAGTGAGCTGCGCGGCTTCACGTCAACCTGATCACGGATCGCAAGCCCAGCGCCAAGTCTTCAGGGGTGCGGATCATAAAATGATCCCTGTAAAGATAGGATAGTGTGGGAGCATCTGTGCACCAGACCTGAGGGGCGATATAGAGTCGCGGCGTGAGACGCGCGTGCAGCCTGAAATGCTTGCCTTCTAGCAGGCCCGGAAACCAGCCGAGGCTAAAGCTGTAGATTCCCTGCGAGTCCAGATAGCCCAGGACTTGCGCGAGCCCCACGCTGAATTCTTCGAGCGCCTCCTCGGAAAGCTCCTTCATGGTTCGCGCCTCGGGGAAAATTACCAGCGCATCCGAAAGCACACTCAGCGAAACAAAGGCTGTGAGCCACGCAGTGTGCCGGCCCCTTGCGATCATTCTCTCGCCCCTGCGCTCCTCCTCGTCTATGAGGTCCGTCCAGTACGGTCGCCCTTCAGCTTCAAAGTAGCGCAGGCTGGCGGCAAGTTCAGTCCCCAGGAAGTTGCCGGGAATGTCGGTGGCGTAAACCTGAAGGTGCGGGTGCACTTGGCTCGACCCGGCAGGCGGCATGTAACTCCAGGAAACGAGCGCAAAGTCGGCGCCCGGAAGATGTGCGATGTGATCGAAGTAGTCTATGCAAACCTGAAATGCCTCGAAGAGTATCTGAGGCGTGAAACCGGAGGGAGGGACGAAGTGCTCCCTGCACATCACCGCCACGGCGCTGTGCTCGTCGTAGGGAGAACGGTTCGGAAACACAATAGCCTCCCCCCTCTGAATGCGGCCGCCGGCAATCAGGTCGGAAGGAAATTTTGGAGTGATCTCCAGCACCCGTTCCGGGCAGAAAGGGCACCTGGCGCGTGACCGCTCGATTTCCCGGCTAAAATCCACCGGCAACAGCTGGAAGCCGACAAAATGGCCCACCCGCGCACTTTCCCCGGTGAGAGGGTCCCACCGGATTTCCGTGCGCACCTGCGCTTCAGCAAACCCTTTGCCCGGATCAAGGCAGCGCGCAATCTTCTCCTGGCGACGAAATTCTATCTTCATAGTGAAAACCGCCTCTACCGGGTGCCGCCCTCCCCACGAACTTCACGCGGGAGGCTGGATGGGCTGCGCAGCCCCGGCCGGCGGGCAGTGCCGCCGGCCGGGATTGCCGCCGCCGGAGCCTTCCCCGCACTGCATCCGCGGCCGGCGGCCCGGAGTCTGGACGTTTCCTGCCCCGACACCGCGCACAATTATATCCCGGCCTCTCTTCCGACGGCAGCCCTCTTCCACTTAAGCGTGTTCGTGGACATAGAAAGGCCATTTGTGAAAAAACCACTCGTTCCAAAGAAGAGGAATAATCCACCAGAAGTTCCAAATAAGAGATTCGCCATGCAGGAGTCTCTCTTCAAACCCGTGCGCCATGTGCTCGACCCCGAGTCCCCAGTGGCCGAAGTTCAATACATAGAAAAAGATGTAGTTGATGATTAACAGAACGATTATCCCAACGGTCCTGAACCAGAAAGCGGACCATGAATCCTTGTCGGATACGGGCGCCATGTCGTCGAAGTAATGATGCCACGCCAGGAACATTATAAGGGTGAAGCCGGCGATTTCCGCTGTATGATACCACAGGAATCGGGTCGGATTGCCGGCATCCGAGGGCGGCAGGTGCTTTATCAGATCCTCCATGTTAACCCAGGCGGGAATGATCCTCACACAGAACAAGGCAATAATATAGCCAAAGACCACAATGAAAAAAGTGGAGATGATCCCTTTCCAGGGTTGTGGAAGCTTGATCAGGCTCCACGGCTTCATGCGCCAGACATTTGGCGTCATGAAAAGAATGACGATCATCCACTCCCACCACCCGAATACCCAATGTACGTGCTTTGTGCCGTTGATGCCGCCCCACCATG
>DASPQK010000387.1:0-2703 GCA_035624985.1 Syntrophobacteraceae bacterium | reverse complement strand
GAATCCAACACAATCAGGATCGGCAGCAATGACCTTAACGGGAACCCCCTGACCAATCAAACCTTCATTGCCGGAATACACGGAGCTCTGGCGTCCGGCGGGACCGAGGTTTTTGTGACATCCGACGGAAAGCTCGGAACCCTCACCTCGTCGCGCCGTTACAAGGAAGAAATCGCGGATATGGGTGACGCGAGCAGCGCCCTTATGAAACTGAGGCCAGTGATCTTCCGCTACAAGCCTGAATACGCCGACGGGCAGCGCACATTGCAATACGGCCTCATTGCCGAAGAGGTAGCGGAAGTCTATCCGGATCTTGTACATTACGATCCAAAAACCGGCCAACCCTATACGGTAGCGTACCACCTGATGAATGCCATGCTGCTGAACGAGGTCCAGAAGCAGCAGCGCCGGATTCTAGAGCAAGAAAACAGGATTATTGCGCTGGAGGGGCAGGTTAAAGAGTTTTTGGCTTTCAAAGAGCAGATGAGTGAGCGGGCGGCAATGGCTGCGCCAAGCAAAGGCTCATCTACTCACCTTTCAAAACTCGATGCCCAACTCAACAAGTAGATTACGGCGAGCCGGCGCTAACCGCCGCAAGAGAGCAGGTCCAACGATCTTCGCACATACAGTTAATGCGGGGAGGAGCTGAAAAGCTCCTCCGCTCCTGCACATAAAGCGGGGAAGGATATTCTGCGTTTCTGCACCAATACCGGTTCGCCAATGTCGGTTGGATGACCAACCAGCCACAACAACGGCAAAGGTTCAGAACTTACCGTAAGAGAATCTCTTTCGATTTCAAATGCAAACGGAATGACCGTAGGCAAAGTACAGCTGATGATACGGGAGTCGATCCGGGACTCCGGCATCCTGTGTTAGGCGCGCGGGGCCGAACCACTTTTCGGAACATTTTCCGAAAACGATTCGGCCCCGGAGCCGGGCGGCGAAAATGGGGTTATTTAAGAGCCGCTTTGATTTTTGCCAGCGCTTCGCCGGAGTAATAGTTGCAGGCCCCTTTTTTGGCTTTCGGCTGGATCGCCAGTTCTTTGATCGCCTTTTTTACTTTGGCGTCAGAGACGCCCAATTCTTTTGCAATGCCTCCGGATGTAAGAAGATCCCCCTGTTTAGCTGCGTTCATTTTCCCATCTCCTTTCACTGTTAACCGTTCACTGCCTCTTAGCTTCCCACCTGTCCGCGACTTTGAAATCATCGGTCTTATCCGGCGCCTGGACGGCGCGGAAGACCGCGTCTTTGCCGTCGATGCCAACTTGGACGAAGGTATTCATACCGTCGAAATGGTGAGTATTGCCCGCTGCGCCGACATTTATCAAGTCGATTCCGCCTCGAGAATTCGAAAGAAACCGCCTGCCGTAGACGTGAGTATGTCCCGCCAGCACGGCCCTCACCTTATCGGTATGCTTCAGAAGCATGCTCCAGAAGGGGTCGGTATGGACGTCGGCAGGGAAACGAGGTTCGTGGAAACTGATGAACACGTGGTCCGCATTTTTTGCGGACACGACCGCGTCTTCGACCCATTTGAGAAATTTGCGGCCACCAAGGTTTTCCGCATATGGAGCGTACTGGTCTATCACTATCAGGCGGATATTTTTATGGTCGTAGTAAAACGTTGCGCTTCGTCCGTCGTAGAGGGTCACGGGAGGATCTACAGACGGCAGGACATCTTTTAGCATAAACCGCACATCTTCGGGTCCCTCGTGGTTTCCGCGAACCGGGATGAAGGCAGTTTCGGGCCCCATCGTCTGCCTGAAAACCAGGCAGGTCCTCACAACGGGGTCGATATCGCCCGCCCCGACTACAAAATCGGGTTTTGAAAATTTCGGATCGGCGGGTCCTCCGGAATTCATATCCTGGAGGACATTCCGGAAGGCTGTCTCAAAGTTGCGGTTGTCCGAAAAAACGGCGAAGGACCACCTCTGCGCAAAGGCGGGAAAAGGCGCAGACAGGATTAACAGGATCAAAAGAACGGGAAGACGCCCGGCAGACTTAAATTTCATCGAATTCTTCCACCCAAAACGAGGGTCACTGCAACAAGAAACCCTCCGCGGAGGCGCAGAGGACGCTTAATATAAAGTTGGCCTCAAAGCGGTAAGAAAAGCGCGGGGAAATGATTCCCCCTGTCCCCCCAACCCCCCCCCAGGATTTCGACCACACGCGCAAGCGCGTGAGGCCGAGCGGCGGCGTGTCGCCGCGGACATGTTCGCCGCTGCCTTCGGCGGCGGCAATGAAGGCCGACGGCCCTGCCGCCTGCCGCAGCGCCACAGTGAGCCGCGCAGCGGCGAAGGGGGTGTGGGGGGGGTGAGTGCTTCCCACGCTCTTTGGCATCTTTTCTTACTTATATCAACGCACTCTGCGACTCAGCGGCAGAGTTTAATCAGAACAATGTCCTGGCAGCCGCTTCGGTCAGGGAGACGAATTTGTCCGGGAAGACGCCCAGGCATACGGACAAGATCACCAGGACGATGCACATGAAGCGGGTCCAGGGGTCGACTCTTACGGCCGGCAGTTCCTTTACGGGCTGGAGCAGGTAGGCAGCCCTGATGACGATCAGATAGTAATAGAGCGATATGGTTGCGTTTATCATACCGATGACGACCAGGAAGAGGTAGCCTTTTTCGAGGGCGGCGGCGAACACGAAGAATTTTCCCATAAAGCCTGCGGTCGGGGGGATTCCGGCAAGTCCGAACA
>DASPQK010000386.1:0-2354 GCA_035624985.1 Syntrophobacteraceae bacterium | reverse complement strand
CCGGCCGCTCAAAATAGTGACTAGGGTCATCCGGAAGTCCGCATCAATAAAGAAAAATGGTCTCAAGACCGCGGAAGTTGGGCGGGAACCTGGATAGGGTTCTCCGTTTAGAGGGTGTGAAGCCCTCCGGGTAAGGCTAGTCAACCGCCCGTATTCAAATCTGACAGCAAGTGCTGTGAGAGGAGGAAAGGTTGCGAGGTGAAGCGATAGAAGCTGAATCCGGTACGAAGCCTCGAAATTCCAATTGGAGTGGCCGACGCCCTGCCTAAGCGTCTGCGCATAAATTATTTGGCAATTTGGCGTTTTCGCTTTGGGCGAATTGTGTAATTCCATGCAGGGAGTTCGGAGTGATTGAATAAAGAAATCTCCCCGAACAAATGATCGGGTACCTTCTTGCCCTTTTCGTATTTGCGTGTATTGAGCAGAGCTTTCACACGAAGGCCGGTTTTCGTGGTCGTGCTCTGAATGTAAGCCATCATGGCATCCAGAGATCGGAGAGGATGTCCCGCCCACTCGAGGCTGATGAAACTGAACAACCGATGCTCAACGGGATTCCACTTCGAGGCGCCTGGAGGGTAATGACAAACCGTAACTGTAATGCCATAGGCCTGTGCAATGGTCTGGTACAAACCATATTTCCATAAGCGAGGCCGGTAGCCGTTGCTACCTCCGCTATCGCACAGCAATAAGATTTTCTTCATTCCAGGGTAGACGTCCCAACCGAATTGAGATATCCACAAGGATAAGCAGTCCACGGCGAACTCTGGGGTGTCCGAAGAAGTACCGATCACCACCGTTCCGCAGTTTCGAACCGGCTCGTAGATTCCATAGGGAGATGCCAGGGCCGACGCATGACTGCGGAAATCGTGCTCATTGACAAGTTCTGGTTGTTTACTCCAAGTTCGCCCCTGATTTTTGAAATTACCGATCAGCTCCTTCTTCTTGGTATCCATGCTCAGGATAGGGTTGCCGGAATCCTCAAATCGTTTCCTGAAGTCAGCGATCAGCTCGAATTGCCGGTTGCGGTCCGGATGCTGAGTTTCGGCGATGCTTTTCCGATTTACTCGAAGCGAATACTTCCGTTCTTTGAGCAGCTTGCTGGCGGTGTTGGGGCAAACACTCACTCCGTGCGCCTTCATCTCCTCGCTGATCGAACGGGTGTCCTTCCGGCTCCATTTCTTATCACTCATGGGATCGCCGGCCGTGTCCGCTTTCATCAGTCGGTCCAGAAGTTCCATCACCTCGTTTTTTTTTAAGCGCCGGCCGGCCGGCTCCTATTTCTCGAATACGATCGGCTGTGATATGGCGCGCCAGCAACTGCCGGCGCCCCTGGGCGATCGTCTTGACATTCACTCCAGTAATCAACGATATCTTCTGGTCTCCCCCGTGCCCGAGTCGCATCGACTCGAGCCCCAGGTAGAGGCGACGCTGCTTTTCGTTAAGAACCGTGAGCAACCAACGCATGCTTGCGCGCAGGTCCTCGGGAACCTCTTCGATTCCTGAAGATTCCCGCTTGAGGGCTTGCCGAATCGCTTCATAACGCCTCTCCAGTTGGTCCTTACCGACAGCAGGGGAAAGGTATAGGTATTGATCCGCGAGCTGATCTCGGTCCAGCAGCTGGGATCCATACAGGCGAGCCAATGCGTTGTGGACATGGACTTGAAGGAGGGTCTGTAACTCTGAGGCAAAGTAACCTTGGACCGAATGTTCCACCAGATACACGATGGTCTGCAGCAGATTCCCATATTGGGAAAAGTGAACTCCGCAAAAACTCCACAGGCCATCTTGGTTGTATTCGGCGATCCTATCCAGGGTTTGATATCGCCCTCTATGCGAGTAGCTGGCCCGCCCGCCTAATTGAGCCAGCTTGCGAAAAACCGTGATCCTCGCCGGTCTTCCCAATGCCTCGGCAACTCTATCGAACGTCAAAACTCGCTCTTTTTCCAGCAGCTCTACCAGTCTAGACGTGTGGTATTCCTCTGGGCGCATTATGACACCTTTGGGCATAGAAAACGGACGCGATGCCCAATTGTTTCATAATGCGATATAATGGTCAAGTTCTATCCAGATATCATTATTTATTGGGTGGAATAGCAAATTGGGTTAGGAAGACTTTCTAGAATAATGATACTATGCGGCATTGGAAATGCCGACTAATTTATGAGCAGCCGCTAAGGATGCAGGCAACAGGGGCAGAAGCGGCAAGAGAACTGGTTTGGCTGATGGGCTGCTCGATGGAGATACTCGCCTGAAAGGGGAGAAACGGCCAGGCATTGCAGGCTCTGCACAGCGACCAGACTTTTGCAAGACGAGCGAGAGCCCCCACTCCCGGGGTCACAGACGGCATCGAGCAA
>DASPQK010000385.1:0-6334 GCA_035624985.1 Syntrophobacteraceae bacterium | reverse complement strand
AACAAGTCGTATGGACTCCTATCCAAAGCAACGACCGGAGGTAATCAGGATGAGATTGGCTCGCAGTTTAAGGATGCCTCTGGCTGTGATGGTAATTCTGGGGACGCTTTTCAACTGGGTTCCGATGATGTTTTGGACCGGGTCAACCTCAAAGGGGGCGGGAGTTCAAGTTGTGCTCTCATGAATTTTGCGCCGGGAGATGCTATGAAAAGAATTCTGAAATCCATTGTATTAATGACCGCAATCGTTATGGCGTTCCATGCTTCTGTGTGGGCTGAGTGCAGATTCGATTGCGGCAGTGAGTATGCACGGGGAGTTGATACATGCCGGGCAGTCCACCCGGACCCTTTGGATTCGGGCGATCTGGCTGTCTGCATCGAGAACTCGCGAGATGTGTATAGAAAGTGCGTAGCCGGATGTCTATATCTTCCCTCGCCGTAAGCGCCGGCCCCGTGACCCGCGGCTCGTGACTGGCGACTCGGGCTCTTCCCATCCCCGATTCACGATTCAGGTTGAAAACGGTGCCTGACTGATCGGCTCATTTAATGCGGGAAGCGCACTTGAATAAAATTCATTAGGCTGATGAGCTTACCCATCCGGTTTCACCTCGCCAATAGTTGACATTTCACAAAAAGATTCTATCATAAAATGAATGTGCATACTGCTTGTTGACAACCGGATTATGTCGAAGTAGAATTTTGCCGCTACGTAATTCAGCATAGTGAATCCCCGCGGATTGGCCCCGTTGTAACATCGCAACCTCTGACCAAAATTACCCTCTCAAGAAGGAATTCGTGAATGTACAGGATTCTTGAAAAACAGGTTCTGAGTGACGTCACCAAATTGATGGTGGTGGAAGCCCCACAGGTCGCTCGGAAGGCCAGGGCGGGCCAGTTTGTCATCGTGCTCATGCATGATCGTGGCGAGCGTATCCCTCTCACAATTGCCGACTATGACAGGAATGCAGGTTCACTTACCATCATCTTCCAGGAAGTGGGCAAATCTACAATGCAAATGGGAACGATGCAGGTTGGGGATTCCTTCGAAGCCGTTGTCGGCCCGCTGGGTAATCCGACTGAGATCGTGAATTTAGGCAAAGTGATCTGCGTTGGCGGCGGCCTGGGGATCGCTCCCGTCTATCCGATCGCCAGAGCGCTGAAAAAGGCGGGAAATTACGTTATCTCCATAATCGGCGCGAGGACCAAAGAACTTTTGTTCTGGGAAGACAGGATGGGCGCGGTCTCCGATGAACTCATAGTCACAACCGATGATGGATCCTACGGACGCAAGGACTTGGTTACGGTGCCTCTCAAAGAAATCCTTGAAGCCCGGCCCGGGCAGATCGCCAAGATATGGGCCATCGGGCCGCCGATCATGATGAAGTTTGTCGCAGCTGCCGCCAAGCCCTTCGATGTGCCTACCATCGTGAGCCTCAATACCATCATGATAGATGGAACGGGGATGTGCGGCGGCTGCCGGGTCAAAACCCGCGATGGCTTCCGGTTCGTTTGTGTGGACGGTCCCGAGTTCGACGCTCACAAAGTGCACTGGAACAATCTGTTGACGCGCATGGCGTTTTACCGTTCCGAGGAACACGAGTCGATGGAGCGCTGGCGTGAGGGTCACAAGTGCAATCTTGAAAGCGCGGTTGCCGATGGAGTCAAATAAATGGCGGAATTGACCAGAAAAGAACGGATCAGGATTCCCCGTCAGAATATGCCTGTTCAGCAGCCTGAAGACCGAGTGCAGAACTTTAACGAAGTGGCTCTGGGCTTTACCCTGGACCTTGCTAAGAAAGAGGCTGAACGCTGTCTCCAGTGCGCGGAGCCCCACTGTATGGAGGGCTGCCCGGTCGAAGTCACCATTCCCCAGTTTATCGAAGCCGTGCGCAAGGGCGATATGGCCGAGGCCGTTAGAATCATGAAAGCCAGGAATAACCTGCCTGCTATTTGCGGCAGAGTCTGTCCTCAGGAGATGCAGTGCGAGGCGCGTTGCGTGCTGGGCAAGAAAGGGGAACCGGTCGCCATCGGGCGCATCGAGCGTTTTGTTGGAGATTTCGAGCTCGCAAACAGGACTTTCGAGGTTATAAGGGAACCTTTGACCGGTAAAAAAGTGGCTGTAGTCGGCTCAGGTCCTGCGGGCCTCACCTGCGCTGTCGACCTCGCCAGGATGGGACATGAGGTCACTATCTTTGAATCCCTCCATACCCCGGGCGGCGTGCTCGTTTACGGCATTCCTGAATTCCGTCTTCCCAAGCAGAAGGTCATCCGGGCCGAAATCGAATCGGCGGCAAAGGCCCTTGGAATTCGAATACTTACCGATTACGTGATTGGACGCACCCTTGCCGTAAATGAATTGCTGGCCGAATATAATGCAATTTTCCTTGGCACCGGGGCCGGTCTTCCGGTGTTTATGCCCATTCCGGGAATCAATTCCAATGGGGTCGTATCGGCAAATGAATTCCTCACACGTGTCAACCTGATGAAAGGTTATCAGTTCCCCGAATTCGATACCCCTATCAAGGTGGGCAGAAAAGTGGCCGTGATCGGCGCGGGGAACGTAGCGATGGATTCGGCGCGCTGCGCTCTTCGCCTCCAGTCCCTGTGGGCCAGGGCAAACGGGGGCCGAAGAGGCGAAGAAGTCCATATAGTGTATCGCCGCTCATCGGCGGAGGTCCCTGCCAGACTTGAAGAAGTACATCATGCCAGGGAAGAAGGCGTCATTTTCGACTTTTTGACCGGTCCGGTTGAAATCCTCCGGGACGACAAGGGTACAGCATGTGCGATGCGCTGTATCCGGATGGAGCTTGGAGAAGCGGACCAGTCCGGACGCCGCAGTCCAATTCCGGTCGAGGGGTCCGAATTCGAAATGGAGGTGGACCAGGTGATCTTTGCCTTGGGAACAAACCCTAACCCTCTGGTCTTCGTCGATGCCCAGGGCCTTGAACGAACCAGGTATGGGACGATTGTAGCCGACAGGGAAACCGGACGCACCACAATGAGGGGTGTTTGGGCCGGCGGCGACATCGTGACCGGTGCTGCGACAGTCATCAGCGCAATGGGAGCGGGCAAACGCGCAGCTGTTGATATAGACGGCTATCTCAAAGGCAATAGTGAATGGTCTCCGGATGACAGCTAGCCATAAGATCCTCAAAGGCCATTTGCGCCTCCAGCCTGGCCATTGTCAAGCGCCTCAAAGGCTTGACCACTTTCTAATGCCCGGTCAAAAGCGGCAGCCTTGGCGCATCCGTGCGCATTGTTAACCCCGGCGATAAGATACTCCCTCCATATCGCCCCTCCCCCCGACTGCCGCGAGCAGACCCTGAGTTTTCTTTACTTTCGATCTGGCCTTGCATATCTGGGTATTCCAAGGGAAAAAACGCACGTTCCCAAACTCTTGTTGATAGCGGATGAACGGGTTTTATTTAAACTAAGATCATTGACTTGACTTTATCGGGATGTGGATTTAATATCACTTGGCTGATCTTAATGGAGGCTTTGCAATGCAGTCAATACCCAGAGAGCAGGTGCTTAAACGGATCGAAGGCGAAAACAATTGGTGGGCTGTCCCCCATCGCATAAACGAGCCCTATTATGCCATGAAGCGCCGAGCCTACATCGATCTGCTAATCCCTCTGGTAACTGAAATGTCTGTTAAACGTGCTGTCTTGCTTATGGGACCTAGACGCGTAGGGAAAACTGTTCTCATTCATCACATCATACAGCATTTGATCGACAACGGCGTCGACCCAATGAACATATGTTACTTGTCCATCGATCACCCCATATACAACGGTTTAGGGCTTCATGAGCTGATGGACCTCTACCTCGAAGCAAGCGGGAGTTCTCTGTCAAAAGAGCCGGTCTATTTGTTCTTTGACGAGATCCAATACCTAAAAGGATGGGAGATACACCTAAAATCGTTGGTGGATCGTTACCCGGAAATCAAGTTCGTTGCATCCGGTTCGGCCGCTGCCGCTTTGAAGTTAAAAAGCACCGAATCTGGCGCGGGACGGTTCACCGATTTTCTGTTGCCTCCTCTAACCTTTTATGAATATCTGGACCTGCTTGATAAAGGCGACATGATTTTTGAATCCAATGATATCAAAGATTCACACGATACCCATGACATAGACCAGTTGAATGACGTCTTCGTCCACTATCTAAATTACGGTGGATATCCCGAGGCTATTTTTTCCAATCTGATACAATCAAATCTGTCACGATTCATCAAGAGCGATATAATCGACAAGGTCTTACTGAGAGACCTGCCAAGTTTATATGGAATCCATGATATCCAGGAACTGAATTCACTGTTTACAACTCTTGCGTATAATACAGCAGACGAGGTTTCTCTAGAAAAGTTATCACAAAGCTCCGGGGTGGCCAAAAACACAATAAAGCGATATATCGAATATCTCGAAGCTGCCTTTCTCATAAAGACTGTACATAGGATTGACAAGAATGCTAAACGTTTTCAGAGGGC
The DNA here is from genome assembly GCA_035624985.1 of Syntrophobacteraceae bacterium. Lineage (GTDB taxonomy): Bacteria > Desulfobacterota > Syntrophobacteria > Syntrophobacterales > Syntrophobacteraceae > SbD1. Next base: position 1,849 of record DASPQK010000385.1, on the reverse strand, counting down.
GAATTTCTTCAAAGTATATCTAACTAATCCATCTATTCGCTCTGCCTTGTTTACTCCAGTAACTCCCGACGAAGAATCTATGGGAAATATTGCTGAAACAGGCATCTACTCACAATGGTTCCACTCTGACACGATTCTGTTTTATGCAAGGTGGAAACATGGAGAGGTGGATATGGTCCACTTAAAGCCTAACCTTATGCCCGTCTGGGCTGTTGAGGTCAAGTGGACAGACCGGTATGTGGACAGGCCGCACGAACTGTCAAATTTGCTTGCCTTTTGCGATAGAAATAGATGCCGAAACGCATTGGTCACTACAAGAACACGGTACGCTCTAAAAAGTATAGGCGGAATACAAATTGAGTTCATTCCTGCCAGTCTGTATTGTTATGAGGTTGGTTACAACCTCATCAAGCGTCGCAGGACTATCCTTAGCCTATGACCCTCATGAGCGATTTCTCAGTTCTCTATACCGGCCAATGAGGGCATTGGTGGAACTGTCATGCTCGAGTTTGACTTCCCCGGTGTCTTCGATTTCCAAAATGATCCGCTTTGCCAGCACCTTGCCAAGCTCTACACCCCATTGGTCGAAGGAATCGATATTCCAGATCGCCCCCTGCGTGAACACACTGTGCTCGTAAAGGGCGACCAGCTTTCCCAGGGCCTCGGGTGTCAACCTTTCGAGCAGAATGGCGCTCGTGGGCCGGTCACCCTCGCAGACCCGGTGGGGGACCAGCCATTCCGGCGTACCCTCTGCCCTCACCTCGTCTTCTGTCTTGCCAAAAGCTAGGGCCTCAGCTTGGGCGAAAAAGTTGGCCATCAGCAGATCGTGATGCCTGCCGGTCGGCTCAGGTGATTGCCAGAAACCGATGAAGTCGCACGGAACGAGCTTTGTGCCCTGGTGAATCAACTGGTGGAACGAATGCTGACCGTTGGTGCCCGGTTCCCCCCAGTAGATCGGCCCCGTCTGGTAGTCAACATGCCCGCCCTCCAGCGTGACATGCTTGCCGTTGCTCTCCATCGTCAGTTGCTGGAGGTAGGCGGGGAAACGTTCGAGATACTGGACGTAGGGCAGAACGGCCGACGTTTGCGCTCCGAAAAAGTTGTTGTACCAGACGGAAAGCAGTCCCATGAGGACCGGTATATTCCTGTCGAACGAAGAGTGGCGGAAATGCTCGTCAATAGCATGGAACCCGGCAAGCATGGCTCTGAAGTTTTCAGGACCCACGGCAATCATTGTCGAAAGGCCGATCGCGGAATCCATCGAGTACCGCCCGCCGACCCAGTCCCAAAAACCAAATATGTTGGCCGTATCCACACCGAACTTTGCGACCTCCTCGAGGTTGGTTGAAACCGCCACGAAATGTCTGCTCACAGCCTTATCATCGCCAATGGCGCGCAACACCCATTGGCGGGCGGTGCGGGCATTGGTCATTGTTTCCAGCGTGGTGAAAGTCTTGGAAGAAACAACGAAGAGGGTCTCTTCGGGGTTGAGGTCCAGGGTGTTTTCGGCAAAATCGGACCCATCCACATTCGAGATAAATCGAAAAACCATGTCGCGATTGCTGTAACGGCGCAAAGCCAGGCAGGCCATTCTCGGGCCGAGGTCCGAGCCGCCGATCCCGATATTGATGACATTCCGGATACGTTTACCCGTAAACCCTTTCCATTCGCCGTTTCGCACGGACTCTGAGAAGCCCGCCATGCGGTCTAACACCTCATGGACTTCACCCACAATATTTCGGCCGTCGACAAAGATCGCTTCTCCCGCAGGAGCACGCAAAGCAACGTGCAGCACCGGACGGTCCTCGGTGACATTGATCTTTTCGCCCCTGAACATCGCCTCGATTCG
>DASPQK010000384.1:0-11108 GCA_035624985.1 Syntrophobacteraceae bacterium | reverse complement strand
CTAAACGCAGCTTTGACCGCACCGGGGTCGGCCACGCTGAACTGCATAGTCGTGGATGTAGCGCCCCTGCCGGCGACGAGGGCTGCAGTCTGTTGCGCGGCTTCCTGAGCAGAGTTGTAATTGATTATGACATGGGTTTGCGGACCGGCCATCTGCACTGCAATGGCGCGTCCAATGCCACGGCTTGCTCCTGTTACCACGATGATGCGGGTTGCGGGTTGCGGGTTGCGGGTTGCGGGCTGTTCGATTTGTGCGGCGTTCACCAGTTCCCTCGCCTTCTAAGTTAAGGGTTGCGGGTTGCGGGTTGCGGGTCGGGGGTTAGGGGTTGTTCGGTTTCTCATGAGATTTCACACCCCCCGCTCGCGCTTGATTCGCCTTACGAATGCAGGTATGAATTCGAAAAGGTCAGCAACGACCCCGTAAGTGGCCACGTCGAAAATCGGGGCATGGGGATCTTTGTTAACAGCGACTATGACCTGCGATCCCTGCATTCCGACGAGGTGCTGAACGGCGCCCGATATCCCCACAGCCATATAGAGCGTAGGGGCAACGGTGCGGCCCGTCTGGCCGACCTGATGAGAAGGGGCCATCCACCCGTCTTCCACAGCCCCGCGAGAAGCTCCCACCGCTCCACCCAGCAGCGCGGCAAGCTCTGCGATGATACTAAAATTGTCGCCGTTCCTCAGTCCTCGACCGCCAGAGACGATAACGTCGGCTTCGGTGAGTTTTGCAGTCTGGTCCTGTTCTTCTATAACTTCCAGGACTTCCACGCGCGCCTCGAAGCATCCATCCGGGAGTTCCATCCGCTCGATGCGGCCCTGTTTGACCTCCTTCTTAACGGGTTTCATGACTTTCGGGCGCACGGTGGCCATTTGAGGGCGCCGGTTCGGGCATATGATAGTAGCCATGACATTTCCGCCGAAAGCGGGCCGTGTCTGGAGCAGCAGACCGTCGTCGCCGATATCCAGGTGAGTGCAGTCTGCGGTGAGTCCTGTGCGCAGCAAAGCCGCAACACGCGGGATGAAAGAACGCCCGATGCTGGTGGCCCCTGCCAGGAGGATTTCAGGGCGCTTGCGATTAACCAGTTCGACGACGCATTTCGAATATCGCTCGTCAGTAAAATTACCCAGTTCAGGGCGGTCCACGACGTAGACCACTTCGGCGCCGTAGGAGATAAGTTCCCGGCAGGCTTCATCATCTATGTTGGAGCCCAGCAAAACGGCCCCCAGCTCGACACCCCGCTTGTCAGCCAGCAGGCGTCCAACGCTCAAGAGCTCGTGACTTACGTTGTGGACTTTTCCCTGTCGCCATTCGGCGTAGACCCAAACTCCACGGTAGCTCAGCAGGTCTTCGACCGGGCCCTTTGCGACCTCGGGAAGAGACAATGCCCCGAACTCGCAGGCATCCACGCAAATGCCGCAAAGCGAGCAGTCATCGGAGATTTCGATCTGGTTTTCACCAATCGAAATGGCGCTCATCGGACATGCCTCCGAGCAGACCCCGCAAATTGTGCATTTTTTTCTGTCTACATCAGCTTTCATAAGCCGGGGATCCCGGATTTCTTCAAATATTGAAAAAGCTGTTCAGCCTGGTTTTCCGTGGACCCTTCAAGTTGAATGCGGCTGCTTCGCCTTGGCGGGCTGAAGACGTGCACTACCTGTGTAAAGGAGCCGCACAAGCCTGTGCGGTCCGGATCGAGGTCTAAATCGGCCACCCCCCAGACCGGGATTTGGGTTTTTTTGGCGCGCATCTTGTGCCTTAGCGACGGGACCCGGGGGTCGCCGATTTCCTTGATTACCGTAACCAGAGCGGGCAAGCGGAGCTTCCAGACCTCGACCCCCTCATCGGTTTGCCGGACCACTCTCAGCGAACCATTTGGCTCCATTTCGATTTTCTTGACAAAGGTTGCGTAAGGTATATCCAGCAAAGCGGCCATTTCCGGTCCGACCTGGGCAGTATCGCCATCGACGGCCTGTTTTCCACAAACGATCATATCAACGTCGCCAATCTTGCGGATGGCCGCTGCAAGAGTGGTTGCAGTGGCCCACGTATCCGAGCCGGCGAAAGCCCGGTCGCTCAGCAGCACCGCGTCATCGGCCCCCAGCCCGAGAGTGTCCCTTAGCGCTTCGCAAGCCTGGGGCGGTCCCATGGTAATAACCGTGACTCTTGCGCCGCTTTGATCCTTGCACTTAAGGGCTGCTTCCATCGCGAACATATCGAAAGGGTTTATTATGCTTTCGACCCCTTGCCTGACCAGGGTGTGAGTGTCCGGATCGATTCTGACGTTTTTGGTGTCAGGCACCTGCTTGATGCATACTACTATGTGCATATCAACATAGATCTCCAATCAAAAAAAGCTGCCTTTCAGCCTGCTGTATTCCTTGTTCAGTTCCTGGCCGATTATATTTCGCTGGATTTCGTTCGTACCCTCGTAGATTTGCAGAATCTTGGCGTCGCGCATCATTTTTTCGACCGGATAGTCCTGCATATATCCATAGCCTCCGAGCACCTGCACAGCGTTTGTGGCCACCTCCATAGCCACGTCGCCTGCAAACACCTTAGCCATTGCAGCGACTTTGCTCGCGTCGGGAGGATCGGAGTCCAGGTAGCGCGCAACGCTATAAACGAGGGCACGCGAGGCTTCGGTTTTAATGGCCATATCCGCGAGTTTATGTTGAATCGCCTGGAAGGTTATGATCGGCTTTTCGAACTGAACCCTTTTCCTGGCGTATTCGACCGCGATATCGAGTGCTCCCTGGGCGAGGCCGACTCCCAGGGCGCCTATGCCCGGCCGCGATTTATCGAAGGTTTTCATGGCAATGATAAAACCCATTCCTTCCCGGCCGATCAGCCTGTCAGCAGGAATCCGGCAATCCTGGAAAATCAGCTCACGGGTGGCGGATGCGCGGATGCCGAGTTTTTTTTCCTTTTTGCCGAAGAGGAAACCTGGGTCTCCTTTTTCGACGACGAAAAAGCTGGCGCCCCGCGGCCCCTTGGTGCGGTCGGTTATGGCCAGCACAGCATAAATTTCCGCTTCACCCCCGTTAGTGATCCACTGTTTGGAACCATTGATTATATAATGGTCTGCGTCCCTGAGGGCGGCGGTCCGGACTCCGGAGACATCGCTTCCGGCCCCGGATTCAGTGAGCGCGAAGGCGGCGAGTTTCTTGCCGCTGGCTATTTGGGGCAGATACTTATCTTTGAGCTGCTGACTGCCGTAGAGCAAAATGGGGTATGCTCCCAGACCGCTTGCGGCAAAGCTAGTGGCAATCCCGATGCAGGCTTCACCAAGTTTTTCGACCGCGAGGCAGTTGTCGAATATTCCTCCGCCCATTCCACCGTACTGTTCAGGGATACAGAGGCCGAAGAGGTCCGCCTGTGCGAGGGTCTTCATTATCTGCGATGGGAATTCGCCGGTTTCGTCCAGTTCGGCCCGGATCGGACGGATTTTTTCCTTCGCGATCTGAGCGGTCAGATCCTGTATCATCTGTTGTTGTTCGGTCAGAAAATAGTGCAAATCATTCCCCCGATAAAAAATCCTCCGGCTTCGGCTGCATGCCCCGAGCAGGAATGAGCAAGGCATTGAAATGCCTGAAATTGGGCCGGAGAACTATCCTGATAATTATGGGCAAGTGTTGCGGACCGTGCGAGGTGTGGATCTGCTGAGCGCGCATGCGCTCCGGCGTCAAGAAGAATCGGCCTTTCGTCCCTGGCGGGGAAAAAACCGTGCAACCATCGCAATTCTCGTCCGGCGGACTCACTTTACTCCCTGGCTGCCGCTCTACTCTTCTTCGAGTTCCAAGACCAGGCGACCTTTGTAGTACCCGCAGTTCGGGCAAGCGCGGTGCGCCAGGCGCATTTCGTTGCACTGAGGACAGCGGGCCAAGGCCGGCGCGGCAATGCCATGATGGGCCCGGCGTTTGTCGCGCCTGGCTTTGGATGTTTTTCTTTTTGGTACACCCATCCTTTTGACTCCCGTGGCAAAGCTGCCTGTGAAGGCAACCTTTACGCACCAATAAGCAGAGACTATTTCGGAGACTTATACACCCCGATTTTTATGTCCTTCAGCATTTCAAAAGGGGACCGGCCAATGGGCGCCTTGCACCGACAGGCCTCGTCATTGAGGTTTGCCCCGCACCCCGGACAAATTCCCCTGCAATCGTCGCCACAAAGGAGCTTGACCGGCAAGGCCAGGAAGATTTGCTCGGCCACGAGCCGATCCACTTCGATGACCTCGCCGTCGAAGAATTCATAAAGGAGTTCATCAGGTTCGAGCTCCTTTTCTTCGTCTTTGGGCATCCGCTCGTTTGCGACCATGTAGATGTCCACCGTCTCGTTGAGGGCGAGCGGAAACGGCCTGAGGCAGCGATGGCAAATAACCTCCAGCGGACCTTCGATTTTTCCGGTAATTCGAATATGGTCCGGACGCCGGTTCAGGTTCAGCACGACGTTGACGGGGTGCAGAAGCTCGAGGTTGAAGGGGTCATCGGGCGCGAGAAACCGCCTCAGCTTGCCTTCATCCCAGTGGAACCGGAGAGTGCGACCTGATTCCGGTATTTCGTCAATACGAACGCGCATGCGGCACTCTTTCCGACAGACGTAAACACTCAAGTATAGAGATATTTACGCATCAGTCAATAAATTACTGGAATTTCCTGACCGCCTGATCAACAACGTCTTCTGAAACCTCTCGGAATACTTTGTTCCAGGCTCTGCGCGTGAACATACCTCTGCCAAAGGAAATCCTGCGCTTCGATTGGATTGTGGCCAAGTGTTGTCCACCCTGGCTGAGTTCGACTCTTACCGCCAGCACGCTGTCTCCAAGGTATGGCACACAGCGTTCGGCCATATCCCCCTCTTTGAAATATAAAACGTGGCCTTCCAAAACGTAGGGCTCACCCTGCGTCTTTTCATCCCAGAGCATTCCTCTTTTCTTAAGCGACTCTTCCATGTCGTCCCACAAGAGACCTACAACGTCCACGTCGTGGACCTTGTGGGTATCGTTGTAAACCTGGGCCACCTTAACTTTGTAAGGCGAACTGACAACAGGCTTTGGCGTATAAACCTCGTTGTCCGCTTGGGTGTCCTTCGATCCCCTCCAGATGCTGCATGCGCAGAGGGCAATTGCAACGAAAATCAACGCGAGAAAACGGATTTTTCCAGCCATGGGCATTCCTCTTTAGCGAATTTTTCGCGCAAATTTATCCGAAAACGTTGAAGTGGGCAAACTATTATCATCAAAACAGGAGCTTGATTGTGTCATTCCATGCAACCTTAAGGGCAGCGGGGACATCCGGTTCGTTCAGCAGTTGGAGATAGTGACTCACGAACATCTTGCGCCTTCTCATACCAAACGTGCCCAACAAATAGACCAGCCGGTCTTGTATCTGCAAAAAACCGATGTCATGGCCTTGGGCAAAATATTTGCGAGCAGCAGCTCGGGCACTTTCCGAAGGGAAGACGGTTGAAATAAGAAAAAGGTAATCCTCAATGCCGTAGGGGACAATTTTTGTGGTGAAGGTCGAAACGACGCGAGGCTCATCCACCAGCCTTTCAGTTACTTCAACGGCAAGGATTACCTGACCTTTGTGTCTGACGGTGATATCTCCGCCTGCATGGCTCGCCTTGTCCGCTCAGCTTCGGCATTGCTGAATTCTTCCCGCAGAATGTATCTTGCTTCTTCATAGTCAATCACCAAACCCATGCAGGCTAAATCCTTAGTAATTCATCCAGACGCATTCCTGCCGAAACTGCTTTATGGAATGGCATCTCTTGACTGGTGAATCGAAACGGCGCCAGTCGGCATAAAGCCGATCCATCAATTCACACCGATAGCCGGATATGGCCACCTTGCCTGCGCAGTTCTTCAAAACTATTGAAAGACCTATATGGCTTTCCCGATCCATTTCAAAGCCGTAAGCCTTGCTGTCGCCACGGGTCTCGTGAAGGTAGGGGGGATCGCAGTAAAATAAAGTGGAAGGGCTGTCATATAGCCTCATTGCGTCGAGCGCGGGCCTGTTTTCAATTTGCACCCGCAGGAGCCGCTCGGCTATCGCCGGAAGGGCTTGCACACCGCCAAGCCATCGGGAGACGACCCCGGACATTCCGGAGCGGCTCGTGTTCTTGCAGTTTGCCCAGCGGCCGAGCGTGGCGGTCTGGGCCAATCCGCTTCGAGCCTGCCGGGCGCGCACGTAAAACCGCCGGGCTCGCTCGACGTCCGATATTTCGGCATCGCTGCCGTTGACAGCTATATAAAACTCCTCCCGCGAAAAAGGAGTCAGAGCTATTGCCCTGATAAGCTCTTCGGATTTGTCCCTGAGAACCCTGAAAAAGCTGGCGACCGCCCCGTCCATATCGTTATATGTTTCTATGGGAGACGGTTCACGGTTAAGGAGAACTGCGGCAGATCCAGCGAAAGGTTCGCAATAATGGTGGGAACGTGGGAGCAATGGCAGCAGCCAGTCGAGATGGTTAAATTTGCCCCCGTACCAGCCGAACACTATTTTCTTTTTTCGTTTTGGGGATGGGAAAGTGTCCTGGCTCGACTGAAAAAAGTATAGCTGGGAAAGAGCACGCCTGCGCATAGCGGTAGTTATCATTCCTACCCGTGAATATTTTTCCTTGGCCTATCCCGATCTCAATTTTGGTTATAGTGCCAGAGTAGTATAAAATCGGCAAGCCTGGAATTGCTTTTTCGCGGTATTTTTATTATGCAAAAATGTTTAATCGGGTCTCGGAAGTTATTATGCTAAAGGACGCAGCCGTTTCCCAATGATTTCATTTGTAAAGCGCCATGCGATCACTCGTAACAAAGGCGGGTTTTGCACGCCCGCCGACAGGAGTTTTGACTTGATGGAACCCGTAATTACCCGATTTCCTCCCAGTCCGACCGGGCGCCTGCACATAGGAGGGGCTCGCACGGCGCTTTTTAACTGGCTTTTTGCGCGCAACAGGGGTGGGCGATTTATCCTTCGGATCGAAGACACCGATGTGGAGCGATCGACCGAAGAATCCGTGAAAGCCATACTGGAAGGTTTGGAGTGGCTGGAACTGACCTGGGACGAAGGTCCTTATTTTCAGACACAAAGACTGGACCTCTATGTCGAATATGCCAACAAACTGATCGACTCCGGCCGCGGATACTGGTGCGAATGCAGTCCCGAGGACCTAGACATTAGGCGAAGCGCAGCAATGGCCGAGGGGCGAAAGCCAAAGTATGAAGGGACCTGCCGTTTAAAGGGCCTCGGCCCGGGATCGAACAGGGTGCTGAGGTTTCGGTCCCCCGATGCCGGCACGACTCTTCTAAGAGACATCATAAAGGGCCCCATCGAGTACGATAATTCAGAACTCGACGACCTGGTGATCCTCAAAAGCGACGGCATGCCCACATACAATTTCGCCGTTGTAGTAGACGATATCACCATGGGCGTTACACATGTGATCCGGGGGGACGATCACGTCAACAACACCCCGCGGCAGATACTGATCTACGAAGCGCTTGGCGCAAAACTGCCCGAATTCGGCCACGTGCCGATGATCCACGGCGACGATCGCTCTCCTTTGTCAAAGCGCCACGGAGCGACTTCGGTGATGGAATACAAGAAGATGGGATTTCTCCCGGAGGCCCTGACGAACTGCCTGGCACGGCTGGGCTGGTCTTACGGGGACCAGGAAATTTTTTCACGCACCGAGCTCATAGAGAAGTTCAGCCTCGAAAACGTCGGAAAATCACCGAGCATTTTCACGATGGAAAAACTCTTGTGGCTTAACGCACACTATATCAAGGAAAAACGTCCCGAAGATCTTGTAGCGCCGCTCAAGCCTTTTCTGTCCCAGCGAGGCTACCCCGATAAATCCGACGCCTATATAGCCGGGGCAATCCGCACCCTTCAGGCCCGCTCGCACACGCTGGTCGAGATGGCTGACGCCATGCGATTCTACATGGCCGATGAAATAGAGTTCGATCCAGATGCCGCACGCGAGTTTCTCACTGCCGACATAGCCGGGGCCTTGGGTCGATTAATCTTTGAGGTGTCCGAACTGGAGCCCTTTGACGAGAAGGGTTTGGAGCCCGTTTTCAGAAATATTGCGGCTGATCTGGGAGTTAAGCTGGGCAAAATAGCTCAACCGGTCAGGGTGGCGCTCACCGGAACAACGAAGAGCCCGGGGCTTTTTGAAATCATAGAACTTTTGGGCAAACAAACCGTACTGAAGCGCCTTCAAAAGGGGCTGAAGCATATCGAGGAAAGACATTCACCTGATTCTGTATAACCCCAAGTCATCGGGCTGGTAAGAATCCAGCTCCGCCCCGGACCTATCCAGCGCCTCGACAACCGAGTAGATTTCCTTTCCCTGGCTTGCATGCCCGGCAGAAGCTTCCATCACCACAATAGCCAGATAAGCGGCCTGAACCGCCAGCAACTTTTCACGAGCGGCCAGTCTCTGTGCCTCCAGGATGGTGCACTTATCCACGAGGCTTAGGTATTCTTCCAGGATTTGTTCCCACCCGGTGTTCCATTTTTGACCCCAGTCAGAAAGTCGGGACCTCATCTGGGCAGTTATTCCCGTTTCGTCGTCAGGGTCTTTAAGGGAAGGATATTCCAAAAGGATTTGTTCTAACTCGTTCCAGTAAGGCCGTCTGCGCAGTTCGTCGATTTCGCCGATCACCGCGTTAAGTTGTACGTAGAAGGCTGAGGACTGCTCGTTTGCCTCATCGAGCGCCCTGTTTGTTTCCATCAGTTTGATTTCGGCACGGGACGGGCCGGGTGCAACAGTTCCCCTGCCCGGCAGGCCGGCACACCCCGAAAGAACAGCCATCAATAGGAGGGATACGAGGGCATAGCCAAACATTTTTCCATCCATGTTTTTCCCGCACTACTGTAGGAATCGGTTTGCATTTTATACTGCCTCAAGTAATGGAAAATACATTATAGACCTGATTTTCAAAAGTGAAAAACCTGCTATAAATTTTTACAGGTTTATCCTCTCCCTAGAGAGCTTCGGCTCTGTTAGAGTCCAAAGCAGTCCACCCCGGAGAGCCAGGAACTCCCCGCTCCTGGCTTTTTCTTTTTTCAAAATAGTAGATTACAGGAAAGGCGAAAATATCTCTGCGGCATGCGCCAGCCGGACCGGATGGTTATCTTAGCATGTAGATGATTAACAAGGAGGCCAATTATGCCGGAGATGCTTGAATATATACATGAGAAATTCCATCGGTTGGCGGGAAAAATTATTGGGATGCTCACGGGATTAGAAGGGTACGAAGTGGAGGCCGTCAAGGCACGGGTCCCGGACATTCGCAGAGCGGCCGGCGTTCGTCTTGCCAGGCGCCTTCCGCCTCTGGGTAATTACCGGGACATACGATAGACATACCCCGGATTCGTTTTGGCGTGCGAGAAAAGGGAGCGGCTTTCACATCCAGCACCCCGCTTCAGCACGATTTAATTGAGGCTCATACGCCAGGGCTTTATGCAGGCTCGCCTATGGTCGAGAGTTCCAGTTCCCTGGTCTCCGGGCTGAACAAGAGGCTGACGAAAGTCATTGCCGCCCCGATGGTCAGGACAACCGCAGGGGAAAGCCACAAATCCTGTTTTTCGATGGCCGCGATGAAAGGAATGCGGTGGGCCCACCAAACGTAAACGCTGAACCATGCGCCCAGAAGCGCTCCCGATGAGTAGCCGAATCCTACCCCCACTGCCCGTCTTTTAGTGGGGAAACGTTCGGCAAGGTAAGCGGGCAGCATTCCCCAGGCCAGTTTCAGCATAGCGGCCATTATCGTGCCCGCGACGGCCATCCATAAGTTGCGTGCAACTGCCGCATTATAGAGAACATAATAAACCGGGACGCCGAACAGCACCAGGAAAACACAATAATACATCGTCAGCGCCTTTCTGCCGGTAATGTCCGAGAGCCATCCATAGAAATTATAGCCGAGGAAGGCCATAAACAGCGCAAAGCCATAAATCAGGCTATACGTTGTGGTGTCAAATCCCCTGCCTCCCAAAGTCAGAATACTGGGCAGAAATCCATATACTGAGTAATCCGTTAAGAACAGGCCGGTCATGAAGACGAACACCTGGATAAAATCCCACAGCGCCGGCGGTTTGAACATGCTGAAGAAAGGGGCCTTTTCGATTGCCCCCTGCTGCTTGGCCTTTAGGAAATAGGGAGATTCGGGCAATATTCTTCTGATGTAGATCGCCAAAATTACCGGCAACGTTCCTGTAAGGAAGGCAATACGCCAGCCGTAATCGAGCATAGCTTCGCTACCCAAAAGAGATGAAATAAGGGCAAACACCAGCGAGGCGATAACATATCCCAAGGGGAAACCTGACTGAATGAAGCCGCCTATAGCCCCGCGCCATTTTAAGGGAGCGTGTTCAATGGCAAAGGTGTGTCCCACCGCATACTCTCCGCCGAAAAAACATCCCATCACAAATCTTATCACGCAAAAGAGCGTGTACGACAATGCCCCCGCCTGGGCGAATGTAGGAAGAAAGGCGCACAGCATCGACATTACGCCGACGCCGGCAATGGTCAAAACAAGCAGACGGCTCCTGCCGATCGTGTCGGCAAAATGTCCGAAGATGGCTGAACCTACCGGCCTAGCAGCCATAGTTATCGAGTAGGTGAAAATAATGATGATATACCGCCATGCCTCGCTTCCCGTCGGGGAGCAGAAGATCTTGACAAGGAGCGGCGCCATGGTAATCACCAAAGCCATGTCGAAGGCATCCAGCATGAATCCCAGAAACTGCGACATCATTGCCAATTTTGTATCTTTGCTCAATTTTTCCGTTGCAAATGCAGCCATGATTACCATCATCCCTTCTTAAACACTGTCATGAGCTCGAAAAGGCCACCTGTTCGAGCACGGAGTCAAGTGCCTGCCTTGCTTTGAACCTGTCCCGCACTTCATTGAGGATGATCGCCACAGCGAAGGTCTTGCCGGACGGACCTGAAACATAGCCGGCAAACCCGATGACATCGTTAAGGGTGCCCGTTTTGCCCTTCACCGTGAGACCCGGCTTGTGCATCCTTCTCATAAGGGTGCCCTTTTCACCGTTGACGGCCAGAGAGGATATAAAATCTTCTTTTATTCCGTCATC
>DASPQK010000383.1:0-10036 GCA_035624985.1 Syntrophobacteraceae bacterium | reverse complement strand
ACCCCCGGCGATCCTGAGGGTCCCGGCGGTCCTGAGTGCCCCGGAGGCCCTGACACCCCCGGCGATCCTGAGGGTCCCGAAGGTCCCGAGGGCCCCGGCGGTCCTGACACCCCCGGCGATCCTGAGGCTCCTGAAGGTCCTGAGGCCCCGGAGGCGCCGGCCGGCCCTGACGGCCCGCGCGATCCCGAAGGTCCTGACAGACCGGTAGGCCCTTGGACTCCCTGAATGCCCTGTTTACCTTGCGGGCCGGGCGGGCCAGTGGCGCCCGTTGCCCCCTTTGGGCCCGGAGTGCCCGAGGCACTCCACAGCGAATAAGGCGCCCCGGCAAACACATCGCGAGGGCCGTACACCGTTCCGCCTATCGAAACCTGGACCCACATTTGAGGTCCAAAATCCATTTCCCCCAGCGGATTGGTGTCCCCGAGGTTTGTCGAAATCGTCTTTGAATTTGCCTTGATGGTCATCTTCTTTGTCTCGGACCATAGGAAGTTTCCGCCTGTCGGCGCGTCATAGAGGCTGAAGGTGACGTTAACCGCTTCGGTTACGGTCGTGGGCGCCGTTGCAAAGGTCTTGACGTAATAAACCGTCTTTACCGGCTCCGCCCATGCGATGCCCGCAAGCAACAAAACAAACAGCCCCGATAATGCCAATGCCTTTTTCATCGTACCCCTCCGGTAATAAACAAAGTTCCCGGCAATAGTCGGATTCAGGTGCCTGTTAAAGAAAAACCTCACCGGTAAGGCAAAGCCGGTCACAACACCGCAATGCATGGCAAGCTGGAAAAAATACAGTTCTGGCGCATAGCCGGCGTGGCCGTTGGTAACGTTGGATCGATCACGCGGCTCAATGCATGATGCCGACAAAGCCACGAAAGTCAAGGGGGATTTCGGGGGGGGATCGGGTAAATAGCTGTCCAACATCTTGTTACAGGCTAATGTTTCAGCGGGATAGCTGAAATCTTACAGGCAATGGTGTAAATATCTGAAAAGGCCAGCCACAAACCATCTAACCGACTTCAACCCGCCAAACTTTCAAATGTGTCTTCAGTCACAGTGAGCTCCAAACGAGGGAGAAGCGGAGCCGCCGCGTGCATAGGGGCGAGTCATTGGATTCGTCTGGAAACAACCATGGAAAATATGTTTCTGCACTTCATTGGCCGGGATGTATCCCCCGCAGACGTGATATTTGACTCATATGCGGCAAACTTCCTCCAGGTGCGATTCCAAAAGGCAGACAAACATGCGTCGCTTAAGTCAATGCCATTGCGTCCTTTTTCCACCTTCTTTTATTGCTCCCCTCCGTACTGCTCACTGCCTGTAATCCTTCGACACAGATCCAGTGCCCTCGCAGCCCCTTTTGGCCGGAGTTGCCCGTTCCTAAAGATTGCCCGCTGAACGAAAAAGCTCACTGCGAAAAGCACCGTTTCGGCAACGATCTTCACTAAAAGCACATTCAGGTCCCATAGAGATATCGAGACCCTGATGATTGCATAGCTGCCCAGCATGATCGCACCCGCCAGCAGAAGGTATCGGGGCATGGTCTTCCTTACCCTGGCGTTTGAATGGAAAACGGCTTGCCTGTTAGCGAAGTAGTTGAAGACGATGGCGCTTGCCCGGGAGGTTGCCTGGGATCCCAGGATGTTTGAGCTCATATGATATACGATTACGAATACAACGTTATCGATGAGGGCCGACAAAAGAGATACGCTTACAAACCTTGCGAAGATGAAATAGATCTTCATCGAATCCAGTACGGGTCTGAAATGAGAAGTCTTGTTTCCATCTTCATAGATTGTCCGGATGCCTACTTCCCTGATTTGCTGACGCGACTCGAAACAATTGAGGAGCAAATCCAGTGCGAATTCATATCGGTTGGAACGGGTTGCCAGGAGCGCCGGGATAAACGACATCGGAACGCCGCGCAGCCCGGTTTGAGTATCGCTGATCCTGTGTCCGGTCAGCATGTGAAGGATATGTCCGGTGAGCGAGTTGCCGAACCTGCTCCTCAGGGGCATTTCAGCAATGTTCCGGACTCCGAGGATGAGAACGCCGGGGTTGTCGGTCATCTCCCGGGCGACTTTGATAATGTCTGCGGAGCTATGCTGTCCGTCCGCGTCAGCCGTTACGATACCGGCGCATTCAGGGTAGTTTTCGGCGGCAAAGGCGGCCCCTGACTTGACGGCGGCTCCCTGTCCCAGGTTTTCGGCATGCGAGATAATTTCTGTCCCATCGATTGCAGCGGCCTCCTGAAATACGGCATCGCTTTCGCTTCCGCTGGCATCATTTACGACGATGGCTTTTTGCACCGCGCCCGAAGCGAATACCTCCCTGATGATGGCAGGGAGCACAGCGCTCGGCTTAAAGGCGGGAATCACCAGGACCGGTCTGCGGTCCTGGCTCGCTGCGGTTTCCTGTCCGATCATTTCATTTCCTGGGCCACTCTTAGATTATTCCTGGCCAGTTCGAAACCGGCATCTATTTCCAGGGCGCTCTGGCATGCTCGAGTGGCCCTGGATTTGTCTCCCAGCCGGATGTAAGCCGAACATATGTTGTTATAGGCTTCAACGCATTTTGGCTTCAGCCTGAGGGCTTTCTGCGCCGCCTCGATGCATTTTTCGAACTGGTCGCGCTGATAGTAGGCAAGGCTCAACCACACGTAGTTCTCAGGGGTTGGATCGTTAATTGCTGTGATTTCCTGCTCCGGCACGGGATCGTCCCGATTGAGGGCCATCTGCCTGTAAAGCCGGGCCCTGGCGTCTTCAGGCGACCGTTTCAAAGTGTCTTCGGCTATCTTTGCAAGAGACTCCCAGTCATTTTGCCTCGCGTAAATCCTCATTAGAAGGTACCTGGATTCACAATAGCCGGGGCTCAGTTCCATCGCTTTGCGAAGAAGCGGCACGGCCTCGGCCCGCCTGCCGCGTTCTTCCAGGAACCGGGCATAGTAATAATAGCATCCGTAGAAATACGGATTGCACTGAATGGCTCTTTTGAAGTGGCTTTCCGCTGCGGCCTCATCCCCCAGGGCACCCTCGGCGATGGCCATGTTTATGTGCAGATAGGCATAATCCGGTGACATGGCCAGGGCCTTCTGAAAGCAGCTTCGAGCCCCCGTGATGTCTCCCCGCGCCATCAGGGCAAGGCCGTAGTTCATTAGTCCGCGTGCGTTGCCCGGACTCTTCAAAGTGACGTCATGCCAGAGGCTCTCCTCATCTTTCCACACTTTGTTTCTCTGGAACGTTCCGTATGTATGGGCTGCGAAAAGCGCGGCGATCAGCACCATAAGGCACGCCCTGCCGGTAAAACTTCGACGGGAAAAAAGCTCACGCCCCTCGATCAAAAGCGCTATGCCCCACGATGCGGCCAAGGCGAGGCCGATGAACGGAAGAAAGGTCCTGTGGTGGTTTACGACCTCGGCAAGCGGAACGATGCCGCTCGATGTCGGCGCGCAGCCTATGAAAAACCATAGTATCCCAAAAGCGATGGGGATGGTCCGGCGGTTTCGCGAGGCCGCCAGCGCGCCGGACGCCATCAGGACGATGAAAGCCGCTCCAGCCAGCACCCGGTCGTCAAAAAGATTCCCTATAGGCCCCCAGTCGGTATCGGCAGAGAGGTTCACAGGCAGAAGAAAACTGTTGAAGTAGTGAACCAATGCGAACGGCTGGGCGAGCAAATACTCGAGACGCGATAGCGAGCTCGGCGTGAAGGTTTTGGGGAGCATCCGCGAAGAGAGTGAAAGAAGGCCGACGCAAACAACGGCGGCGGGAAGCACGGCGAGGAGCGCGCGCAGTGTTTCCTTCCTATTCTCCGATTTGAAAAGCGCTGTCAGGGGAATCTTCTTTTCTATAAGAATCACATAGGCCAGGAGAAAAAGAGGGAAAACGGCGGAAACTTCCTTGGTGAGCATGGCGAGGGCCGCCGGGATAAGATAAAAGCCGAACCTGCGCCATGCGGGCAGAGCGGCGTAGGTTAGAAGCGAGGCGACCATGAGCAGTGTGGAAAGAAGGTCGGACCCGGCGCTGATATAGTTCACCGTTTCAGCGTTGGCCGTATGGATAACATAGAAGCCGGAGGCAAGAAGCGCGATCATGTCGTTTGCGCCGTCGGGGCTGCAGGCGGAGCAGATATTTCTGAAGAGCAAAAAGAGCAGCACCCACAGAATCATGTAGAAAAAAAAGGCCGAGACCTGGAACCAGTATGGACTGCCTGCCCCCGCCCAGTAGTCCAGGGCGAACAGGGTGGACAGGACCGGCCTGTAGCACTGGTTGGCGGGAAGAGCGCTGAAGGTGGTCGCATCGACAAAGAACCCGGGGATATTCCGGATGCTTCTCAGGTTAATGTTGTCCTGGATGGCATGGCTGTCATCGAAATGAAAGCCGTTTTGAAAATGGTTGGAGTAGGCAATGCCCACAGCGGCCGCAAGCACCAGCGCCACCAGATAAAACAACCATTTGTTCTTCATGATTCCTGTCTCTTTGGTCGTATTTCCGATTCCCGGCTCACACCGGTGAGGCTTATGGATGTCTGATGTCGGATACTGAAGGTTCCTCATTTGAGGGTAAACTCTTCGCGTGCGGTTATTAATACATTACCTACCCTGGCAGGAGCAAGGAAATTAATAATCAAGAGGGTCAGGGGACCGGCTCGAAGGACCAGACCGATCAAAGACGGGTTCCAGGTTCAACAAATACGGCGGATTCAGCGCAAGGTTGCTTTGAACAAACTTCTGCGGATATATTGAATCGTGTCTAAGTGGAAATCAATTACACGGAGCAGCCAGGGTGACTCTACTAGTACAAAATGAAAAGATGCTCGAACGCGAGGCCGTATACTTCCATGCGGCTTTTTTCCGGGAAAAACTGCACCCGGATGTCGTGGAAAGGTATATTGCCGCTAACCGCACCTGCATCCCGGCCGTCGATTCGCAAACCCTGTCTTCAATAGAGACGATCTTGTCCTGCCGGCTCGACGTGGAGGCTGTGGAATATGCATTTAGACTCAAGGACAGGCATAACGTCCTTACCAAAAAGATTCAGGTACTATTTTACATGGTCGAAGTCAGGTCCGCATATTTCGGTCATTTTTTCAACTGCCGGCCAAAGCGTCTTGGGGCTGCGGCTGACATATTTTATGCCATTGCGCTGACGGTGTATAAAGCGATCAAGGGAAAATATCTTATCAGGAGATATGGACTTGCATGATGCGATCATTGTGGGGTCAGGTCCTGCCGGGACTTTCGCTGCCTATGCGCTGAGAGGCAAAAACGTCCTTATGCTGGACGTGGGTCATACTCCACCGGATTCCTCTGCGCTTGATGACAACATTTTCAGGCTCAGGCGCAGGGGTGGGGATTTGTTCGCGCCTCTGATCGGCGAAGAGTTCGAGAGCCTGCATAACGTTTATCTCAGGAACATAAGTCTGAAGTTGAAGTCCCCGTATATGTCATTTATCGTGCGGGACTGGGAGAGGCTGTTTCCTGTGGGTTCCAGCGACTTCGAGGGGGTTTGCAGTTTTGCCAGAGGTGGATTGGCAAACGCATGGGGGGCGGGGGTTTATCGTTTCAACAGCGACGATCTTCGGGGCTTTCCCATAACTGCCGCAGAGCTTGAGCCGTATTACAAAACGCTTACGGCACATATGGGCGTGAGCGGCCGAAACGACGATCTCGAACCGTATTTCGGCCATGACGATGATTTGATGGAGCCGCTGAGGTTGTCCCGGTTCGCCTCCGGTTTTCTGCGCGGCTATGAGAACAATCGCAGTTACTTTAACCGCAGAGGCATCTTTGTTGGAGCGCCAAGGTTGGCGGTGCTCACAAGGGAGCATAACGGCAGAAGGGCGTACGGATACGAGAACCTGGAATTTTTCAAGCCCTGCATACCCGCCGTTTATACCCCTGCCTACACGCTCGACGAGATGATAAAAGAAGGCACGATCCTCTACGAGAACGGCCGTCTCGTTGAAACGTTCAGCGAAAAGGAAAATGAGGTTGAAGTCTTTGCCAAAAACCTGAAGACCGGCCAGCTCGAGACTTTTCACGCCCGGACTCTTATTCTGGCCGCAGGCGCTCTTAATACGGCAAAGATCGTTTTGCGCTCCGGCAAAGATTATGACAGCAGACTGCCGTTTCTCGATAATCCCATGACGGTGATGTTGCTGTTGCGCCTGGATGGAATCGGAGCGGAACTTGATATGGAGACCGGTTCCCTTACCCAGCTCAATATCGTCTACGACGGCCCGCTGGCCGATGGTCCATTGCAGGCATCGTTCTACGGCACAAACGGACCGCTGAGGTCCGACGTTCTTTTCGATCTTCCTCTGCCGCTTTCCTCCAACCTGAGACTGATGAGAAACGTTGCCGAGTGCTCGGGAGCTGTTATGCTTTTTTATCCTGGAAAACAGGAAGAGGAAAATTATGTGAGGCTGAGGCGCGACGGCGCCATCGAAGTCCACTCGATGGAAGAAAAGCCGGGAGCCGTTGAAAAGCTCCTCCTGCGCGGCTTCACAAAGATAGGTTATTTTAGTGCTCCTTTTATGTGCCGGCACCCGAAAATGGGAACCGGTCTTCATTTTGCGGGCATGCTTCCCATGAAGGACATTCCGGGAAGGCGCCAGACGGACAGACACGGCCGTCTGTTCGGCACAAAAAGAGTATTTGTAGTCGACGGAGCGTGCTTTTCAGCCCTGCCTTCGAAGAATCTGACCTTCACGATCATGGCCAACTCAATGAGGATAGCCGATCATATCAAAAGAGGCTTGCAGGGACCATGAACATACTCCTGACTGCCGCTAACAGCTTTATAGGAAGTAATCTCGGGGCGCATCTTCATAACGAGGGGCATTCCATTGCGGGGACGGTGCGAAAAGACAGGTACAGCTCTTTTGAGCCGCCATGGTTGGGCAGGAGCTTCATCCTGGACCTGGCCGAACCCCGGAAGGCGGACCTCTCAATGTTTGACGCTGTGAACGTCGTCGTTCACCTGGCTCATGATTTCCGCCGCGACATGACGGCTTCCAATATCGAGTCGACCGAATTTCTGGCCGAGACAGCGGCCAGGGCCGGGGTCGAAAGGCAAATCTACTTCAGCTCATATTCGGCCCGCCCCGACGCCGTGTCTGAGTATGGGACCGTCAAGCACCGCCTCGAGCGGTATTTTCTTGAACGCGGCCAAATTATCGTGAGGCCGGGCCTTGTCATCGGAAACGGAGGGATGTTTCTCAAGTTCTTAAACGCCGTGAGAAAGTACCCCGTAATCCCTTTGATCGATGGGGGAAAAGGCGAAGTCCCGGTCATTTCTATAAGACAAGTGTGTGAAATAATTGGGGCTATAATATCTTCTCCCTCGCGCGGAACTGAATTCAACCTTTTCTACCCCGAAATGATCAGTATGAGGGCCTTGACCGAGATAATGAAATCGGTGGCCGGCTCCAAAGCCCTGCTGGCGCCGGTTCCATTGGGTATGGTTTTATTTGCCGCAGGATTTTGCAATCTGCTTGGACTCAAACTTTCCTTCGATGTCGGCAGCGCAAGGAGTTTCAAAAAGAATCAGCAAAGAATTCACGAGTCGAACATAGCCTGCTTTCTTGATAACTGCGAATCTGTGCTCGATGCGGTCAGGGCGGCGTTCTTGGCTGGCGACTTAAAGATCATTCGCTGAGTCGGCATTGTCAGCCGGAATTGTATGTAGGGGAAAAACAATGCCATTCCGTGAAAAACGGGTCGAAGAGGTATGGTGTAGCGCGGGTCTGGAGCACCGATCATGTGAAGAACGGTGAAATAAAGAAGCAACAGGGCAATTAGCCTTACGGTTGCGATCGATTCAGGCGGAAGGGTGCTCCGCGACAGAGGGAAGAAGGCGGTAAGACTGGCTGCAAAGGCCAGCAGCACCAAGGGTCCGTGGAGTACGTGCATTAAGAGATGGGTTGACCGAAACAGAAGGCTGCTGAAATAGGGCGATGTAGAAACGGGGTAGACGAAAGCATCGCGTATGCCCTCTACGACGTCCCACGACCAGAGAACGAGCGGCTTTCCCACCAGGAACCATATAATGTGCCTTATAGGCTCGTCGTGAAAACGCCTTGCAATCTCGCTGAGAGCACTCCCTATACTCTTTGAGATCTCCGCTGCCCTGGGGTCGTACAGATAGGGGTAAGGAAAACTTGCAGGCGCTCCTTCAAAAACGAAATCGGGATACATCCCGTTAAAAACAAAGTTTATCAAGTGTGTGTTATCCGTTATGGCCCCCAAAGTAATGAGGTTTCGTATAATCCACGGAAACATGACGAGAAAAAGCCCCAGCAGCAGGACGGCCCCTGACTTTCCTCCCTTTTTTATGCCGTACCGGCAGGCGAGAAAAACGAGCATCACGGGGACAAAACCCTCCAGGCCCGGGTGCACAAGCATGCACAGACCCATTAGACTGCCTGCGGCCGCAAGTAGCCATGGAGACTGCTTCTTCCAGAAAAGGCCCATTATCCAGACGAACAACACCAGCAAGAAACAATTAAGCGTTTCCGTTAGGAGGTAGCTGTTGAAGTTTATCAGGTGAGGACTCAAAGCTGTCAAAGCCATAGCGGCAAGGCTAAGATGCACCGGCAGGAACATCCTGAAGAGCAAAAACGCTAAAATCATGGTTATGCCGCTGATAATCGTCTGACATAGCACTATTTCGGCAATCATGGCATCGTCAGGCCATCTGTCCATAAAAATCGCGAGGAAGAGCGGATATCCGGGAGTTTGCAATCCCTGGGTAACTACAGGCCGGTACGGATCCCCCGCAAGGTGCTGGGAATAGACGCCGTTAATACGCAAATTATATGCATGTATGACATACTCCCTGGCATTGGCTCTGACCGGCTGGATCACCCTGGTGCTTATTGCCGATTCGTATCTCAAGTAAGAACCCGAAAGAAAAATCACCAGTCCTGCAACAAAATACAGACATTTCCTGAAGGTCATTATCTACTCCTGATTGCTTATGCATTTTGGCGAACCAGTGTTGCGTTTCACAAATTCATCGACACTTGATTGGACCGGGTCACTGCACTCCGTCATTCCGGCGGTCCCGGCAGTGCATTTGAGCCGGGACTGCCGGTGTGACGAACGGAAATGATTGTTACGCGGACTTTTGCGAGCAAAAACTAGTGCATTGTCAACTTAATTAGTTATAGTTGAATAGTGCCTTTCCAACTTTTGCCGTGCCTTAGTTTTACTGAAGCTCCAGTTCACCCTGGCTTTGTTTTTGTTGCGTTCCTCGACCAGCGCCTAGACCTCGTGTTTGAGTTGCTCCTGGGTGGCTATACGGCGGTCAAGACATTGTTTTGAGATTACTGATAGCTCGATTTCTGCCATGTTCAGCCAACCGGCCTTCTTGGGAGTGTAGTGAAACTCGAATCCGGAGGCCAATTTGAAAGCTTCCTCCGGGCTGAAAAGCTTGTAAAAGGACCCCGGATTGTGGGTGCTCAGATTGTCTTGGATGATCACGATCTTTTCGGCATCCGGATAATGTAGTTCGGAAAGCATCTTCATGAAAATGGCGTATTCCCTACCGGTGCGGTGTTGGAACACTGTGCAAACACGGTTGCCGGCAAGAGGTTCGAGGGCAGTAAACAAATTACAGACGCCGTTGCGTTCATATTCGTAGTCTTCGCGCCTGACCTAGCCTTGTTCCATCGGGATTGGCTGAACAACATCACCGATCAGCCGGCAAGGGCGCTCGTCCAAATTTATTACCGGATGTTTTGGATCATGAGGCAACTCATGCTGATGGAGCACATCTTCCATGTGCCAAACGAGCTCCGGCGTTACGTGGCTGATGCACCACATTTTTCTCAGATGCGGCTTCAATTCGTTTTTTTAGAAGCTTGCGTATGGCCTCGTGCGAGATGGTGTCAACTAGGTCAAGCTCTACCGCTCTGTCGGCAAGCAGGCGCAGTGTCCAGCGTGCTCGGCCTTCCGGCGGATCAGAACAGGCAAGAGCCGTAATGTGCGCTGCCGTCAACCCCTCCAGCTTGGGAGGCTTCCCTGACCGTGGTTTTTC
>DASPQK010000382.1:0-38536 GCA_035624985.1 Syntrophobacteraceae bacterium | reverse complement strand
TGCCTTCTCGATATTGGCAGGATCCTGGGCAGCGGCGATCATGCCTTCGAAAAGAAGAGGCTCATGGCCGTGAATCACAATGTTTACCTGGTCTTCCTTCAGAAATCCCATATTGACGCCGGCCACCCTGGGTGTGGGCGTGCCGAACAGGATGTCGGTGAGTTCGGTCGCAACCATGGAACCGCCCCATCCGTTAGAAAGCGCCATACGGGAGCACTGCTTCACGATGTTGTTGTAATCCTGGTCAACACCCATACAGGTGCGGTGCATCAATTCCATGATCTCGCGCATCGCGCCGCGCGGGACGACTCCCTCTTTGCGCCACAGTTCCAAGGTCTTTGGGGGAACGCGCTTCATAAAGGGAATTTCTCCCTCCACCTGCGTATAGGTCTTTTCCAGTTCATTGTAGAGATCGGTAGCTATGTCTTTGATTTCCCTGTCCGCTACCGGGATTCCGATGCTCGCGGCTACGTCTTTGAGTTTCTTCTCGTCCGTGATCTTGAAGTGAGCCGCTGTGCCGTGCACCACCTCGCGGAAGACATCCAGCATGGCCATGCCGTGGTCGGTATGGGCTGACCCGCCGGCGGCCACGGCCCTGGCAAAGTTTCGGGCGGCAATCGTGTCGATGGTTGCCCCGCAGATTCCAGTCCTGGCATAGGGGTCCCTGGCGTTGAGGCGGCACGGACCCATGTAGCAGTGCTTGCAGCATGCCCCTTCCGACCCGATCGGACACGGCTTCATCTCAGCCGCACGGTGGAACATCGATTCGTGTCCATCCGCGTCAATCCTCTTGAGCATCTGGAGTGTGGCCTGGCAAGTGGTCATCTCCTTAAAATCTAACTTCTTTGCCTTCTTTTCTTCTGCGATTGAAACTGGTTTCTTCTCATCAGACATGTAGCACCTCTTTTCCCCTTCCTGGGGATGTTTGTATTACTGATAAAACACTTGCGAGGTCGACCCTGCGCAACATTACATCATCTTGCCTATGTAATTTCTCACAAGCTTTACCGCTTCGGGGTGGCGCATGACCACCGCGTCAGCTCCTGCGATCAAAAGATCTACAGCGGTGATCGCTTCCATCAGGATACCGCGTTTGGCGGCATCTCCGAGATTCGGAGCTTCCTCGTAGGTCAGATTCGACTCCTTGCACTTCCACGTCTCGTTAGCCACATTGGCGATGATGGGCTGCTGGAGTTTTTCGTCTTCCTGGGTAAGGGCAGCCTGCTCGATGCGCTCCATGACCGAATAGGCGTATTCAAGTCCGTATCCGAGCCCCCCCGTTGTCGAGTCGATCACAATGTCCTGCGGGTTTACCCCGAGGTTTCCGAGCAGAATGTTGAGCTGCTTGGCAAGGTTTATGTCAATAGGTGTGGAAGCAACAGTCACATGCTTGTATCCGAGGCACGCCGCCCCAATCTGTTTGTGGGTGGCTTCTTCCACCGGACACAGCAGGAGCCTGCGGCCCGTATTGGCTTCGGCAACCAGCCTCATGACTTCGACGTCCTTGTCGTGATTTCCAACCCCCCAGACAACTACGGGCACATCAACGGCGTCCACCACCTTCTTAACCGTCGCGGCCACCTCGGCGGCCGGCCGGTTATCCCCGTTCGGATCGGCGCTCTTGGTCTGGACAACGATTATCTCGGCACCGTACTCCTTCACACACTTGCTCGCCCAAGCCGCCGGATCGCCCAGCACGTCCTTGAAGGGCTCCTTGACAGCTTCGGCCCAATCTTCGCTCGGGTCTTTGTCCCAGACCTCCATTGCGATTTTGGGGGCGTTCGGGACCGCTCCCTCGAATGAATGGAATGGAAAGACCCCTCTGCCGCCAATCGTTACAGCCTTGTCTCCGCTTCCCAGAACAATCTCTCTGATCTTACCTGAATACACCTGCTTTGATGGTTGAAATGTCAAGGCCAGCCTCCTTCTTGAGAGTCGAGTGAACGTTAATCCGCTTGCTGATCAGGCTTAAGAGCTGCTGCACTTGACCTGAATCAGCAAAACACACTTCTAAAAAGGCGTCATTCGCTTTTGAGCCAAAACCTTGGGCTACTTTCCTGCCGGACCAAAAAGGTTTTCCTTCGGGACGGGCTGAAAAGCTCTCTATAAAATGCTCTAAATTTCACACGCGAAGAGATGCCTGATCCAAAATGAGGCGGCGCAATACCGCGAACAAAAACCGAAAACAGAGCGAAAACCACCCTCATTCCCTTGACCAGGACACTTGAACGATTGCTATCTATAAGGATTTAACCAAAAAGTCAACTATTTTCCTAACGAATCACGAACGAAGATTAAATTAAAGAATCGCCTCAAACCTCCGCGAGAATTTTCTCAAACAAATCAAGATCGTCTGGAGACCACAGGCACACAGTTACACTTTCCAGACTAGTTTTGCGGCTTGCCAAAAATTCTGAAATTGTCTTCAGCATGATCCTGGCGCACCTGTCCTTGGGAAAGCCGAAAATACCCGTGCTGATCGCCGGAAATGCTATGGATTTGATTCCCTTTTCGGTTGCGCGCTCGAGGCTGCTTAGGGTAGCGTCAGCGAGCTTTTGGTCTTCGTTTCCCTCGCCGTACATCGGACCTACGGCATGAATCACATAGGATGCCTTGAGACGGCCGCCTCCGGTGAGGACCGCCTCGCCTACCCGAATCGGCCCTATCCGGTTGCATTCCTCCTGGATGCTCGGCCCGCCCTTGGTCCTGATCGCGCCGGCGACTCCCCCACCCAGCTGAAGCCCTGAATTGGCGGCATTGACAATCGCATCGACAGCCAGCTCGGTGAGATCGCCCAGGACAAGCGTAAGCTTTCTACCTTCGATTAATCTCTCCATCCATCTCCTCCCCTCTTTGGAACCTGACTATTTCAACCCTTTTTTCGATATGAAAATTCCGGGACCCTTCTCCCAATCGCTTTTCTCCTAGAATCGATTATATGATTTTCCATACTATAATATATACGCCCAAACAAGGAAGTTCCGTGAACGCGTCTAATCAACTGCCGGGAGAGTAACACGGCTGACTCAAGGACCATTTTTTCAATATTGCCCGGTTTACAAACCGCGGATTTTCCGATATAGGACATTATTCCGGAAATAATTCGTATCCTTAGGCGGACGGAATGGCTTTTACGGTCCAGGATCACTATTTTCGCAAAGCGAAAAAGCAGCATTATCGTGCAAGAGGCGTATATAAACTCGAAGAAATTCAAAAAAAGTATAAGATACTGAAAGCGGGAGACCGCGTCCTGGACCTGGGGGCTGCCCCGGGATCATGGATTCAGCTCGCCTGCGCAGTTGTGGGACGCTCGGGCCTCATCGTGGGCGTTGACCTCAAGCCGATCGAAAACGCGTTCCCAAACCGGGTGGTGACCCTGCAGGGCGACATTTTCGACCCCGAATTTGTTGAAGCCGCCCTGCGCCGCTATCTCCCGTTCGATGTCGTGCTTAGCGATATGGCCCCGGCCACCTCAGGCATAAGGGCGGCCGACAGCGCGCGTTCGGCGCTTCTCTTTGAGCGCGCGCTCCAGATAGCCCGTTGGTCGCTGCGGCCCAAAGGGACTTTTCTGGCCAAGATATTTCATGGTTCGGAGTTCCACCAGTTGCTGGCAGAGGTCAAAAAACAATTCGGCCTGACCAGGGTCGTAAGACCTGAGGCCGTCAGAAAACAAAGCAGGGAAATCTATATACTTGCCATGAATCTGAAAAGAACATAGCAGGAGGCTTTCATGTCCGGTCATTCGAAATGGGCAACCATCCGGCACAAAAAAGGCGCGGCTGATGCCAGGAGAGGAAAGGTCTTTACAAAATTGATAAAGGAGTTAATGGTGGCGGCCCGGATGGGAGGCGGCAATCCCGAGGGCAATCCGCGGCTCCGGGCCGCAGTTTTGGCCGCAAGGGCCGAGAACATGCCCAAAGAAAACATCGACCGGGCCATAAAAAAAGGTACGGGCGAACTGGAGGGTGTAAACTACGAGGAAATGATGTACGAGGGATACGGACCCGGTGGGGTGGCCGTGCTTGTTGACATCCTGACCGACAATAGAAACAGGGCCGCAAGTGAAGTCCGCCATATTTTCAGCAGAAACGGCGGCAACCTCGGAGAGGCAGGCTGCGTAGCCTGGATGTTCAACAAAAAGGGCAGCATAGTTTTCGACAAGAACGCCATGCCGGAGGAAGAACTCATCGACCTGGCCCTGGAAGCAGGCGCAGAAGATGTCAAAGAGCAGGAAAACCAGTTCGAAGTCATTACCTCACCCGAAGACTTTGCAAACGTAAAGGCGGCTTTCGACGAAAAACAGATAAAATATGAACTTGCTGAAATCACGATGTCCCCGCAAACCACGGTTCCAATTGAGGACCCCAAAAGCGCTCAGCAACTCTTAAGACTGATGGATACCCTCGAGGACCACGACGATGTTCAGCATGTTTACGCTAACTTCGATATTCCTGACCGGATTCTCGAGTCGCTGGAATAAAAAATGATCCGAACAATCGGAGTCGATCCGGGTTCTCGGTATACCGGATACGGAATTGTTGAGGGAGACGGCTTCACCCTCAGGCACATCCACCATGGCACGTTGAAGCTGCCGCCCGCCCGCCCGCTTTCCGAACGCCTCAGGGTAATTTTCGAGCAGATCAGGGCTTCGATCCGGGAATACGGTCCGCAGTTCATGGCGGTTGAAGAGGTCTTTTTTGCAAAAAATGTAAAGAGCGCATTGAGCCTGGGGCAGGCACGCGGGGCTGTAATTCTGGCCGGGGTGAGCTCAGGGCTCTCCATCCACGAGTACAGCGCCCTGAGGATTAAGCAGTCGGTAGCCGGATACGGCAGAGCGGCCAAAGAACAGGTTGCCGGAATGGTCCAGAGGCTGTTGCGCATCGAAGGCGGGATAGAACCCAATGCCGCCGATGCCCTCGCAGTGGCGGTGTGCCACATAAGCACCCATTCCTCCAATATCAGGTGGAAGATTCCAGACAGTCATGATAGGTTTTCTTGAAGGAAAGCTGCGGGCCAAGAGCCCTGAATACGTTATTGTCGATGTCCATGGGGTCGGCTATCATGTCCAGGTCCCGCTTAGCACTTTCTACGATCTGCCGGAAATCGGGCAGAACGTGGGACTCAATATCTACACTTACGTGCGCGAGGACCTCATTCAGCTTTACGGCTTCCGCACGATTGCAGAAAAGGAGATGTTCCTGCTGCTGACCGGAGTGAACGGGGTGGGACCAAAACTGGCTGTGGGGATACTTTCGGGCATCAGCCCGGACGACCTCAAGCAGGTCGTTATCCGGCAGGATTACCTGCGGCTGAAAAACATCCCCGGTGTGGGCAAGAAAATCGCCGACCGTGTCATGCTGGAACTGAGGGACAAAGTCCAAGGCAAACCGAAGGAAAAGTCAGGATTTGCCCAGCCTTTCACCGATGCCGGGAATGCCTTTTCCGACGCCTTCTCGGCGCTGACAAATCTGGGCTATCGCCCCGCCGAAGCTGAAAAGGCGCTCAAACGGGTGCGCGAAGCGCTGGGCGAAAATCCGTCCCTGGAAGATGTTCTCAAAAGCGCACTTAAAGCGCTGGCGTAGGACTGGCAAATGACGGACCGGGTAATAACACCCCAGAAAAAAGAAGAGGACCTTCCGCTCGAAGGCAGCCTGCGGCCCCGCACCCTTGCCGAATACATAGGGCAGGATAAGGTCAAGGAAAACCTCGAAGTTTTTATTACCGCCGCCAGGGGGCGTTCGGAGCCTCTGGACCACGTGCTTTTCCACGGGTTCCCCGGCCTGGGGAAAACATCGCTGGCCGCTGTCATCAGCAACGAACTCAAGGTCAACCTGCGAAGCAGCTCCGGACCGGTAATCGAAAGACCCGGAGACCTGGCGGCAATCCTTACCAACCTTGAACCGGGCGACGTGCTTTTCATCGACGAAATTCACCGGCTCAACCACGTTGTCGAAGAAATCCTCTACCCGGCAATGGAGGATTTCAAACTCGACATCATCATAGGTCAGGGTCCTTCGGCGCGCACCATAAAACTGGACCTGCCGCCGTTCACCCTTATCGGGGCCACCACCCGCGCGGGACTGCTCTCTCCACCCCTGCGCGACCGGTTCGGCGTCTCCCTCAGGCTCGAATTCTACAGCCCCTCCGAGCTCAAAAGCATCATTCTGCGATCGGCAAGGATACTTGGGATCGCGGTCGAACAGGAAGGCGCATTCGAGATCGCCAGGCGCTCCCGCGGAACCCCAAGGGTCGCCAACCGACTCCTGCGGCGGGTTCGCGACTACGCGCAGGTGCGCGCCAACGGGAAGATCTCGCTCCAGGTGGCCGACGCCGCTTTGAAGATGCTCGACGTAGACCACAAGGGGTTTGACGCCATGGACCGCAAAATCCTCAGCACCATCATCGAAAAATACGATGGAGGACCTGTTGGGATCGAAACCCTGGCCGCATCGGTATCAGAGGAAAAAGATACTTTGGAAGACGTCTATGAGCCGTTTCTCATCCAGGAAGGCTTCATAAACAAAACACCCCGCGGCCGCCTGGCGACCCGCCTGGCCTATGAACACCTGGGCATCCCATATAACGCGTGCGGTCGGCAGTTGAGGATGGACCAGAACTTAACATAATTGAAACCTGCGATCTCCGGGTGAAGTCGAGCCTCCTCGAAGTTATATGTTTCTTCTGAATTGTTAGCAATCATCTACGTGTAATCTCATCTCAAAACTCCGAAGCACAGCATCGTCTAGACTGATCGCCTCTTGACAAAGCCGGATGATTCCCTCGTATGCTTCCCTGACCGATTCATAATTGAAGCCTTCATATCCAAATTCTTCACTACTCATTGTTACCCGGATGTCCATAGCTTGCCCTTTCTCCTCTGGGCTTCGCCCCGGCACTTGTGGGAAAGCGCTCCCTGGCCCTTATTGTTCAACCTAGTGGCCATGGGGCTAACAAACGCTTAGCTACCCTCAAAAACTAAATCCCACTCTCCTCGTCCGCACCAAAACCCGGGTTCTCTGATGCAATACGAAGCTCATACTCTTCCGCTCTCCAGTCCCTCAAGACCGGAGAAGATTCGTCCCATCCTCTTCTTTCAGTCAGATTCCTGATGTCCGGCGCCTGATAGACAAACCGCAGATCATAATTCCGATAGATGCTCGGCATCAGATTGCTGAAATGCAATGGGCTGTCAGAAGCCGGATATCGGTCGTAGATGGATCCCGATGAGTCTGCATCGACGTTGACAATTGTAAGGCAGACCGCCTCATATTTTGAAACGTCATCGCGAATGGCGTTTCGTCCCGTAAAGTTTGAGAGTGCCGAATGATAGCGTACCACGGATTGGTGAGGTTGCCCGTTTTCCAGAATCACCACGTCGTTTGAACGAACAGGATCGCCAGGCGCGCCCAGAAATGCAGGCGCACCCGGTGGAAGCAGGCCGGCCCTGTTTCCACGAATGATTCCCCAGTAAGCATAGACGAGCGTTGGATAGGTAATGTGG
Source organism: Syntrophobacteraceae bacterium (assembly GCA_035624985.1). Taxonomy (GTDB): domain Bacteria; phylum Desulfobacterota; class Syntrophobacteria; order Syntrophobacterales; family Syntrophobacteraceae; genus SbD1. The sequence goes on along the minus strand of DASPQK010000382.1, from coordinate 31,035 downwards.
AGATTGGTGCAGTCCCCACCCGCTTCCTCGAGTCGGTTTGTCAGGTTCCTCAGAGCATTGAGTGTGCCTTTGATGGAAACGGCGATCACGGGACCGATGTTGGACTTTGTAACCACCACATCCACCTTCTTGGTTTTGAGCCCTCCCAATATGGTCAATTCTCCACCCCAGCCGGAGCCAGGATCATAGTCGATGCGACGGCGGGATCCAGCGCCGGAACGGGAAACTGTAACGCGGAAAGGTGGGCGAGGCGTTATTTCATCGGGATCGAATCCGCCTTCTAAGCATAAACGGCAAGCCATGTACCAGTGAAGAGGCCTTATGTGTCGTTGACTCGTGGTAGGAAACTCACCGCCGGCAAATGCCAGCAAAGCCTCTTTGAGACTCGTCCATTCGCAGCCCTCCGGCGCTTAAGGCATGATGTCTCCACCTTCTCATAAATGCTATTCCTTCTTCTAACTTGATTCTTTCATCGGGCTCAATAGGCAGATTGCCTCTTATCACTATTTTCTTTGCTTCACCAGGTTCAACTTTAAGAACCCCGCCTCCAAGTGGGTGGCCTTCTATCTCACAGCTCAACCTAGTCAATGGATCGTTCCATTTCTCCTGAAGAACAACAATGGAGACGTCCTTCTTAAGCCTTACGGCATGCACAGAGTTCGTACAGACGCACCCTGCCAGGTTCGCCAGTAGTCTAGGCTCCCCGGAGTTCATATAGGACAAAAAGGCATCAGGGACCTTTACGTCAGGCACTACGTACCAGGGATTGCGGACCCTGCATTTGTATGTCTCACGTGCCACCTTGCCTTCCGGGCTCTCCAGATACATCTTAACAGGATCGGGCAAAACGTCTTCCTTTTCTATTCTCAACAACAGCACCGGATAGTCTCGCTCCAACCAACTGCGAACAGTCGAACGGGTTATGGCATTTCCGCACAGCATTCTTCCGTTTCTAATTGCAGGGTAGAAGAATTTGTCGGGAATACGCGCCCTTATCGCTTGTGATGGGCGAAGATGAAAGAAATCGTTAGCACCGGTCACATACCCAATACCGACATCGGCCAAGCTGCCAAACAGCATACTTGAAGGGCTGTCTGCAAGATCCCGGTATAATTTCCGTATTTTCTCGGCAACGAGAAAGGGCCTCAGTCGAAAGTTGAAAAGCCGCCAATCTTCCACCGTTATCAATTCGTAATCTTCAGGCGGAGTCAAACTCCGGGAAAAAGAAGTCCGCTGTGAAAAGCGGATCGACTGAGTCCCGGCCCCAAAACCCTCCAGATAGAGCAACCAGCAGTCTTCGGACAAGTAGGGAAATATTTTTCGCTGGACAGCTATTAAATGAACGATAGCGAAATTCTTAATGAGGAAATTTAGCAATGGTACAGCATAAGGCGCATGGCCTATCTCGGCAGGGACAACAAACGCCATTCGCCCTTCAGGCTTGAGCAGGGATGCGGCAGCGACGAGGAAAGGCGCCCAGGAGGATGTCAGTGCAGAAAAGTCAGCACCCAGTTTTTTGCAATATTCAAGTGCATGTTTACGAATATTTCCATTAAAACGTTGATAGCGTATGAAGGGCGGGTTTCCTGCTGCGCATTCATACTTTTCGGATGTATTCTGAGCCCAGACGAAGAAATTCCCCGGCTGAATCTCAGCCCAGGGAGCGCGGGAGTTTGCCGCCCTTATCGCTCTAGTATCCTGCTCAACACCGACGCAGTTCGGATGGTGCGTCAGGAACCTGCCATCACCGCATGCCGGATCCAACATGCGGTCACCGGGTCTGCGAACAACCCACTTCACAAGAGAGGCAGCAACGTCGTCCGGTGTATAAAATGCTCCGGTTGTTTTTTTGCTCGCTGCTTCCATGTTGCTCAATCTCAGTTGAACACTTGGGGCTGACCGGCTACAGGGTGTAAATACTACCCGTTTACGTGGCTTTGCGCAATAATAGTCCACATTATGCGCCCCTCCTGCATATTCCGCCAATAATGGCAATCCACGTTCACTGCGAGTAAACTTTTGCCCCACCAGATGGAACCGCACCATAAGATAGCATGGCGCGAAACTGTGTTGGCGGGATCGGGGATTTAATTGTTTGATGAGCAGTTGGGAGCTGCCCCAAGGCCGGAATTGCACGGCCGGCATCGTAAGGCAGCTGCGCTCCAGGGGGTTTTGAGAACTGCAAGACAATGATATCGCATGAACCCCGGGTCGGGGGCCGAACCTTAAAAAAATCCCCGGGGCCTCTTTCCTCCCCTGCTCTGAAATCATAACTTATCGCAAAAACAGAAGGAGACCCATTTCTCTCCAAATGATGATTTCTTTGCTCGATCATACTTTCGCCCTTAATCGGGGCTTTGCCCTCCAAGAGGATCGCAACGATAATGGGACCATTTAGTCCTCACGAATATTTTTGGCTTATCGGTCTGGGACTGGCAGTGGGACTTTATGGCACCCTCATCGGTGCAGGCGGCGGATTTATCCTCATGCCGCTGCTTCTTCTGCTTTATCCCAAGGCTAGCCCGGAACAGTTGACAGCCGTTTCCCTGGCAGTGGTCTTTTTTAACGCGCTGGCCGGGTCCGAGTCTTACGCAATGATGCGCAGGATCGATTACAAGTCGGGATTGCTGTTCGCAGCCGCAACGATCCCAGGGGCCATCATCGGAGCTCTGAGCACCTCCCGGGTGCCCCGCCCCTTGTTTGACGCCATCTTTGGCGGGCTGCTGCTGGCTGCCGGAGTGTTTTTGTTCTTTCGTACTCCTCTCGCACATAATAACGGCGCCAAACGGCATCTCCACCACCCCTCTGCAACGCGCCACCTGGTGTCCGCCACAGGAGAAGAGTTCGATTATAACTTCAATCCTCTGCTGGGAATGGCTATCAGCTTTGTGGTCGGATTCGCATCAAGCTTTCTGGGGATAGGCGGCGGAATCATCCACGTGCCCGCCCTGATTTTCTTTCTTGACTTCCCGGTGCACGTCGCTACCGCCACTTCTCATTTCATCCTCGCCATTATGGCCTTAACGGGCACAATTGTGCACATCTGGATGGGAACTTTCCACGAAGGAGCACGACATACCCTGTCGTTGTCGATCGGCGTCCTGCTGGGTGCGCCGGTAGGCGCATACTTATCCAGCCGGATCGGCGGGTCCTGGATCGTCCGCAGCCTCGGGCTCGCCCTGGGACTTGTGGGATTACGCATCCTGGCCCTGCTGCTCTAACATTGAGGGTCTTTTCCCCCCACTTCTTAAAAAAAGTTCGAGGGTTGGATTCTCCTCAACCCTCGAACACTTCGGCGACCTGTTCCCGTTGACCTCGTTAGGGTTCCTGAAAGCTCGGCCAGGCATGCCTCATTAGGTCCGCAGAACCTGGCTTTGTTGATTTTCTTCAAGAGATTTCGAAGAGAAAAGCCCCTTCGTTTCAAAAGCGTCTTCGTGCATGTCTCGATCGTAAAATAGGGGGTTGTCCAAACCATCTATCTCGGGAGCCCCCTCTGAGACTTCATCTGACTCAACGCCTGTCTCATCTGTTACGATTCGATCGACAATCGATGAAAGCCCCATCGAATCGGTGATGACCTGGAGAACGAAATCGTGGTCGGCTTCAGTTTCAAGCGCGCCGTCTAAGAAAACAACCCCTTTGCGGAAGGAAATCTTGAGTTCTTCGGTCTCGATTCTTTCGTCGGTTTGCAACCGGTCATAGATCAGATTGACAACCTGTTGATTGGATAATCCCTGGTATTCATCCGGCATTCTCCCGGAAACCACCACTTCGGTCGTCTGCGGCAAGCTCCTGCGCTGCTTTTCATAGTCGCGGGCGCAGTCCACGCAAAGCCGCGCCCATGGTATCGCCTGCAGCCTTCTAGGCGCGATGTCGTCACTGCATGACTCGCAAATCCCGTAATCACCAATCGACATCTTGATCAGCGCCAAATCGATCTGCTCGATTTCATTCTTGCCATTCTCACCGAGCTTGTCGTAAGGCTTGGAAATGCTGGCCTTCTGCGCCTCTTCTTCCAGCTCTATGGCAGGCTCTTCCAATTCCTGCCATGCGGCTGCAAGCATCCGAACTCTCTCCAGTATGCTGCTGCGCCTGTCAAAGAGCATATTTCTAAGGAAAAGTATCTCTTCCTTCGTCATTTTTCATCCTCCTGAGCACGACAACGGGAAATAATTACATGCGAATAAGAATAAGAAGCTTGTAGGAATAATTCAAGTCTTTCGCGTAACATACCGAGGCCGCAAACAAAGCTGATGCGGGTTCAACTAACAGATAAAACCCGCAGACCTTCGGCGGCGCAATGCGGCCATGCTCCAGCCCAGAAGCGTCATGCCCAGGATGAACCAGTATCCGGGCACCATCTTCATCCAGGGACCATAGTGCCACATCAGGAAGGACAAAAGCATTCCGCCGGCCCCAAGAGCCAGAAACTCAGGATAGTGGTGGGGCTGATATCGTAACACCGTCAGGAGCACATAATATCCTGGTGCAAGCAGAGGGACGAACCACCGGATAGTAGCGCATATTCCGGACAAATTGTTGGAACCCCATGCATAGATCAGCCAGACAGCCCCACTCCAGGCGAACGAAAAGAGCACCTCGGGCAACTCCGGCACGGGTGGGCGATTTGCTGCCGTAACTGCGATACCGCCCAACAATGCAAGGATCAATACCGGCTGGTGCAGCAGAAAGCCTTTCTTGCCCAGGAGCAGCTCCAGCGCGTAGGCCAGGGCGTGCCGGAAACTGCTATGATGCCAATGTCCCGTTGCATTGCCGGCGTCGAAAGGGGAACCCGGCCAGTAAAGATATTCGGGGACGGCGCTCAGGGGCCGCAGTGTTCCTCCGATTTGATAATTCAATACGTGATGCAGGAGTATCAAAGGAAGGGCGGAAAAGAAAAAGATTGCGACCATACCGGCGCCCTTCCTGCCCATAGGGCGGCAGCGGTAGATTATAAGGGGCAGAACGGTTATCAGGAGCAGAGGACCGGCTGCCAGGTCCATGGAGTAACCCAGGCCCACAAGCAGTCCCATACCTGCCAGCAATCCTCGAGGGGATGGTATCTGAAGAAGCCTTTGCGGCAGGGACTGCAGGCCGACCATAAGGGCAGCGGCCACAGCCAGCAATTCGACATGGCTGTTCACCTGCCTGGCGTATGCGAGCGCCGATGAGCCCAGCGCAAAACTGATGGTTACGGCAAACGCCATGGACCTGTCGGATAATGTTCTGCGTCCCAGCAGGTGAATGCAGAACACGGCCGCCAGGTATCCCAATCCCGAGGAAATAATGGTCATCGCGTAAACAAAAAGATCGGGTCGTGAGCTGGCCCTCAACCCTGTGGTCCATTTCAGCGCCTGGTAGCAGGCGGCCATGAAAAGGGCCGGGACCGGGGGTTTGTCCGAATAGAACCGCCCCTTTATATATACTTTATCAAGTGTGCCGCCTTCCATGAGGTCCCGCCGCTGCGGCGGATAAGGAGTGGCCTCGGCGCCTCTGGCCCTGGCCGGATCGACAAAGATGGACCTGTCGATTGCCAGGGTTTTGAAATCCACAAGGCTTTCAACCTGTGCCAAACGACTGCCGTCGTTCCATCCACCGGCATACGGCCGCGCACTGGCCAGCGCCACTGCAAGGCTGATCGTTAAAACCAAAATCAGTTCATTGCGGGTCACATTTTGGCTCATATTTTTCATTGCACATAGAAGTCGCATATCCATCATCGATGTCAACCAAAAATTCAGTCTTGAAAAGCGTCCTATGATAACGTATTTATCTCAGCCGGAGGGACGAACCAGCCCGAACTGGACCGAGCTGATTTTGCTCCAACATATGGAAGCCTAAACCAAACACCCGTTCGGGCCGATTCGCAGGGAAGCGTGATGTTCCGAGGATTTAATCCGGGCCTGTGGGTTGCCGCAATTGCGCTTCTGGCGTTATCCGGATGCACTGCCGCGTCAATTGACACGGCCCGATTGGAGATCCCGCCCGGCCAGGGGGAAGCACCCCCTGCTGTTCAGTCCGCCGCCGCGCCTGGCGCCGCGAAAGCACCGGTCAAGCAAGTCAAACTTCCCGCAAAGGACCTGTCCACTCTACGCCGCGTAATAACCGAAAAGGAAGTGCGTAAGCTCCAGGAAAAGGACCCTGACCTGGAATTTTCCCGATGCATAGAAATTCTTTGCCGCCTGAATAAAAAGGATAAGGAATATATCCGTGAGGATATGAAGCAAAAACGTCCTCTGATAGTGCCAAGGAATTTCTCTGCCTACAAGGACTGGTCGCCTCTTCCGGCAAACATTACAGCCGCAGGGAAGTTCGGCAAACTAATCCTTGTGGTCAAAGACCTCCACTTTCTCGGATGGTATCAAAACGGCAAACGTGTGAGCGACACTTATGTGTGCACTGGAAAGATGAATACTTGGACCAAAGGGGGGATGTACAGGGTGCAGGGAAAAGATCCTATCCACAGGTCCACATATTCTAATGCATACGGCGAAGCCGCCTTCATGCCCGATGCTCTGCACATTTACGAACGCGTTTGGATTCACACAGGTGACGTGACAGGCCCAAATTGCTCGCACGGCTGCATAAACGTGCCGATAGCTTATTCGGGGAAGCTTTATGACTGGGCGGAGGTCGGAACATCCGTACTGATTACGGAATCCTTAAAGGATTTGGGCCGCGATATCAAGAGATCGACGAAGCAGTAAGGGGAGGTAGGTGGAAATGCAAGCCAAAAGGCGAATTCTTCGGGGTGCCGTGCGCCGCTTGTTTTACGTGGGCTTTGTTTGCGCTGCCTTATGTTCGTGTTCGCTTTTCGAATCAAACATAACTCCAACGCCCACTGCAAAAATCGAGGCGCCGCCACACCCGTCCCCTCTTGAATGGGAACTTCCATATTGTGCGGTAGACCTTGACTTTCCCCTCTCGCTTGTCACTAAGCCAAAAATCTATGTATTAAAGGAGCAGCGCCGCCTCTGGCTGGTCGATGATAAGACGCTCGTCCGCGACTACCACATCGGCCTCGGACCCAGTCCGAAAGGGGACAAATTCTATAAAGGCGACGGAAGAACCCCCGAAGGCGAATACTTCGTTTGCGCCAAAAATGCTTCCAGCCGGTATTACAAGTCGCTTGGGATAAACTACCCCAGTCCGCGAGATGCGGAAAACGCCCTTTCATGGGGCTTGATCTCCTACAGTGAATATTGCTCGATAAGGCAGGCAAACGATGCGATGAAGCTGCCGCCTTCGGACACGGCCCTGGGCGGGCAGGTTATGATCCACGGAGGGGGCAGCCTTACGGACTGGACCCTGGGCTGCATTGCGTTGCAGAACAGGGCCATGGATGAGTTGTTCGACGCGGTGCAGATCGGTACGCCCGTCTACATAATGCCTTGAGGTGTTTTTAGTTATCAGTTTTCGTGCCTGTCGAATACTTCATGGCTTATGGCCGAAGAGATCCGGCAGATCGTTCGGGCAGGCTCGTCAATGTGGGTTATCTATCTTTCAGACTACAGGAGAATTGTTCTTCAGGACCGCTCTTTTCACCAGTGCTTTGGCTATATCAATTTTGTAGGCATTTTTTGCCAGGGGCTTGGCGCCCTCGAGCGCCGCTTGTGCAGCCTGTGTCGCAGCGGCCTCATTGATTTCCCGGCCAATCAGCACTTCTTCAGCCTGCCTTGCCCGGAAAGGACCCGGCGCGACGGCGCCGATTATGATACGGGCATCGGAGCAGACCTTTTCCGTTAACTCGATTGCACAGGCCACGCTGACTATTGCAAAATCGATCGGCTCCCTCAGAGTGAACTTCAGAAACGTTTGAATGCGGGAGGTCGAAGTCCTGGGCACGTCGATTTCCTTCACCATCTCATCGGCTTCAAGCGCGTTTGCGAGGGGGCCGAAAAAATCGCCCACCGCCACACGCCTTTCGCCCCGGCGGCTTACTATCGTCATACACCCATCCAGGGCCGCCAGGACCACCGCAAGGTCCGATGGGCACACGGCAAAGCACTTCCCGGCGCCGATCACGGCGTGATAGCGGTTGTCGCCCTTTACTGCAAAACAGGGCCCCTGCCCTTTTCGGGCGCAGTCCATTCTTCCCCCGATGTGCGCCGGGTAGCGATAGTACCAGCAACGAACATCCTGGCAAAGATTTCCTCCGATGGTGGCGATGTTGCGGATCTGTGGACCGGCCACCGCGCGGGCGGCTTCGGAGATGGCGCTGTAGCTCTTACTCAGCGATGGGGAGCGCGCAAGGTCGGCAAGCTTGGTGAGGGCGCCGATCCTTAGCCTCTCTGAGTCCTCTTCAATATAGTCGAGTCCGGGTATCGTCTTTATGTTCACTATCAGATCGGGGTAACGCGGGAGCACCATATCCTTCAAAAGCCCCAGAAGGTCCGTGCCGCCGGCGTTGAGCCTCGCCCTGTCCCGGTGCCGGCAAAGAAGGCTCAAAGCATCCTCGATGGAGTGCGCATCATAATGGAGAAATGTCTTCATTTTTTTTAATTCGCAATTCCTGATTCCTGACTGCCTTTAACACCTTGTCGGGCGTGACGGGATAGCTGTCGAGCCAAACCCCGACTGCATTCGACGCCGCCATGAGTACGGCTGAAGGACCCGCTGAAGTAGTGATCTCTCCCACCCCTGCCGCATGAAATCGGTGAGTGGGGAAAGGGGTCTCCAGGACCACGTTTTCGATTGGCGGCAGATCACAGCTTGTCCGCCATTTGTAGTCGATCATGTTGGCATTGAGCATACGGCCGGTCGAAGGATCGACGATGGTCTCTTCAAAAATGGCCGAGTCGATCCCTGCCGTGCCAAGACACCCGTTCAATTGTCCACGGAGCCCCTGGGGGTCTATGATCCGGCCTACGTCTGTCGCATTTACCACCCGCAGCAGGCCGATTTTGCCCGTATCGGCATCGACCTCCATTTCCACAAAGGTCATGAGGCAATTGGACAAGGAGTAGTCGGGCTCAAAACGCCCATGGCCCAATATGGTGCGTTGAAACAGAACACGCTGCCATCGAATGCGCTTTTCAGGGTTGGCTTTGACCCAGATGACTCCGTCAGCGGTATCGAGGTCGGACACATCGGAACCCAGCAGCGGCGCTGCAAGCTCGAAGAGTTTCTTCCTTGCCTCCTCGGCCGCCTTGATGACAGCCGTCAGGATGGCATAGGTCCCCCTCGATCCAAAGGGACCAAACTCGAAGGGCGTGATCATTGTGTCGCCGGGGGTTATGGAAACCGATTCAAGCGGAATCTGGAGCACCTCGGCGGCAGCTTTGACTGCGTTGTTCTTCTGTCCCGTCCCGTGCTCCGCCAGACAGGAGTAAACCAGGGCCCTTCCGTCGCCATCGAGGCGAACGTAGGCTTCCGAAACGTCTTCGCCTATATCCGCATTGCCGTGCACTCCCACACCAACGCCGGTTCTCTTTGAGCCTTCGACCGCAGTGGGCTTGAGCCATCCCTTCCATTTACCTTTCCAGCCGAAGACCTCGGCCCCCTTGTCCATCATCTGTGAAAAATCGATCCCACGGTAGTCGTACCACCGGCCGTCCCGCCACAAATATCCCTCGCCGGGTTTTACGAAGTTTTTCTTTATGAAATCCACGGGATCGATTTCCAGCTCGGCCATGCAGCGGCTTAAAATCGGGAACAGAGCACACTTGAGTTCCTGCCCGCCAAAGCCGCGCACAATGCCTGAGGGAGCCCTGTTGGTGCACACAATGGTGGGTTTGACATTCCAGTTCTTGCACCGCACTGCAATCATGGCTTCTCCGCAGCCGACCGCCACTTGGGCCTGAGTAGTCTGGGAATGAGAGCCGGTGCCGATCAGCCAGTCGCCGGCAATCGCCGTTACCGTTCCATCCCTTTTCATTCCTACCTTGATATCGAGGCGCGATGCAGGCCGAAGGACAAAGGCCGCGAGGTGCTCCTCCTTTGAATAGACCACCTTGACGGGGCGCCGGGTCGTCTTGCTCAGGGCGACCGCAAAGCAAATGGGCCGCCAGGACATGATTTTCGATCCGAAGCTCCCCCCACACGGGCCGCCAATTACCCTCACCTCGACCCTTCCGCCGAAAATCGAGGAGAGGATAAGTTTCATTAGATAGGGCGCCTGGTTGGAAACCCACACCGTCACCCTGTCCCTCCCCGCCCCCGCCTCTTCCCAAAGGGCAACCGCCCTCGGCGATTCAATGGGCATGGGATTCGGGATATTGTCGTATCCGCACTTGCCTTCAACGATGAAATCAGCTTCCAGGAGCCCCTTCTCCACGTCGCCGGCCACAATTTGTGTCAGGGGCGTGGGCCCGAGAAAGGGGTCGCCGGGAGGCAGCACGTTGCCGGGCAATTCGTCATAGAGGCGCGGGGCGCCCGGCCTCAATGCCTCGTAATCATCGAAGACGGCGGGAAGCACTTCATAGTCGACTTCGATGAGCCTTGACGCTTCATCGGCGATCTCAGCACTCTCCCCGGCGACAAGCGCCACTGCATCGCCTGTGTAGCGGACTTTCCGGTCGAGAAGCCGAAAGATGCGCGGATTGCCGAATTTCCAGTCCGGGATGTTCTTCCACGTCAGCACCGCCTTGATACCGTCGAGGCGCTGGGCCCTCCCGGAGTCGATCTTTTTTATTATCGCGTGTGGATGGGGGCTTCTGAGCACTTTGCCATAGAGAAGGTTATCGAAATCGAGGTCATCGACAAACAGCGCCCCTCCAGTGACGACCCGCACACCGTCTCTTCTGGGCGTTGCCTTACCGATGTATCTGTAAGTCTGCGCCATCGTATTCACCTTCCCCTCGACGACAGGGCGCTTACCGCCTCCACTGCCTGGTAATGGCTGATACACCGGCAGAAGTTGCCCGAGAGGGCTTCCCGGATCTCCTCGTGGGTGGGCGAAGGGTTTTCATCCAGGAGCGCCTTTGCGCTCATAATCATACCGGGTGTGCAGAAACCGCATTGAAACACGCCATGATCGATGAAAGATTGCTGGACGGGATCGAGCGACCCGGTTTTTTCATCCCTTAAACCCTCGATCGTGGTGATCTCTTTTCCCCCGCACTCGATTGTAAGAAGCATACAGGAAGGGACCGCCTTGCCATCCAGGAGCACTGTGCAGGCCCCGCAGGCTCCCCTGTCACAGCTCACCTTGACGCCTTTGAGTCCAAGGGTGTCCCTGAGAGTAAAAGAAAGGGTATGGGCCGGATCGACCTCGCCAGGGCCATAGCCTATATTCAGTACGTAATGCCTGGCGTTGACCACCAGATCGATCTTCTCGTTGTATCCCGCTGCCCTCTGCGATTCGATCGTTTCTTCCGTCACCCTCTTCCCTCCCTGGTGTCCTGTTCGTGCTTTCGCGACTGTCTCTGCCCCACAGTTTCCGGGAGCAAGTGAGCTAGCGGGAGATATTATTTTATTCTAGGCGATAATTGGGTCTTGAGCCTGAATTTGCCGCCTTTCACCAAAATGCCTCGCAATACCCTCGTTTTCGTGTTTGACTGCCGCCGCTTTTTTTCGGTATGTACCTAAACGATGAGGTTTTTGCCGGAACCACAGGGGCTGAATTTTCCCTCCTTTAAAGAATACCTAAAACCGCTGAAAAAGGATACAATTATGGAAAACGTGGAGGCTTTCCCGGTGTCCTCCCATGTTAATGAAGATTACTATGCGGGATCGAAGAGACCTGCGCCGGCGGGACAGATGGATTTAAATCTTACTGAAAATGCGCGGATCGTTTTAAATAAGCGTTATTTGATCAAAGATGACGCTGGGCGGCCGACTGAAGCGCCCGAGGAGCTTTTCCAGAGAGTGGCCCTGGCTATAGCTCGGCCTGACGCTCTGTACGAAGGAGCGGAAAAAGTCCAGGAAACGGCCGCCAGGTTTTACAACCTCATGGCATCCCTGGATTTCATGCCCAATTCTCCGACACTGATGAATGCAGGCAGGCCGCTGGGACAGCTTGCCGCGTGCTTCGTGCTCCCGGTCGAAGACTCTATCGACAGCATTTTTGAAGCGATAAAACATGCGGCAATGATCCATAAAAGCGGCGGCGGCACAGGGTTTTCCTTTTCAAGAATTCGGCCCGAAAACGACAAGGTGCTCTCCACCCAGGGCGTTGCCAGCGGTCCGGTTTCGTTTATGTCCGTCTTCGACGTTGCAACTGAGACCATAAAACAGGGCGGCACGCGTCGGGGTGCAAATATGGGCATTCTGCGCGTCGACCATCCGGACATCCTGAAATTCATAACCTGTAAGACCGACAACACGAGGATGACCAATTTCAATATCTCGGTTGCCGTTACCGATGATTTTATGCGCGCAGTCGAAACCGGCTCGGATTATTCTCTGGTCAACCCGCGCACTGACGAGGAAGTCCAAAAGCTCTCCGCGCGCGAGGTTTTCGACCGAATAGTCAGGTCCGCCTGGAGTAACGGCGAACCCGGCATCATTTTCATAGACGCCATGAACCGGGACAATCCCACTCCACTGGCAGGCAGCATCGAAAGCACCAACCCCTGCGGCGAGCAGCCTCTGCTGCCTTATGAATCCTGCAATCTGGGGTCGATAAACCTTGCCGGAATGTACGCCGGAGGACAAATTAACTTCGAGCGCCTAAGGTCCGTGGTATGGGACGTGGTTCATTTTCTGGATAACGTCATAGAGGCGAACGTCTACCCGCTTGCAAAGATCGAGGAGCTAACCCGGGCAAACCGCAAGATCGGGCTGGGCGTCATGGGGTTTGCCGACCTTCTTGTGGCGCTGGGCATCCCCTATAACTGCCAGAAAGCGGTCGAGACTGCCGAAGATGTCATGAGCTTTATCCAGAAGGAATCCAAGGCTGCATCCGCTTATCTTGGCAAGACAAGGGGCAATTTCCCCAACTACCCGGGCTCGGTTTATGACTCCCCCGAAACCCTCTTTATGAGACACGCCACCACTACGACAATCGCCCCCACCGGGACCATAAGCATTATTGCGGGATGTTCTAGCGGAATCGAACCGATCTTTGCGATCAGCTTCGTGCGCAAAGTGCTCGACGGTGAAGAATTGGTGGAAACGCATCCGATGTTTCGCAAAGCCGCCCTGGAACTCGGTTTCTACTCGGACGATCTGATGAAACGCATAGCGCGGAAAGGGAGCATAAAGGATTTCGACGAGATTCCGGAGGACGTGCGGCGGGTGTTCGTAGTCTCCCATGATGTTGACCCGTCATGGCATATCCGCATACAGGCGGCATTCCAGAAATATACCGACAATGCGGTGAGCAAGACAATCAATTTCCCGTTTTCGGCCTCCCCGGAAGATGTCTACCAGGCGTATATCTCAGCATTCAAGCTGGGCTGCAAGGGACTGACAATCTACCGCGACGGGAGCCGCGATGCCCAAGTGCTCAACATCCAGCGCAAGCCCCAATACCCGCAGGTCGAGCCGCGTCCGCGCCCTGATATGACCCATGGCGTCACAGAGCGTGTAAACACTGGCTGTGGAAAGCTCTACGTAACCATAAACTCTGACGAATACGGGTTTTGCGAGGTTTTCGCCCAGATGGGCAAGGCGGGCGGCTGCGCCTACTCCCAGATCGAGGCGACCAGCAGGCTTATATCCCTTGCCCTTCGATCGGGGGTAAAGGTGGAGTCGGTAATAAAGCAGCTGGTAGGCATCCGATGCCCCTCCCCGACCTGGAGAAACGGCGAGCAGGTAGTGTCCTGCTCGGACGGAATAGCCAAAGTACTCAACCACCACGCTCAGGCCGATATCGGCGCTCGATTCGCCGATGAGATGGGTGCCTGCCCCGACTGCGGCGGCGCGGTGGAACACGAGGGCGGCTGCATAGTCTGCCGCTCCTGCGGGTTTTCAAGGTGCGCGTAGGAATTGGAACATAGCTGGACAATATCACCCAAAGAAGCTATTGCCCTCCAGAAAGCCCTGGCCGCTCAGGTGCGCATTCAGCCTCTGCCGTCCGGGTTAAAAATCATCGGGGGGGCGGATATATCTTATTCAAAGCATAGTGACCTCCTGACTGCCGTTATTCTCACATTCAGTTGGCCCGGCCTCGACTTACTTGAGTCCGTCCATCACGTTTGCAGAGCGACTTTCCCTTATGTTCCGGGCCTGCTCTCATTCCGCGAGGTCCCTCCCCTTGTCGAGGCATACCGCAAAATAGGGCAAAAGCCGGGGGTGCTGCTCTGTGACGGGCAGGGAATCGCACATCCCCGAAAGTTGGGATTTGCTGCTCACCTGGGACTCTACCTTGGAATACCCACTGTAGGGTGCGCCAAGAGCAGGCTCTGCGGCGACCACGACAGCCTCACTCTCAAGAAGGGATCGAGCAAACCGCTCATCCTAAACGGCGAGCGGATCGGGCTGGTCTTTTGCTCTAGGGACGGCGTGAAGCCGATCTATATCTCACCGGGCCACCTCTGCGACATTACTTCATCAAAGAAGCTCATCTCCCGCTGCCTGCGACGCTATAGAATACCCGAACCTCTGAGGCTTGCCCACATCGAAGCAAACAGGCTGCGGGCCGCCGGCGAGGCCACGGACCAGGGTTTCGCCCTTTCCACGAATTAGCGCTGTTCTATAAATGGGAAGAAGAGAACGATATACGTCTTCAGGACACACATCAGGCCGGGGTGCGGCTCAGCAGATATGGGGACAACCTTCTACGGTGACTATTATCTGCGGTGTTGATGGTTGTGAAGGTGGCTGGCTTTGCCTGACGGCCAATCTCGACGGCGGGAAACCGGTGGCGCAAGTTTTTCCCGATGCAAAGTCGCTTCTGGAATCGGGTGAGGGATCTGTCACGGCAATAGATATCCCAATTGGTCTGCCCACAGATAAGCCGCGTCAGTGCGACATTGAAGCACGTCGCCTTCTTGGTCCCCGCAGGAGTAGTGTTTTCCCGGCTCCAGTTCGTAGGGCAGTCGAAGCTGCTTCCTATGATCTGGCCTGCACTGCATCAAAGGAAGCTTGCGGGAAACAGCTTAGCAAACAGACCTACGCACTACTGCCCCGAATTCGCGATCTCGGCTGTCTGCTGCGTGAAAAACCGGATCTGCTGAACACGGTGTACGAAGTGCATCCAGAAGTTTGCTTTTACTAAAGACGTATCCGACGACGATATTCTTGACGCGCTCGCGGCCCTATGGACCGCCAGTCGAATTCAGTCTGGCAAAGCGGCCTGTGTTTTAACCAACCAAGAACACGACGAGTTGGGCCTTCCGATGCAGATGTGGGCGTAGTGCGCTTAACGGCGAATTTCATGCCGGAAACCTCCTACGCGGTCTCAATCATGGCATATCCTACAGAAGGGCTACCAAGTTGCATAGTGTGTGAGTCGCTCCCCCGATACCTCCTGCGTGGTCTCAGTCATGGAAGAACCCTCAAACAGGGCGAGGAGGGTAGGAAAGGAAAAAGAGTAGTCCAAATCCATGCCGACTTAGGCGGCTATCTTTGATATTAAAGATCCGCAGTGCAGAGTCGAAACGGCGTTGCCGGTCGGGCGGGGCTTGTTTTATGTAATCTTAGTGTGTATACTATTATGCATACCATAACATATATGGAGGTGCTTTGCTATGAGCAGTTCTCGATTGAATATCGTACTGCCTGAAGCCCTGATCAGGGAAATTGACCAAGTCGCCGGGAGACGGAAGCGAAGTCAGTTTATCGCCGACGCAGTCAAACGGCGAATCGTCGATTTGGAAAAGGATAGACTCCAAAGGGTGATGGCGGAAGGATACCAGGCCACTAGACACGAGGATGACGAATTGACGAGGGAATTCGAAGCCTCGGATCTGGAGGGCTGGGATGACTATTAGGAGGGCAGAGGTCTATCTCGCCGGCCTTGATCCGGTTATCGGAAGAGAAATCGAGAAAACCAGACCCGTGGTGGTCGTCTCAAACGATCTGAACAACGAATTTTCAGGAACCGTAACGGTTTTGCCGATCACATCAGGCGGCTTGGAAAAGATCTACCCTTTTGAAGTGCTCCTTCCCAAGGGGACCGCCAATCTACCGAAGGATTCCAAGGTAAAGGCCAACCAGATAAGGACATTGGATCGATCCAGGCTGGTCAAGTTCATTGGGGAGTTACCGAAAGATATCATGGCCGGGATCGACAAGGCAATGATGCTGCACTTGGGCCTGGAATGATGAGATAACCTCAAGGGAGAACTCCTTGAAAGGCGTGGAACTTGAGCACAAAAGATTACGCGGAGCTATGCGGAGAAAAGAAACCGGAAGCTACAAGCGGCAGGCATCAAAAGGACCGGGAGGCGAGCGTGAGTCCCTGAGACGCGGGGAGAAATTTCTCTTACCTGACCGGATTAGTATGATATGCTTTAGACACAATCGCTGAAGCTCGGCATCAGCTTTTATTCGCGGAGCAAAAAATGGCAGATTCGGCAGATAAAATCGAAACCTACAGACAGATGCTTAAGCTCGACCGCAGGTCCAGGGTGTTCACCATGCTGGCGGAGCAATTGTGCACCGCAGGCAAATGGGAGGAAGCCGCTGAAGTCTGCAAGAAAGGCCTTGTTTTTCATCCCGATCACCTGAGATCGCGGGCGCTGCTCGGATGGGCGCTCATGGAAATGGGCGAGGCAGATCGATCCGAACGGATTTTTCTACAGGCCGCGAACGATATCCGGAAAAACTCCGTAATCTTCAAACTGCTCTCCGAGCTCGCCACGGCGTCCGGCAACATCGAAAGCGCCGGCCAATATGCCGGGATCTACGCGGCCTTTCAGGCCGCTGGCGCCGCCCGCAGTAAGGCCGGCCCGGCAGTCGAGCTTCACCCCGAACCTGCCTCGCCGCCGGATAAAGAACTATCGGAATTGGAAGAGTTTAAGGCTGAGGCAATAGAAGAACTCCGGGGACAGGACATGGATACGGACGTCCTGGAAGAGCCCGGCGATCTTTCTCAGGAACCGCCTTCAAAGCCGCCAGGGCTGGATGAAATCCTCCTCCACCTGGTGCAAAGAATCGAGGGACGTTTTACCAAACAATATAGGCCTGCCGCCATTTTGTCCGAGGAAGACAAGATTATGCTCAAACAAAAGGTTGTGGCCGTTTTGGGTGCTTGAACCTGATGTGTTCGGCCCGCACTCCGGGCATGACAAAAAGCCGGTTTCGGGAAAGATTTTCTTTTCCCCCCGCCACTCACAGGGCGAGGGGGAAAGTAACCGAGCGAAATATTTCTTTAGGATGGGTTTGCCCGCTCTCACGACGACATCACGGTTATTTTTCTCGGCTTTGCCGCCTCGGCCTTTGGCAGCACCAGTTTGAGCACGCCGTCTTTCATCGATGCCTGGATCCTCTCGCGGTCGATGTCGCTCGAAAGAGTAAACTGTCTGTAGTAATCGCCGTATGTATACTCCTTAAAAAGAGCCTTCCCCTTCTCCTCATGCTGGGGCGCCCTTCCCCGGATTGTAAGCTGGTCCGAATCCAGGTCTATATCAACGTTCTCCATCGGGACGCCCGGCATATCTGCAACCAGCGTCAGGGAATTCTCCGATTCATATATGTCTACGGCCGGGACAAAAACCGGGACGTCGCGTGTGCTCTCCCCGGTTGCCTGCACCTCTTTTTTCTCCTCTATCACTAAATCCGTGTCAGCCATGGCATGACCTCCTTATCAGTTTCCTATTCGCCCTCGATGGTTATTTTTCGCGGCTTCACGTGCTCCGGCTTGGGCAGAAGCAGCTTGAGCACGCCATTTTTGCATTCAGCCTTGACAGCTTCCGTATTGACTTCCTCCGGCAAAGTTAGCGCCTTTCGGAAACTGCCCCATTTGCGTTCCCTGCGATGGTAATTGACGTTGGGCGTTTCTTCGGCCTTACGTTCTCCGCTCAGCGTGAGGGTCCTGCCAACAATCGAGATGTCCAGGTCTTCAGCTTTGATTCCCGGAATTTCAGCTTCAACGTAAATGGTGTTCTCATCCTCGGCAACGATGAGGGGCGGAAATACGCCCGAAGATGCCGGACTGGAAGAACCTCCGGTAAAAACAGACAGGAGCCTGTCCATCTGTCTGCGAGCTCTTTCGAAGTCTTCCAGAGCGCCGGGGATATCAGGCCAGCGCCAGTTTGGATACCTGAAAATAGCCATGTTAAACCTCCTCTGGGATGTTGTAGAATTTTTCTGTTAGCAGCCACAAGCTAAGACTGCTAATTAAAGGTGTCAACCATACCAAAAAAAGAATTGGTGGCTACATTGCACAGATGCTATAAAATATTGGACTCGCTGCACTTATAGGACCTGCGGTTATGCGCCTCGCCCTGATATTCCCACCAGCCACGGCCCCCACCAGCCCACCTCTGGGGATCGCAACCCTCAAGCCCTGCCTGGAATCGGCAGTCGGCGCCAAGGTCAGAAATTTCGATCTGAACCTCGCCTATTTCGAGCAAGCTTTCCGCTGGATCGACGATGGGCGGCTGCGGATGCGTATCCGCAAAATGGATATCCGGACAACCGCCCGGAAGGCTGTGGCGGCAAAAAGTTTTTTTCAGGGCAAGGATGGCGTAAACCGGTTTTTCGATCCTGCTTTATACAACGAACATGCAGCTATTTATGCCCGGTTTAGCGCGGTTCTAAACGGCCTTTTCGATAATTTTTCAAGGAAAATCCTTGTCGGGATGCCGACACCGCCCTTGGCACACAGATTCTTCGACGAACTAATCGAGCCGGTCAAGGCTTTCGAGCCTGACCTGATAGGCTTTTCAGTCCTTTTCAGCCAGCAGCTTTTTTTTGCCCTTGCTCTGGCAAAACTGTGCGGCCGCCGCAAGCCGCCCGGGGATCCCCCTGTGGGGCTCAGCGATAATTCTTTTGGTGCACAACCCGGCAGCGGCCACTTGCCGCCGCCACAGATCATCTTTGGAGGAGCGACTTTCTCCGTGATGCCCGATCCCGGACGGCTGCTGGCAGGACCTGTTGCGGTCCATTTGGGAGATGAGCCAAGGGTGGTGGATGCCAGCCGGCTGATCGACTACCTGATCGTTGGCGAGGGCGAAAGAGGGCTGGAATCACTGGCCCGGCAGGCCCCCCGGCAAACCGCCGAAGAGCGTGCGGTCCCCCGCCGAGCCGGACAGGCGCGCATTCAGGGTCCGGCGTCTCGCCGGTGGGCCCGCCCGGCAGCCTGCCGTGATATACCCGGCCTTCTGTATGTGGAAGATGGAAAGGTGATGAGAAACCCGGCGCAAGCCGTATCGGATCTGAATGTACTGCCGGTTGCCGATTTTTCCGATTTTCCTCTGGGCAAATACCATTCACCGATTCCGGTCCTGCCTTATTTATCCTCCCGCGGCTGTCCCTGGAGGCGCTGCGCGTTCTGCACTCATCAAAAGACCTATCTCGATTACCGCGAGGAAGATGCGGCCATCAGCGCACAAAGGCTTACCGAGCTTCAAAAGAAGCATGGGGTCAGCCATTTCTGCCTGGTTGACGAGATGGTCCATCAGCGCAGGATGGAGCGGATTGCATCTGAGCTTATCCGAAGTGGCGCTCGAGTCCGTTTTTCGGTTTACGCCAGGCCATCAGGGTTTTCGCCCAGGGTGTTGGAAAAAGCGCATAAAGCGGGCCTCCGCCTTGTTATGTGGGGTATTGAGTCGGCAAGCCAGCGCATCCTCGACCTCATGTGCAAGGGGACAAATGCCAAGGATACAGCGACCATTCTGGACTCCGCGCGCAAAGTAGGGATATGGAACCTGCTCTTCCTGATATTTGGCTTCCCTACCGAAACCGGGGCCGAATGGCTTGGGACCCTCGATTTTCTTGAGGCATGCCGAGAATCGGTCCATGCGCTTTCCCGTTCGCGGTTCGTCTTGCTCGAAGGCTCCGACGTCTTTTCAAACCCTCAACGCTACGGGATAAAGCGGGTGATCGACCGGCCCGAAAGGGACCCCGTTTCCATAGCCTACGATTACGAAGTAACGCAGGGCCTGACCCAGCAAGAGGTCTTGGAGATGTTTCATCAAAGTCAGGCCCGGCTGTCGGAGATTGGCCGCTCGCCTTGGTTCGGACACTTCCGGGAGCACATGTTGTTATTCGCTTCCAATGAACCTCCTGCGCCCTGAGCGCATACGATGCGGGGGATCCAACACAGACAACGTTGAATCGCTCTGTCAATATGGCCGATCGTTATGTTAAGATGAAAATCTCTGCGATGTCTCGGCAGGGTCAATTTTTCTTTAGCGGTGAAAGATGGACGCGACAAAAATATCCGACCTCAAGATTAGTGATGCCGAACGATTTTCGGTCAGCCCCAGGAGGCCGGGGATCTTGTGGATCGTCCTCATCACTGCGGCCGCTGCCGCCATTGTGCTGTATCTTTTTAAGGCGGGACTGCTCACTTCGGCTGCGAGCGTTCGGACTGCCGCCGCCGATTGGGTTTACCCCTCGCAGGTAATAACCCAATTCAATGCGAGCGGCTATGTCGTGGCCCAGAGGAAGGCGTCGGTCGCATCCAAGGGGACAGGCCG
Organism: Syntrophobacteraceae bacterium; assembly: GCA_035624985.1. GTDB lineage: Bacteria > Desulfobacterota > Syntrophobacteria > Syntrophobacterales > Syntrophobacteraceae > SbD1. Next base: position 10,561 of record DASPQK010000382.1, on the reverse strand, counting down.
GATCGTCTTTCTTGGCGTCCAGGAAGGAAGCCGCCTGAAGGAGGGAGATGTAATCGCAAGGCTTGACAGCGACGATCTCAGGGCTGAAAAGGCGCAGCTTGAAGCACAGCTCGTGGTGGCCAGGTTTGATTTGGAACGTGCAGAGACCGAACTCGTGACATCCGAAGCCAACTTCAGGCGGCTCAAAGAACTTTGGGGACAAAAGGCCGCCTCACAGGTCGATCTGGAAAACGCCCGGGACAGATTTTTGAAGGCAAAAGCAGCTATAGATTCCGCCAAGGCAAACATCAAGGCAGTGGAAGCGTCCATTAAGCGTGAAAGCGTCCTGATAGAATACACCATTATTCGCGCTCCCTTCGACGGCGTTGTTCTGACAAAGGACGCCGACATAGGGGAAGTCGTGGCCCCTTTTGGCTCGGCCACAAACGCTAAAGCGGCAGTAGTTTCGATGGCCGATCTTTCCTCACTCATGGTGCAGGCAGACGTTGGCGAAGCATTTTTGAGCAAGGTCCAAATCGACCAGCCGTGCGAAATCCAGTTGGATGCCGTTCCAAATACCCGTTTTGCAGGACGGGTGCACATGATCGTGCCCACGGCCGATCGAATGCGCGGGACAGTGATGGTCAAGGTGCGTTTTGAAGAGCTTGACCCGCGTATTCTCCCGGAAATGAGCGCAAAGGCCGCTTTTCTGTCCCGCTCCCTGGGTCCGGACGAAAACAAGCCCGTGCTGGGCGTTCACCGCGACGCCCTGGTGTCGAGGAACGGCGGGCTTGGGCTGTTCCGGGTCGATAAGGGGCAGGCCGAATGGGTCCCGGTAGAAAACCCCCAATTTTTTGGCGACTATCTAATGCTCGCTCAGGGAGTGAATGCCGGTGAAAGAGTAGTTATCAAGCCGCCCAATCGCCTGAAGTCCGGCGACAGGGTGGAGATTACACAATAAGCGGAGGCAATGAGCATGACACGGCGGCAAGGACTGAGACCATGGTTCTTATGCCCCCTCTCCGCTCCCCGCTTCTCCAAGACAGGGCGCTTTCGAACGTGGAGACCGGCCCGGATAAGCAAGTAGTTATCGCGCAACGAGTTTATAAAAGCTATTGGCGAGGGAGTAGGCAGGTGCAGGTCCTGCATGGGATCGACCTCGAGATCGCCCAGGGGGAGTTTATTGCCTTGATGGGACCATCAGGTTCCGGCAAAACCACTCTTCTAAACATAATTGCGGGCCTGGATCGCGCCGATTCGGGCAGGGTGGTCGTAGCCGGCGTTGCGATCTCCGAGCTGAGGGAGACCGACCTTGCGCGGTGGAGGGCCCTCCATGTGGGATTCATATTCCAATTCTATAATCTTCTTCCCGTGTTGAGCGCAGTGGAAAACGTCGAACTGCCGCTCCAGCTTCGTTCCCTTTCAAGGAAAGAGCGCAAAGAGCACGCAACGACCGCCCTTGAGCTTGTCGGTCTGGCGGACCGGCTTCACCATCGCCCTGGAGAGCTGTCGGGAGGTGAGCAGCAAAGGGTCGCAATAGCCCGCGCCATAGTCACCGACCCTTCGCTCATCGTTGCCGACGAGCCGACCGGGGACCTGGATAAAAAGTCCGCCCGCGAAGTGCTCTCCTTGCTTGAACAGTTAAGTGCGCAGTTCGGGAAAACCATTATCATGGTGACCCACGATCCGAAGGCGGCTCAGAGCGCCCGGCGCATGTGCCGCCTGGACAAGGGCGTGCTTAACTCAGTGGCGGGCTGACTTTCTCTTCAACGGAGCCGGGAAGAGTGAAAAAAAACGTCGAGCCTGTAGACATGCCCTCTCGGGGACTTTCAACCCAGATCGCACCTCCATGACTCCTTACAATATGCCGACAAATTGCAAGCCCAAGGCCCGTGCTTCCAGACTCTTTACCACGATATCTTTCAACCCGGAAAAATCGCTCGAATATTCTCTGCTGGTCATGTCTTGGGATCCCGGGACCGCTGTCGCTCACCCCTATTGTCACTTTGCCGCTTTGAACGCTTGATGAAACCTCCACCTTCCCTCCCGCCGCACTGTACCTCACAGCGTTTTCCAACAGGTTGCGAAAAACCTGCACGAGCTGATCGAAATCGGCCAGAACCAGCGGTCCATCCGGTGTGAGATCGTTCTGAAGAGATACATCCCTTGCCTGCGCGGCCGGCGTGCAGGCTTTCCACGCTTCCATAAGCCCGTCATCGGCCCTCACGGGCCTTATGTCCATAATGGTATTGTAGTCTTCCACTCTTGCAAGCTGAAGAAGGTCGTTTACTATCTTAATTATCTGATTTGTGTTTTTGAAAATGACTTTAAGGCATGAACTCCGCACCTCCGGATCGCTTTCATCCGACATCAGCATTTCCGTATAGCCTTTGATGGAAGTCAGCGGCGTGCGCAGCTCGTGAGAAGCATTGGCGACGAAGTCACGCCGCACTTTTTCGAGCCGTTTTAGCTCCGAGATATCGTGCAGAGCTATGATTGCGCCGTAATCGTCTTTCTGCTGCTCTATGCGGACTATGTGCACATGGTAAAAGCAATCGGCCCCTATTGTCACCACGCTGTGAAAGGAGTGGATTTCCTTTTCCAGCACTCGATTGCAGGCAGCCTGGAGTTCCGGGCTTCGAATAACCTCCAGGGGCCTGCGCCCTCTGAGCTCAGGGACCGAAGGGAACATCTTCCTGGCCGCGCGGTTCGATGAATCGATCCGGCCCGCCGAATCGAGCAGCAGCAGACCCTCTTCAATGCCGTCCAAAATGCTTTCCAGTTGAGATTTTTGTTCCGTGATCGTCTTAATGTAAGACTCAACACGCTCGGCGTTCTCTCTGATCGATTTTGCAAGCGGGTAAAAGTAATGGTGGGGGTGAAACTGCAGGAGCGACTTCACGTTTCCGTGTCCGATTGAATCGGCCGCCCTGGAAAGCAGGCTGACCGAACGACTTGTGCTCGCCATGAGGCCAAGGCTCATCAACGCAAATCCTATGAACCCGATTAGGATTATAAGACGCTGAAGGACGGCGACGTTGCCCAGGGCATAAAATATGCCGGATAAAGGAACGGCCACGCGCAGAACGCCGCCGGGAATTTTCCCCCGGCCCGGGATTCTTTGGGCAACGTAGAGCAGGTTTGAATCGGAGGTATGGCCAGGCCCCAAACTCGATCCCGTGGGGCTGGCGTACGCCTCGGCTATTTCCGGGCGCTCAGCCATGTTTGCCAGGCCCGAGACCTGATCGAATGGCGCTTCGCTGTCGGCTATAATCCGGCCCTCTTCATCCACATAGGTTATCCGCACCTTCAAAGGATCGGAAACCCTGTGAAGCCAGGCATGCAACTGTTCGGGGCCCGCAAACTCTTCTTCCCGCCACATCAGGTCTTTTATCAGGGAGAGTTCTCTGATGGCCCTGGCTTGAGTTTCCGCCAGTATTTCATCTTTCAGGTAGCTGTTGTAATAGAGCGATGGCAGGAAAAGAACCAGGAGAAAGATTCCCCAGAGCATGAGCAGGAGGCGAATTCTCAGTCTGAATTTCAGGCTCATCTCAACCTTTAAACCTGTACCCGACGCCCCGCACTGTCTCGATCCAGTCAGCGCACACGAGCAGCTTTTGCCTGAGCCGGCGAATGTGGGTGTCCACGGTGCGGGCATATCCTTCGAAATGATATCCCCACACCCTGTCAAGCAGTTGTTCCCGGTTCAGGACCTTTCCCTGATTGTTTGCCAGTTCGCTCAGCAATTTGAACTCAGTGGCCGTCAGCACGATCTCCACCCCGTCAAGGCTCACCCGGTGGCCCTCAAAGTCTATTTCCAGCCCTGATTTCTTGAAAAGCGCCTTGGGGTGGTAGTCTTGCCCGTAACGGCGCAGAATTGCCCGCACGCGCAAAAGGAGCTCCCTCGGACTGAAGGGTTTAACCACATAATCGTCGGCGCCCAATTCAAGGCCGATGACGCGGTCAATTTCCTCCCCACGGGCAGTCAGAATAAGAATCGGAACGGCGGCCGTCCTCGCCTCGCGCTTCATTTCCTTACAGACCTCGAAACCGTCTATACCGGGCAGCATCAGGTCAAGTATCAGCAGATCGGGCGGATGTCTGCGAATCAGGGTGAGCGCTTCATTGCCGTCTTCCGATACAGCCACCTCGAATCCGGCCTTCTTCATCGTGATGGCCAGAAGCTGCGCTATGTCGTTATCATCTTCCACAACTAGAATCCTGGACTGGTTCATCTCTACCTCGCTGGGGCCCGCCTGAGCTCGCTACAAGTATAACATTGTTGGAGACATTGTTGCCAATCCGTTACGTATTGCTCCTTTAATGGCAATTTGACATTTTACAACCACTTATTGCACCAGGTTGTTACGCGAGCGTTACAGTTGTGTTACGAACTCTTATTTTTCCGTGGTTTTGCAGCCGAGGAAAAAAATGGGGTTGAAGACTGCGGACTTTGTAAACGACACGGTATTTTTCCACTCACTCCTCAGTCCGGGTTTATCCCAACCTTGGAGAAAGTCCTCAGTGATTGATCTTAAGCCCTCCAGAAAATACACTCTGCCGGGCAGGCCGCTATGGCCTCCTGGACGCAGCTTCTGTCCCTGACTTCGAATATGATTACACGGGCCTTGCGGCGGGACCTGTCGTCCATCTCGAAGACCTCGGGACAAAGGTCCGCACATGCGCCGCAGCCTAAACAGCCTTCATCATCCAGATCGACCGTAACTGGTCCTACGGTTTCCCCTTTGCCTTTATCTCGAATAGAACTCGATAACCATCGACATTTCACAGAGCAGGGGGACCTCCGAAAGCTTGGGAACGTATAGAAGCTTTGCCGACATTTGTTCTCCGGAACGCTCAAGGTATCGGACCCTAACTCGCGCAACCATCTCAGCTACCGCCTCGACAAAGGGAGCAAGCTGGCGGCTGTCTTCCTTCACCTTGACCAGATCGTTCACTGCAAGCCGCTGTGAAGCGATATCGACCCTTTTCCCATTAACAAGGATATGGCCGTGTGAAATGAACCGTTGGGCCTGGTAGATTGTGCGGGCAAGTCCGGCTCGATGGGTCACCGCGTCCAGGCGTGTTTCGACTAATTGAACCAGGGTGTCTACCGGGTTTCCAGGCCTTTGCATGGCCATCCTCACATAGTTGCGCATCTGCTTTTCTTCGATATTGTACTGCGCGCGAAGACGCTGCTTTTCCAATTGTCTTTATCAAATATTAACCAATCTTCCTGGAATTTGTAAGTCCACGAACTGAAATATTGAAATCAACGCGTCGGCTCACTATGCTTCACCGATTATTGTTGACTTGATGTTTTATTTTGCCTATTAGGATAAACTAAATCGGGGAGTGATCTTATAGCAGGGTCTATAGTTTTATTTTTCGTCAGGAGAGAAAAATGAAGAAACTGCTGGATATTGCGGCTGAGATTGTTCAGGCTCAGGCCTCGGTTGGGCAAATGTCCGCCGAGCAGATAGAACAGTCTCTGATCAGGACCTTCTCTACCTTGCAAAGGATGCAGAGGGCCGAAGAAAAAGGGGTATTCCTGGACAGGGACATTGCCGAGGAATCAGGCGTGGAGGCCCAGCTTGCCAGGAAAGAGCCTCGTGAATCCATTCAGGATGACAAGATTACCTGTCTGGAATGCGGAACGGAAATGAGACAATTGACTACAAAACACCTCAGTTCCCACAATCTCACGCCACGAGAGTACAAGCAAAAATGGGGATTTTCCCTCAAGCAACCCCTTTCAGCAAAGTCTTTGACCAAGGCGCGAAGCAAAGCTGCTAAGAAAAGAGGTCTCCCCGCCAACCTTGTCAAGTTCCTGGAAGAGCGGAAGCGGAAAAAGGCCGAAGTGGCGGCTGCAAGCGGTCATTCAGTCGAGCAAAGAGAAGGCAGACCTGTTGTGAAAAGAAGGCCAAAAGCGCGCAAAACCGCATAGCGCATACTTTTATCATCACCCTGTGGAGAAAATGTTCGAAAAGAGGCGGACTTCCCCCCGATGGTTTAATCTTTGCCTTGAAAGCAAGTCGCGTTATTGCCCCTGTCAAAAGGCTGACAGATTGCAGGCCTGCCGTTGATAGGTTTTGAGCGTGCATCAGGGCTGGGCAAAAAGATCGGGCTCGCGCCCTTTGGGCTTTCACCCAACTTGAAATGGACACGGACAGGCTTAGGATATTTTTGCGGCTGTCCCCTGCACAGAGTAGGGACACTTTTTCAAATTCCCAAATTCGGATTGGCTTCACCCTTAAATTTGCTTCCTTTTCTTTGAATTCAGGACCGTTTCTTGCACCTGCTGATCGAGCCGGTTGATTTCCGGCCTTGAAAGATGGCTCCTGTACACGCCCAACACGGGCGACGGCAAGGTTTGCTGCTGGCCGTGCGCACATACTCGCCGGTTTCGTATCAAACCTATCTTACGAGGAGCATGGGAATTTTTTTCAATGCGAAGTGAAAAATTTTGCTGGCATAAGGTGATTCCCTGATATAATGGAATTCTCTCCTGGGGGGTTATCTCTTTTTCGGGGAAAGTGAACCATAATCGTAGTGGATCGCCTCCTTGACAATGAGCATGCAGTTATTTACGGTTGGCTATATTTCCAGGCTCTAATTTTCCATCCGGGAAATTGACAGGCAATTAATCCTGGCGCGAGAGATTTCAGGAACCTATTTTTTTCAGTGCCCCTGATCGCCGGGCGCAATGAAGCCAATTCGCACGGCGGCGCAGGGAAATTCCCAACTTTTCAGAGTATAAGAAGAAGGATAGGTATGCAGATCGAGTACAAGAATATCGATCCGAAGCTGGTGGTCAACGAAATCCGAAACGGCCGGTCCCTGGAATCGGTCCAGAAGGTGTTCGGATTAAGATTCAAAAGCGAGGTCCAGGACCTCTATCTCAAAGGTCTTATGGAAATGGGTGAGATCCCGCAGGTGGAATTCAACAAACCCGCTCAGACTACCGCCATCCAGGCTGTGCAGATCCCTGAGAGACAGGATGCCGTCTTGTTTCGCAGGCGCGAACGCACAAGGCCGCAGGTTTCCTACCCCACTGTGGTGATCAAGACCGGAAATTTTCGAACAATCGGCCATAGCGGCAGCGTAACGCTTAATAGGGCCCTTTTGATCGATATGCTGGGATTCAGGGTAGGGGATTCATTTGAAATCTACCGGGAGGACGACATGCTGGTCCTGAAGAAAGCCCCAAACCCTCTTTGAATTCCAGCAAACGGTGAACAGCGGAAAACCAGTCTGATTAATCTCTCATGTCAGTCAACGAAAATGGGGGACCTTTCTTTTCCCCGAATCCGGAGTGGAATACTGTCTAGATTTTTTTCCTGAGATTGTTCAAGACATGCACAAAGCGCCACATGGCCGTCAGGTTGGTGCCTAATGCGAGAACGACAAGCACGCCCTTGAGGGACAAATCAATTGCCCAGGGGATGGCAAGACCGGCAGCCAACTGGTTTATGAAGGGGTTGATGATTCCCGCAACGCCAAGCAAAACGATCCTTTCTCCTCTTTGGAATGTTCCCCCCAGGCACCTTTCGCCCAGCCCTTCAGCTCGAGCCCTGGTGTAGCTTACCATGAGCGAGCCGAAAAGAATGAGTATAATGAGCAGAGAGTAATGATTCTGAGCGTTATTGAGGTAGAAATAGAACCAGATGCCCAGATAGATCATGAGTTCGGTGTATCGGTCCAGGACCGAATCCAGGAAGGCGCCAAATTTCTTGCTCTGACCCGTAGCCCTTGCGAGCGAACCGTCCAGGGTATCCAGAAGACCTGTCAGCAGCGTGAACAGTCCTCCCAGAATCGCCGAATAAATGAAGGAGAGCCCGGCCAGCATGCTGATCAAAAGCCCTCCGTAGCTGACGTGATTCGGCGTGAGTTTCCAGTCTATGAGCTTGGGAACTATAAACGTTTCGACAATTTTGTAATAACCGGCTTCGATTGCCGTTCCCTTGAACATATGTCCCTCCAAAAGCGGCGAACGGTGAACGTCGAACAGGTCCTCCAGGTTTCCACCATTCACCCTCCAGCCGTCACTGGAAAATCGCCCAACTCCCCAGTGGGAGGTCGGGGACTTTTACCCGGATTTCCTCGCCTTTGGCGACACAGGTATCCGACGGCCCCAGGAGCGTATAAGCCAGGCCGCTTCTCCAGGATGAAATCCCGTTTGGGCGCCCGGCGCTTGAAGTCTCGTTGGGAGCGAATGCGCAAAACGGGCCTCTCATTTCAATAACGCCTTCAAAGGCCTGATAGATGCCTTCCTTCTTTCTCATCGTATCCAGGGTGCAGGCGTCCAGGGCGAACTCTGCCGGACCGTTCAACCCCAGAAAACGCCGTATCACCGGCGCCGCAATCTCTTCATAGACTATCCTGCCTGCCCGCGGATTTCCTGGAAGGCCCAGAAAAATGCGCCCCTCGCCTGCCGCCAGAGCGCTCCCTTTACCCGGAACAAGATTGAGCCGGTCAAAATGAATCTCTAGACCAAGCCGTTTCCAGACCTCCAATATGAAATCCCTGCTCCCCTTACCCATGCCGCCGGTTGTAATCAAAAGGTCGGCATCGGTTTTTTCCAGCCGTGAGCATATTATCGCCGGGTCGTCCGGGGCCGCTCCCAGTTCGATGGGTTCACCTCCTGCCGCCCTGACAAGATTGGCAAAAAGATAAATATTGTTGCAAAAGATCGACACTGACTCGTCGCGGCAGCCCGCCTCGCTGAGTTCGTCCCCTGTGGCCAGGATCGCCACTCGAGGACGGCGGGTTACCCGAAGCGCCTGCCTGCCCGTCGCCGCTGCAAGGGCGAGCCGCGTAGGGGTGAGCACGTCGCCTTCCCGCAGCAGAAGATCGCTGCTTCTGGCATCGCTGCCGGCGGCGATCACCCCCGATCCTGGCCGCAGCGGTTCGCTTAAGATTAGGCCCCTGTCGCTGGTCGTTGCGTGTTCAAAGGGGATAACCACATCCGCACCTTCCGGAAGCATGCCCCCGGTCATTATTCGAAAGCACTTTCCTCTACTCGCTTGTTCTTCCGGCTTTTTGCCGGCCGATGTTTCCCCGCGGGCGAACCCGAGCACCACGGGCTTATCGGGATGGGCGGATTGGCAATCCGCGCTCATCAGGGCAAAACCGTCCCATTTCGACCTGGCGCTGCCAGGGATGTCCCGGCCCGCCGATATGGGCTCGGCAACCACCCTGTCCAAAGCCGCGCCAAGTTCGACCAGTTCCCAATCGAGCGTTTCAGCAAGGTCCAGCGCTGCCCGTTTAGCTTCTTTCAAGTCCATCGACTTCAGCCAGGTCTGAGAGGGTATTGACGTTTTTGAAGCTGAGCCCCCGGGGATCGACTTTGCTCCATTCGGCCCGGGTGATAGCCCGTAACCTTATTTTTCTATAAAGGTCGCCCACTCTGTGCTTGCCGGGTCCTTTCAGTTGATTCGCGATAAGAGGGAGGCACCTGCGATTGTAGAGAGCCAGAAGGGGCTCATCGAAATCGTCGATTTTGGGGACAACCGCATCGTAGCCTTCTTTGGCGTCAATAATAAGAGACGCCACTTCAGGAACCAGCAAAGGCATATCGATCGCCCTTACAAAAACCCATTCCATGGGACTGAAAAGCAGGGCCGTATAAATCCCTCCGAGCGGTCCAAGGTGAGGGATTATGTCCTGCACCAGCATCACTTCCATATCCAGATAAGGTTCGATCTCGTTTACAACAAGCATGATAGGATCGCAGAACGGGCGCAAAGACTCGATGGCCAGATCCACGAACCGTTTGCCCCCTAACTGCTGAAACGCTTTGTTTTTGCCGAACCGAAGGCTCTTTCCTCCGGCCAGGACTGCCCCCGCTATCAATCATCCTCCCCCAGCCGGATAAGTATGGAGATGGTTTTAGGGTTGTCGTAGCCCCGAAGGGCCGATAACATGCCCTTTATTCCCTTGACAACGAAATCCTCCGCGAAATCGTTCATCGGCACTGGTTTATCGTCGAGATGAAGTAGCATTTTGCGCTTCTTGCGGTCCTTGAGATAGCGGTTTTCGATAAATTCGGCAACCCCTCGCGGATCGGCGAACGAGAATTTCGGGACCTGCGCATCCACCGTATCGTCGGAGACGATGGCTATGAGGTTATCGCCCTGGCCGCAGATCGGCTTGGGCTCCACAGCGGCGCGGAATACTTCGATTTTCGGAAAATGCGCCCTCTTAAACCCCTCCGTAATCAGTATATCCTCGGTCCAGAAAAAACGCCCTGCAATTTCCTGAAGGCTCATTTCCGCTTCGGTCCGGCGGATCGAAGCAAGCTGATCCGCCGACGAAATGGCTACCACTCCGGCGCCGGCCCGTCTTAATCTCCAGGTATCCTTGCCCTCGCGATCCATTTCGAACCCGTGTGCATCGTGTTTGACGGCCCCAACCCTGTACCCTCTCGAGACCAACTCCGGAATCAGCTTCTCGAGGAAAGTCGTCTTACCCGAGTTTGAAGCTCCCACAATCGAAATTATCGGCAGCATCTGTTCACCTTTCATGTGAAATTCACGGTTTGAAGAAAATCACCTCCTTCGGAACGCCCTCATTCGCCCCG
>DASPQK010000381.1:0-20925 GCA_035624985.1 Syntrophobacteraceae bacterium | reverse complement strand
GTTCTGCCGGTTATGGCGGAGTGCAAAGTCTCGACCAAATGGAATTCCTCTAAGGTGAACGGGCGCTCTCAGCGGGTGTCGGCCTCATCCACGGGGCCGCCTGACGCCTGCGAAGATGCCTCAAGTCTTTCCTGAACAAGTTCCGCATGAGCCTCGGCAGCCAGATCCTCTATCGATTCTTTTGCTTCGGCAATCAATTCCCGGGCTTTTTCAAACAGCAATACGCCTCCTTTTATGGACGCCTTTGCCAGGGGCCTCATTACCGCAGACACCGCCGGAAGGATCGCAGGCGCCAGGAGCAGAGCTCCGAGACCGATTGCCAGACCCGTTCCAATCTTAACCCCATTGTCAAAAAGAGCCATTTTCCGCCTCCTCCATGCCACACAAACCGGCCCATGTCCGTCAACTTAAGGAAATCAAGTTCTGAGTCAGGTCAGTTGTTCGATAAAATTGTATTACGCAGTATCTGCCCGCTTTTCGGAGTTTAAGTCTGCCGGCGCGCATTGTTGTGCCGGACCGCCAAGTCTGACAAAGGATTCGAACGCGAAGTAAGCGAGCAGGTACCAGGGCGCCCCCCCTATTTCGAGACCGCGCCTGGCAAGTTGTAAAACGGCAAGCGCAGTGAATCCGGCCGGCACCAGCAGCTTTAGACTCAAAAGACCTCCGGTCGCCAAACCCAGTTGCCTGTCGAGATCAAAAACCGCATCTGTCAGCGACCGCGCCGAAGTTTGGACACCCGCTGCAGCCATCAAAATGACACCCAGGTCCCTCAGTTCGGCCTTGATGTCTGCGAGCGCTTCTTCGTTATGGTGGACAATTAGAGTGCCGGCGTGTAGATTAGTTTGGACGCGGCTTACCTTTGGGGATTTCCCGAGGGCCTTGGCAAGCCGGGCCATCTCTTTTGGATTACGCCTTTTGCGCGAGACCCTGATTCGGGTGCGCGCGGGCGTGCTCGACACAATTTGTGTATGCTCGGCCATGAGGGTCCGCGTCCTGTTTGAGGTGAATTGGAAAACCAACTAGTATGTTCACATAAACGTTACGTTAGGGTGCCGGTTTGGTGGTGTCAAGTTAAATGTCTGTTACATTTTAATGACATAAAACACTATGAGCAAAGGATCGCGCAAGCGCGGCAATGGAGCGGCGGACCCCGGACAAAGACGTTCTTTTGGACAGCCTCATTGAACTCGCCGCTCAAACGTCCATTGTCCACCATATTCCGGGACGCATAAGACTGAGGGTCAAACTGCCGGCGTTGCTTCTAGCGCAGGACCTTGACGTCGAAGACCTGGCAAATCACTTTAAGGGCATTCTGGAAGCCAGAGCTAACATGGCTGCCCGCTCCATAGTCATCATATATGACACCGGGGCAATAGCTCCGGCCTTCTGGGAACAGTTGGTCAACGGCAAAAAAGACCCCTCGGTCCAAAACTCTCTTAGAAAACACCTCGACAGGCTTTTTCTAGTCAGTAAATCTTCTTGAAAACAACTTAAACTCCAATTATGGCCAAATGTCTGTAAATTGTGCGGATTTTGTAACAAGTCCGTAACATTAAGAGTGTATCTTGATGGCGTCAAAGGGAGGGGGGATTGTTGTAGGGTTTTGAAAGAAGCAAAAATCAAGAGGTGACCATGAGCTACTATTGCCACATTACTCCCGGGAGACTCAGAATCAAAACACCCATAATCAAGCAGAACCCCGCGGAAAGTGAAAAAGTTCGTCAACTGCTCGACTCGTTCCCGGGAATCGACGCGGTTGCAATCAACAGCCTGACTGGAAGCGTCACGATCAACTACTCGGGTTCCCAGACGGATTGCAAGTCCATTTTGAAGGTTCTGGAAGAAAAGGGATATTATAAAATTGGACAAACGCTGGAAAAGGAACATCCCTTAGAGACCGTAGTATCGAGGGTCGGTCCGACCCTGGGCAGGATGATTTTGGGGGCTGCGGTCGAAAAAGTTTTCGAAGGCTCGATGTTCTCCTTTCTTGCCTTGCTGGTTTAAACCTCTAAACGGACTCAAAAAATAATCTCGTCCGGATAAGCTTCCGAGACGAGGCGGGCGGGATATATTTCCCTGTCAAAACGAGCGACCGTCGCCTCAACCTCGCATTAATCCCTAAATTTTCAGCTCCCCGAATCGCCAAATCCCTCTACCCCCAGTTCCCTCATCTCATCCATCATTTTTTGCCGGTGGCTTCCGGGCCAGTACACTTTTGCGCATTCCCGACATTTGTGGAAATAAGGAGCAGTTTCGAAGACGTAGTCGGGAACGGCGCCCAGGGCCGCCTCCCTCGGTATCCGAAGTAACTCGGCATTGCAAAGACTGCATCTTGAAAACGGCCGCAACTCGTCGATAGTTATTCTCAGCGAGGCTATCAACTCTTTCAACTGTTCGCGGTGATGATTGCCATGAATAAAAAGGACGCCCTCGATATCGCGGAATTTCACTGCGCGGGTAACCGGAATGAGTCCTTGTGAAAGCAGGGAATCCATACCGGGCCCGCTGAGAACCATCGACGCGGCGTCGAATCCAAGCACCCGGAGCCACTTTGCCAGCCTGCCCAGCATTATGTCCACAGCAAAGCGCTTTCGCCTCCGATCCACCGTGCTCATTTTATGGTGTCCAGATCGACCTTTCGCACGTCAGCCAGGTTTGGCATATAAAATGCCGAAGGCCGGAATTGTGGAGCGGGCATTAACTGCTCCAGAGAAATCTCCAATGACCATTCACTTGACGATATTCGAATCTTGCCTGGCGCGGCATCTTTTGTGAGCTCAACGGGCGGGTCGTATGAAACCCGTCCCTCGAACCCTGTGCTGTGAACCAGAAGACCTTGTAGGGCGGGCGGGCGGGCTGAAATTTGCCACTCGAAATATGCGCCGGCGCTGTTTGAAATGAGACGCCACAAGCCTCCGTCCAGGCGGCTTTCACTGTGATCGATCTGCTCCGGAGGCACGGAAGCGGTCAGCAGCCAACGAAAGAGATCGACCGGCAGGTCGATGCCCAGAAACTCGCGGGCAAGGGTTTCGGAACGCCGGGCGGTGAAGATCGCCTTTTCAGAAGGAATCATGAGCGAGGGGCCGGTTTCGTTAGAGACATAAAGGGCAGCCGTCTGGCCCAGGGGAGTAAATGTTTCGAACCTGAGGAAGTTGGGCTCTTTTGCCAAAACAAGCGCCCGAGAGATGAATTTAGAGGTTTTGCTGTCAACCCTGATCCGGAATTTGCACTGGTAATCGCGCCAGAAGTTCGATCTTTCTTTGAGTTTAGCGATTTCCAAAGATGGAACAGTAGGCTTTCCCGAGGCGGGGGGAAGCTGCACGGCAGGAACTAACTGTCTGGCGCACCCCGCAGAGATCGCGAGGAGAAAAAGAAGGCGAAAGCGCCATTTGCAACGCGAAGCCTGCCCCGGACCCGATCGGGGGCCGGATCGCGGTCCGGATGTGGAAAGACGCGAAATCAATGCCATATTTTGAGTTTTCTATTTTATTGACTCCAGCTTTGTTTTGATCTTCTCGGGTTCGGAGTGATTGAACTGGATCGCTTTTTGGTAAGCCTCGGTAGCCTTCGCCTTCTTGCCGAGCTCCAGGTAGACGTCACCCAGATGTTCCTGAATGACCGGGTCGTCGGGCACCCGTTTAATCGCCTCCAGAAGAGTGTCCAGGGCCTTCTTGTGCTGTCCCATCTTGAAATAGACCCAGCCGAGGCTGTCAAGGATGTATCCATCATCGGGCGAAGCGTCCAGAGCTTGAATTATCATCTCCCTGGCGATGACAAGGTTTGTCCCCATCTCTGCGTAGCTGTAGCCGATGTAGTTAAGAGCATTGGGGTTCTTTGGCTCAATGGCCAAAATCTTGCGCATGATCTCGATGGCTTCTTGCTTCTGCCCTGTTTTGTCTATGACGATCCCTTTGCGGAAAAGCAATTCCGTATTATCGGGCTGCTTTTCCAGCCCGCGGTCCAGAGCTTTGATCGACTCTTCGTATTTGTTGGCTTCTTCGTATATGGCCGCCAGGTAAAGGTAAAGCTCACTCACGTCGGGGCTTTTGGCGATGGCCTCGTTCAGTACCCTTACGCCGCTGTCGAAATCTTTGAGTTTTACGAAAACCATGGCCAGGCGGGACTGCGCAGCATTCCACATGGGGCTGGCCTGAGAAATCAGCCGGAAGTTGCGTATTGCCTGTTCATAGTCGGCCTTTTCTTCGTATGCGGCCCCGAGATAGTAAAGGGCCTGATCGTATTTGGGATCTTCCTTCAGCAAATAGGCAAACTCGTTTATGGCGTCTTCATAGTTTTTCTGCTGAAGCTGGATTATGCCTATTTTAAGCCGGCTCTCCGGGTCTTTGCGGTTAATCCTGAGCAACTGGTCAAATTGCCGGATAGCCTCACCGGCCCTGTCCTCCCGCATATAAAGGTTGCCGAGCCTGGTGCGGGCCTGCACGCTTGCCGGATTGGCTGAAATAATCTTTTCATAGGTCTTTTCAGCCTCACGCGGACGGTCTGTAACTTCGAAAATATAGGCCAAATCGAGCAGCCCGTTCTCAAACCCCGGTTCGGCAGCCAGCAGGTCCCTCAGTATCTTCTCCGCCTGCCCGTAATATTTCATGTCCAGGAAAATCCGCGCCTTGTAATAGAGCGACATGGGGTTGTCAGGGACTACATCTCTGAGCTGATCGAAAATTTCGATGGCCTCATTGAAGCGTTTTTCCTGAGCATACAAGGCGCCCAGCAGAAGATAGGCATCCTCCTCGGAGGGGTTAATCTCAATGACCCGCCTGTAGGCATCTATGGCCGGCCCGATCTGCCCTTTACTGGCATAGAGCTGACCCAGCAGAAGGTAAGACGGCGCGTGATCAGGGGCGGCTCGGATCGACTGTTCGACAAGTTTCAGGGCGGAGTCGACTTTGCCCTGCCGTAAATAGATCAGGGCCAGCTCACTGAGCAATGTGGGCGATTGCGGGTCTATCTGCAAAGCATTTTGGTAAGCTTCTATTGCTTTATCGAACTGTTTTTCGCTAACATATCTTTGGGCGGCAAGGTAATCATAGTAAACTTCGGCCCTCGTGGCGGCGGCCTTCTGTGGGACAGAGCCGAGGTGAGAGGGCCCGGTAAGCTGGGTGCAGCCGGACAGAGCGATTAAAAGACAAAATAGCAAGCGCTTATGAAACATTAAAAGACTGATCCTCCGGTCGAAAAGACGAAAAAGCGGTTACGGCAAACCTTTTCAGAATTAACATTATCGTGGTTTTCAGTCAATAAATTCCCCTTCTCAACAGGGGAAGGGCGCGTTAAGCTGAACATGTTGCCCGGGAATTTTCGATTATGGCGCAAAATGAATATCCAAAGCTGCGGAATGGACTCGAAGCCCATCCGTTTGAACGTTCCGGCGAGAGGATGTTGCTTCTCAGGGACCGGATCGGCTATGCTCAGGAGAATCTGGTTTTTCCAGCTCACGTTGTCCCAATCCTGGCCGGCATGAACGGCAGCAATTCACTGAGGGACTTGCAGGCCGATTTCATGAGGCGAACCGGTCGGTTGCTATTCCTTGAAGAGTTGCAGCAGCTGGTGGCGACCCTCGATGAACACCTCTTTTTGGACAATGACCGGTTCCGTAGCCTCGCGGCAAGGGAGATTTCCCAGTTTCTAGGCAGCCCCGTTCGAAAGATGCGCTACGCCGGGGTAAGCTACCCGGCAGACCCCGAGGGCCTTCGAAAAACACTTTATTCTTTTTTCATAGCCGAAAACGGCGGCCCCGGCTTTCCCGATGCGGCAGGCGAACGCACCGGCAAAATCGTCGGCCTTGTGGCCCCGCATATCGATCTTAATGCAGGCGGCGCCTGCTTTGCCCACGCCTACAAATCGGCTGCCGAAGCATCGGTCCCCGAAACCTGGATAGTGCTCGGAACGGGGCATGATTTCATCGAAAACTGCTTTGCATTGACTGTTAAGGATTTCGAAACGCCTCTGGGCCCGGTTCTGTGCGATATCGAGGTTTGCGATGAACTGCTGCGCCGCACGCCCTTTGACATACGCGCCAGCGAATATAATCACCGCACCGAGCATACGATAGAATTCCAGGCGGTATTTCTTTCTTGCTTGCAGCCCCGGGCGCGCATAGTCCCGATACTGTGCTCCTTTGCGCACGAGGAATGGATCTCGTGCAAGGACCTCGTCGATGAATTCGCACGGTCTTTAAGCCAACTTGTTTTTGGACAAAAGCATTCGGTCGGCATTATAGCAAGTGTCGATCTTGCTCATGTCGGCCCGCGCTATGGCGACGGGTACCTGCCGCACAAGGGAACGATCCAGCAGAATCTTTCTTCGGATGGTGTTCTTTTGAAGCTGCTGGAGCAATGCCGCGCAGACGATTTCATCAATCAGGTCAACCGGGACGCCAACAGCAGGAAGATCTGCGGGGCAGCGCCCCTCTACACGATGGCAAAAGCCCTCCAGGGGCGCGTCCATGGAAGGACCCTGCGCCAATCTCATGCCGTTGTCGATGAATTGGGCTCTTTCGTGACCTTTGCAAGCATGGCGTTTTACAGTGACAGCGGGAATGCGAAAGGCGCCGGTCTGTAGGACTGTGGCATGGACCTCAAAACAGCGACCGTTGCGGTTGAAACACTGGGATGCAAGGTCAACCAGTATGAAACTTCATATTTCCTTGAAGTGCTGAAGCTGGCGGGCTATCGCCTGGTGCCCTTTGGGCGCAGAGCGGACATATATATCGTACACAGTTGCGCGGTAACGGCTAGGGCCGGCTCCCAGACACGACAGTTGCTCAGGAAGGCACGGCGCGCCAATCCGGATGCGATGATCGTGGCAGCGGGATGCTATGCTCAACTGGAGGGCGATCGCATAGCAGGTGAGAAGTTGGCCACTCACATTCTGGGCAACCCGGCAAAATTCAACATCCTGGAGTGGCTTAACCGGCCCGGCAGCTTAGAGGAGCCATGCCTTGCACTGGATCGCTCACCGCGTTCGTGCTTGGAATTTGAAATCCTCCCGGTATCGGGCATGCATACGGGTCGAACCCGGGCCACGTTGAAAATTCAGGACGGGTGCGATTCTTTCTGCTCCTACTGTGTGGTGCCGTACTTGCGAGGGCCCAGCCGGAGTCTTCCCGCCGACCTGGTGCTGGCGCAGATGGAGCAACTCATCCGCGCTGGATACCATGAAATAGTGCTTACGGGCATCCATCTGGGAAAATGGGGCAGAGATCTCGAACCACAACTCAGCTTGTCTCGACTGATCGAAAGGATCGGGTCGAGCCGCAGGCCGGGGCGTCTTCGGCTCAGTTCGCTGGAGCCTGAGGAACTCGATGCCCATCTGCTCGACGCGATAGAGTCGGCTCCCTGGATTTGCCGCCATTTTCACATCCCCCTCCAAAGTGCGGACCCTGAAATCCTGGCTCGAATGCGCCGTCCGTATAACGCTCGATATTACGCCGAACTTGTCAGCCAAATCCATTCGGTTTTCCCCGATGCCTCAATCGGGACCGATGTGCTGACCGGATTTCCGGGGGAAAGCGAAAAACAGTTTGAAAACACGCTCAGCTTCATTGAGGCTCTGCCTTTTGCCTACCTTCACGTGTTCCCTTTTTCGCCGCGCCCGGGCGTTGCCGCCGCCGGTCTCCCCGGCCTTATAGAGGGAGTTGAGCTAAAGCGCCGGGCAGCCGCTTTACAGGCGCTGAGCAGGTTAAAAAAACGTGCTTTCAGGCAGAAATTCATTGGGCAATGCCTTGAAGTGCTTATCGAAACTGGAGTTCAACCCCGTTTGTGGGAGGGACTGTCGAACAACTATATAAGGGTTTTTGTCCATGCCGATGAGAACAATTGTTTTGGGAAAGCGGTCCGGGTGAAGGCGACCGGGTTTAAGGGCGAGGACCTTGAAGGGACTCCGGAGTAAATATCGATAAAAGGAGCATGTGACATGACGGGAGAAAGCCCTTCCACATGGCCTCCATAAATGCGGTCCATAAATGTTCTGTCCATAAATGTTGTTGCAAAAGTCGCTCATTTCGGTCATTATGTCTAGAGGCGCATAATGCATGTGCGGAACTGTCGCTCTGCCCTGCGGCATTGATTTTATTAGGATGCTGAAGCCGGCATGCTTTAATTCTTCTCCTGCGAACCCTGGTGAATTTTCCTGTTCGATTTCGAGCTGCCTGCCGCAAGTTCCTCCCAGTGAGGGGATAATGCGCTGGGATTTTCTCAGGTTCCCGCATGGCGGGCTGTGTGTGCTTTTTGTAGAGCGGAGGCGGCCCAACGTGCAGTCTTGGCAAGAACGCTCAGGCAACGGAGGAAACGATGCTCAAGAAAGTCATCAATGTGAATGGAGTGCCAAGGACCATGATTGTCGATCCCGAGGCCATCCTTGCGGAGGTGATACGGGAGCAGTTGATGCTGACGGGCACCAAGGTGGGCTGCGGAACGGCCCATTGCGGTTCCTGTTCGGTCATCATGGACGGCAACGTCGTTCGTTCCTGCGCCATCAAAATGAAAAATGTCGGGGATGGCGCGAACATTACAACTATTGAGGGGATCGGTACGCGCGATAACCTCCATCCCCTCCAGCTGGCCTGGATGGTTCACGGCGGGTCGCAATGCGGCTTTTGCAGCCCCGGATTCATCGTATCGGCCAAGGGCCTTTTGGATGCCAATGCCAGTCCCAGCCGCGAGGAGGTCCGCGACTGGTTCCAAAGACATCGCAATGTTTGCCGCTGCACAGGTTACAAGCAGCTGGTGGATGCGGTCATGGATGCGGCCCGCGTTGTGCGCGGAGAAATAAAAAAGGAAGCCCTTGCCTACCAGGTTCCTGCCGACGGAAGGATCTGGGGTGGAAAATATCCGCGTCCCAGCGCACTTGCCAAGGTTACCGGAACCTGCGATTACGGCGCGGACCTCGGCCTGAAAATGCCTCCCGACACCCTGCGGCTTGCTCTGGTGCAGGCGAAGGTTTCGCATGCCAACATACTTTCCATAGACGCCTCCGAGGCCGAGAAGATGCCAGGCATCTACAAGGTGGTGACCCACAAGGACGTCAAGGGCAAAAACCGCATCACCGGGCTCATCACCTTCCCCACCAACAAAGGTGACGGCTGGGACCGTCCTATTTTGTGCGATCAGAAGATTTTTCAGTTCGGAGACGCTATTGCCATTGTCTGTGCGGATACGGAAGCCAACGCCAGGGCTGCGGCCGAAAAGGTCGTAGTCAAGACCGAGGAGCTTCCCGCCTACATGAGCGCGCCTGCCGCGATGGCAGATGACGCCATCGAGATCCACCCCGGAACGCCTAACGTCTACTTCGAGCAAAAGATTGCAAAGGGCGCCGAGACGAAGCCGCTTATGGATTCGGCCGCCTACGCGGTGCAAGACGAGTTCTACCTCCAGAGGCAGCCTCATCTTACGATGGAACCCGATGTCGGATTCGCCTACTACGATGATGAAGGCCGGCTCACCATTCACTCGAAGAGCATAGGCATCCACCTGCACCACGCGATGATCGCCCCCGGTCTTGGCGTCGAACCCGATAAGCTGCGACTGGTGCAGAATCCTACCGGCGGCACCTTCGGCTACAAGTTCAGCCCGACAATGGAGGCTTTGGTCGGGGTCGCCGCCATGGCTACAGGACGACCTGTTTTTCTCAAATATGACTACTATCAGCACATCACATATACCGGCAAGCGCTCGCCCTTTTTCATCAAGCTCAAGTACGGCGCGGACAAGAGCGGCAAAATAACCGCCATGGAATCGGACTGGGTTGTGGACCATGGTCCTTACTCCGAGTTCGGAGATCTTCTCACACTGCGCGGAGCACAGTTCATCGGCGCCGGTTACGGCATCCCCAATATCCGGGGCCTTGGCCGCACTGTGTGCACCAACCATGCCTGGGGTTCAGCCTTCCGGGCTTACGGCTCCCCTCAGAGTTTCCTCGCCGGCGAGGTCCTTATGGATGAACTGGCGGAGAAGATTGGTATGGACCCCCTGGAGCTGCGCGCCCTTAACGTATACCGACCGGGTGACACCACCCCAACGGGACAGGAGCCTGAAGTCTTCAGCTTCAAGGAAATGATCGACAAGATGCGCCCGCTCTACCAGAAAGCAAAAGAGAAGGCGAAGGCCGAATCCACGGCTGAAGTCAAAAAGGGTGTCGGCGTATCCATCGGCATTTACGGTTGCGGTCTTGACGGCCCCGACGGCTCCGAGGTCGGCGTCGAGCTGACAAAGGAGGGCGTCACGCTCTATTCCAGCTGGGAGGACCACGGCCAGGGCGCCGATATGGGAGCTCTTGGAACGGCGCACGAAGCGCTGCGCCCGCTTGGGATAGTTCCCGACAAAATCAGGCTGGTCATGAACGATACGGCCATAACTCCCAACAGCGGCCCTTCGGGCGGAAGCCGCCAGCAGGTTATTACGGGCAACGCCATCAAGAGCGGCTGCGAACTGCTTCTTGCTGCTATGAAAAAAGCAAATGGCGGCTATCGCACCTATGACGAAATGGTTGCCGAAAACATTCCCCTTCGCTACGCCGGCAAGTGGACCGCCTCCATGAATGCGGCCTGCGACGAAAATGCCCAGGGCAGGCCGTTCGCTGTCTACATGTACGGAGTGTTCATGAGCGAAGTCGCTGTGGACCTAAAGACCGGAAAGGCGAAAGTCGAGGGATTTACGATAGTGGCCGACGTTGGCAAGATAAACAATAAACTCGTCGTGGACGGGCAGATTTACGGAGGCGTGGCCCAGGGCATCGGACTCGCGCTCTCGGAGGACTTTGAGGACCTCAAGAAGCATACTACCCTGCTTTCATGCGGCATCCCATATGCAAAAGATATCCCCGATAACTTCAATATCTACTATGTGGAAACGCCTCGAGCCAACGGTCCTTTCGGAGCGGCCGGCGTGGGAGAACTCCCCCTGACTTCGCCTCATGCCTGCGTTGTCAATGCGATCTACAATGCCTGCGGTGTGCGCATCACCAAACTGCCCGTCTTGCCCGAGAAGGTGCTGGCGGGACTTAAGTAGTTTTGAGTTTTGAGTTTCTAATTTTTAGTTGGTGGGCACAGTTTCTGTGCCCGCCACAAACTTCCAGACGGTGGACGCAAAAGAGTGGAACAGGAAGAACTGGGCAGGCTTGAGGCCAGGTGTATCCAGGAACAACCCCCTGCCTGCGCCGCAGCCTGCCCTGTCCACGTTGACGCCCGGGGCATGGCTGCGGCAATCGCCAAAGGCGACTTTGCCTCGGCGGCTAGGATTTACAGGAAAACCGTCCCATTCCCCGGAATCATAAGCCGCATCTGCGACCGACCATGCCAGGCCATATGCAGGCGAGGCGAGGTTGGAGCGGCGGTGTCGATCAGGGATCTCGAAAAAGCCTGCCTGGACTGGGCCGGCGATCTTAAGGAAGGGGACGTGGTCCTGCCCAAAAAGGACAGACGGATCGCTGTGGTAGGGGCAGGGCTCAGCGGTCTTACAGCCGCTTTTGACCTGGCAAGGAAAGGGTATTCGGTTGAGGTATTCGAGAAGGAGGCCAGGCCGGGAGGGTCTTTGTTCCGTTTTCCCGCCGGGCAGTTGCCCGAGGAGGTGATTGAGGCCGATTTGAAGGCCCTGGAAAAGGTCGGCGTAATCATCCGCACGAACGTAACGGTGGGAGAGAATATATTGCTTAACCGCATCTGTGAAGAATTCGATGCGGTATACCTGGCTACCGGCGAACCGCCTTCGGGAGGATTCGCTCCCCCTTTTCTAAAGGAAGGCAGGGGAGATCTTGCTGTCGATGAGCAGGGACAGGTGGTGATAGATCCGGTTACCCTGGCGACAACGAAATCAAAGGTGTTTGCCGGCGGCAGCATCCGTCGCGCCCGCGAGCGCCCTTCGCCGATCGAATCGATGGCCGACGGAAGAAGGGCTGCTGTCTCCATCGACAGGGCCCTCCAGAATGTTTCTCTTACGGCCGCCCGTGCCGGAGAAGGATCTTATCAGACACGCCTCTTTACCAGCACGGAAGGAGTCGAGCCGGCGCCTGCGGTGCCAATGGCCGGCGAGACCCTTGGATATTCGATGCAGGAAGCGGTCCTGGAAGCAAAAAGATGCATCCAGTGCCAATGCCTCGAATGCGTAAAAGTCTGCGAGTACCTGAACAGCTTCGGAAGCTACCCGAAAAAATACATTCGGCAGATATACAATAATTTGGCCATCGTGATGGGCCATCGGCATGCGAACAAACTCATCAATTCATGCAGCCTGTGCGGACTTTGCCGGGAGGTATGCCCCGAAGACCTGCACATGGGCCTGGTTTGCAAAAAAGCCCGTGAAGTGATGGTGAGCCAGGGGAGAATGCCCCCTTCAGCCCATGACTTTCCCATCCGGGACATGATCTTCAGCAACAGTGAAACCTGCGCCCTGGCGCGCCTTCAACCGGGAACCGATACGAGCAGGCGGCTCTTTTTCCCCGGCTGCCAGTTGAGTGCTTCGGCCCCCGAGCATGTAAGAAAAACTTACGGCCTTCTGTGCCAAAAGCTCTCGGGCGGAGTCGGGCTCATGCTGCGATGCTGCGGCGCCCCGGCGGAGTGGTCAGGCCGAACGGAACTTTTTTCGTCCTCGCTCCGCGATATCAGGGCGCTGTGGGAGGAGATGGAAAAACCCGAGATCATCCTCGCCTGCTCCACCTGTTATGAGATCTTCAAGACGCATTTGCCCGAGGCCGGTATAGTCTCCCTCTGGGAAGTGCTGGACAACCTGGGCCTGCCCGAAGCGCCCCCGCATGCCGCAGAGCCTTCCCGGACTCTTGCCGTTCATGATGCGTGCAGCACGAGGCATGAAAAAAAGGTCCATGAAAGCGTGCGCAACATCCTGCGTCGAACAGGCTTCGAGATAGAAGAACTGCCCCTGAGCCGCGAGAAAACCGAGTGCTGCGGTTACGGAGGCCTTATGTTCTTCGCCAACCCCGACCTTGCCCGCAACCTCATCAGCAGGCGCATCCAACAGAGCGAATCCGATTATCTCGCCTACTGCGCCATGTGCCGCGATTATCTGGCATCCGGAGGCAAGCGCACGCTCCATTTGCTGGACCTGGTGCTGGGAGCGCCGATAGACGAGGCGGCGCAACAGCGGGGCCCCGGCTACACACTCAGGCGCGAAAACAGGGTGAGGCTGAAGAATACCCTGCTTAAAGACCTTTGGAGAGAAACCCCCGCCGGGAAGGAAACCTTCGAAATGATACGGCTGAACATTTCCAACGAACTGAGAGAGCTACTGGAACAGAGGCAGATTCTTGATTCCGATATCCAGCAGGTGGTCGATTTTGCCGAAAGAAGCGGGGTCAGGCTTCACAACCGGCGGACCGGTCGTTTTCTGGCCCACCACAAACCGGTCGCTGTGACCTACTGGGTGGAGTACACGCCCAGCGAGGGTGAATTCATCATCCACAACGCTTACAGCCACAGAATGGAAATCTCCGAGGAAATAAACTCGTGAACGCAAAAGATGCCGCTCCCGCCGAAATAGATTGGGTCTGCGCAAAGTGCGAGCTTCCCCTCGAACCTGGAAAAGTTAACGTAGGTTACCTGGGGAGCGTGTTCCCCGTTGACCTTTTGAGTTGTCCCCGTTGCGGCCAGGTATTCGTACCCGAGAACCTCGCGGTGGGAAAAATGCTGGAGGTGGAGAAGCTCCTGGAGGATAAATAATTGGATGTTCTCAGAAAAATGCCGCCTGTACGAAAACCCCGCTCTTCGCGAGGCGGGGGAGGGGCTGATAAGGCCCGGCGGACTTGAATTGACGCAAAGAGCCGTCGCCCTGTCGGGTTTGCGCCCCGGCGCCCTGGTGCTGGATGTCGGGTGCGGAACGGGCGCAACCCTGCGTTACCTGACCGAGAGGTGCGCACTTCGCGCCATTGGAATCGACCTTTCGATCATCCTTGCGGCCGAGGGACACGCAAAAAAACCGGACCTGCTTTTTGTTCTGGCATCGGCCCACCGCCTTCCCTTCACCGATTCGATCATGGACGCTGTCCTGGCGGAATGCAGCCTTTCGCTGATGGAAAGCCCCGAGAACGTGCTTGATGAGTGTTCAAAGGTATTGAAGCCTGGTGGGTCGTTGCTGGTGCATGATGTCTACGCGCACGACCCGCATGAGGGAGCGAAATTGCAGGAGACGCCTTTTGAATGCTGCATGAGCGGGGCCGTCTCAAAGGAGCAATGGCTGCGAAGGCTCGAGGGCGGAGGGTTTGCTGTGGCCTTTTGGGAGGATCATTCGCAGGCGCTGAAAGAATTCGCCGCCCGGCTGATTTTTTCGCAGGTATCCCTTGAACACTTCCTGCGCCGGCTCCCGAATACGACCCGTGTGGAGCAATGCCCGCAGATCCGGCATGCCGTGTCGTTGGCAAACCCCGGCTACTTTCTCGCTGTTGCTAGAAAAATCCACAGGGAGTCAACCAGTGACTGACGAAACGATCCGAATGCTCCAACTGGCGCATCAGGGATTCTACTGTAGCCAGATACTGCTTTTCATGGGTCTTGAAGCTCAGGGGAAGAAAAATCCGGACCTCATTCGCTCGATGGCGGGCCTGGCGGGAGGGCTGGGGTTCTCCGGCGAGGTCTGCGGCGCCCTGACGGGAGGCGCATGCCTGCTTGGGCTGTACGCCGGCAGAGGCGCTCCCGATGAGGAGGAAGACGAACGGCTCAACCTGATGATCTCCGAACTGGTGGAGTGGTTTTCGGATGAATACGGCAGAAAGTACGGCGGGACCCGCTGCGATGCCATCCTTGATGACGATCCCGCCGGCCGGACCACTCGCTGCCCTTCCATTGTCCTGGGCACCTATGAGAAGGTTAAGTATTTGCTTGCTCAAAACGATTTCGATCTTTCAGGCGGACGGTCATGAAAGGGGAAGTTCTGCTTTCGGTCACTGAAAGCGTATGCCCGGAGTGCCTGGCGCGCATTCCGGCAAGGAGGGTGGCTGACGGCGACCGGGTGCTGCTAAAGAAAAAGTGTCCGGAGCACGGCTTCTTCCAGGCAGTTATCTGGCGCGGGGAACCATCTTATAATTCCTGGAGCCGGCCGAAAATGCCCGCCCATCCAATCACCCCCCAAACCGCAATGGAGAGCGGGTGCCCCTGGGACTGCGGCCTTTGCCCCGAGCATCGGCAGCAAACCTGTTGCGCCATGCTGGAAGTCACCACGCGATGCGATCTAAAATGCCCGGTGTGCTTTGCGAATGCGGGAGTCGACAATCGCAGCGATCCGGACCTGAAAGAGATTCGAGTGATGTATGAAGGTCTGCTGCGCGCCTGCGGTCCCTGCAATGTGCAGATTTCAGGCGGAGAGCCCACCGTGCGTGAGGACCTCCCTGAAATCATCGCTCTCGGGCGCTCCATGGGGTTTGATTTTTTGCAGCTCAATACCAACGGGCTGCGACTGGCGCGGGAGCCGGCATATGTGAAAAAGCTCAAAGAGGCCGGACTGTCCTGCGTGTTCCTTCAGTTTGACGGTCTTGAAGATGACGTTTTCCTGCGGCTGCGAGGGCGTCCTCTGGCGCGCGAAAAGCGCCAGGCCGTGGCGCATTGCCTGGAACTCGATTTGGGGGTAATCCTGGTGCCGACCCTGGTTCCCGATGTCAACGTCCATCAGATCGGTCCGATCATCAAGTTTGCCCAGGCTCGAATTCCCGGGGTTCGGGGCGTGCACTTTCAGCCGGTCAGCTACTTTGGAAGGTGCTCCGGCTTATCTGCCGAAAGGCTGCGCCTGACCATTCCTGAAATAATCACCGAAATCGAGAACCAGACCGGGGGCGCAGTCAGGAAAGAGAATTTCCGGCCGCCCGGCGCAGAAAACAGTTACTGTTCGTTTCACGCGAATTTTGTGCTTATGCCCGGCGGGGAACTCAAACCCTGGACGGTGCACGATCCAGGGAATTCCTGCTGCGGTGCGCAAAGCGCCGAGTCGGCGGTCTCCAAGGCCCGGCAGTTTCAAAAGCAGTTCTGGACCTCATCCGGCAGTTCGTGCTGCTCTCTTCATAACGAACCGGGTCTGGGGGGATGGGATCTTTTCGTGACACGCCTGAAAACGCATTCCTTCTGTCTTTCCGGCATGGCTTTTCAAGACGCATGGACGCTTGACCTCGATCGTCTCAAGCAATGCTATCTGCACGTTGTCCACCGCGACGGCAGGCTGATTCCCTTCTGCGCGTTCAATCTTACCGACAGCAGGGGGCGGTGCTTCTATCGGGACGGAGAGCAAATCGAAATCCTATGAGGGTAACCCCGCTGGAAAGCTGGATTTCCGGAAAGATCGGCAACCGCAGAGGAAATCTCACCCGCCGGGAGATAGAAGCCTACCAGCTCGAAAAATTGCGCGAAACTATCCGATGGGCAAGGACGAAGAGCTCTCTTTATAAGACACGCCTGGCGCACACCGGGGAAGACAAGGTTTGCCGCCTTGGGGATTTGGAGCGTCTTCCATTCACCTCCTCTGAGGACATCCGACGCAATCCTTTGGAGTTGCTTTGCGTTTCCCAGGGTGAAATCAACAGGGTGGTCACCCTCGCCACCTCCGGAACAACAGGGGACCCCAAGAGGATATATTTTACACTGGACGATCAGGAGGCGACGATCGACTTTTTCCACCACGGGATGTCCACCCTGGCGCGGCCGGGCGACAGGGTGTTGATCCTTCTGCCGGCAGATCGGCCCGGAAGTGTCGGAGATTTGCTGGCGAAAGGCATCGGCCGTCTGGGCGCCTTGGGGATTGCCCACGGACCGGTCAGAGATCTCCGCAACACGCTCCATGTCATGGAGCGGGAGAGGGTGGACTCACTGGTGGGAATTCCGGTGCAGGTCCTCGCCCTGGCAAGGCACTGGTCCGGCAATGTAAGGCCCGTCAGAAATGTGCTTCTGAGCACTGACTATGTTCCCGGCGCCATCATCCGCGAGCTCCGCCGAATATGGGGGTGCGAAGTCTTCACACATTACGGGATGACCGAAATGGGATATGGGGGCGGAGTAGAATGTGCGGCCCTTTTCGGCTATCATTTGCGGGAGGCTGACCTGCTTCTTGAAATTATCGATCCGGCCACGGGAGATCCCGTGGAGGAAGGAAAGCCGGGGGAAGTCGTGTTCACCACCCTCACCCGGCGCGGCATGCCTTTAATTCGCTACCGCACAGGTGACATCAGCCGGTTTATTGCTGAAAAATGCCCCTGCGGAACAATGCTGAAGAGCATGGAACGGGTTAGAGGCCGAACAGAGGGGAATTTAAAGATTGGATCCGGAGTGGCGCTCAGCATGGTCGATCTCGACGAGGCGCTCTTTCCTTTGCCCGGTCTCCTTGATTTCAGCGCAGTCCTCACTGGTGATTACGGTAAAGATCGGCTTTGCATCGAAATCCTGGCAATGGAAGCCAATGGTGAAAAGATGGCTTCCCGCGCCCGGAGCGCTGTCGATTCGATTCCAGCCGTGCGGGCCGCATGCCGGGAGGGCGCCCTTTCGGTTTCCGTCGCCGTTCGACGGGAAGCGCAAACCGGCCTGATGGGCGTCGGAAAGAGAAGGATCGTCGATCTCAGGTAAGCTGTGATATCATTGGAACAAGTTATGAGGCCGGGAGGAACTGTTGATGGACATTTTCGAGCAGATACCTGAACTGCTGGCGGCGGGCGAGAGCTTCTCGCTGGCTGTGATTGTAGGTAAGGCGGGCTCTGCGCCCCGGGAGTCAGGCGCAAGGATGCTGGTGCGCAAAGACTCCTCGATCATCGGGACCGTAGGAGGCGGCTTGCTTGAGGCTCAGGTGCAGCAGATAGCGAAGAAGGTTTTGGAGGAAAGGAGGCCGGTTTTCAAAAAGTTTTCACTCACGGCTGACCAGGCTGCAAAGGAGGGTATGATCTGCGGAGGACAAATCGAGGTTCTCATTCATTTCGTCGATGCTTCTCAAGCCTCCGGTCACGAGCTTTATCACAGGATCCGCGAGGCGATCCGTTCACGGGAGCGTGCCTGGTTAATCACTGAAATTCCGACAGGCCCCGCCCTAAAGTATAAATCGCCGGCCCAGTGCTTGGTGACGTTGGATGGGAGACATACGGGCCAACTTGACAGCGGCACGGCTCGCGCCCTCATACCCCGAATCGGCCCGGTACCGGAGCTGGTTTCACATGAGGGCGGCCTCTTTTTTGCGGAGCCCTTGCGCGAAAAGGACATCGTATTCATTTTCGGAGCCGGCCATGTTTCGCAGAAGCTCGCCCCGCTCACTCGACTGGTAGGCTTCAGGACTGTCGTTCTGGATGACCGTAGCGAATTTGCCAACCGGCAACGGTTTCAATCCGCCGATGAGATAATAGTGCCGGATTCATTCGAAGGAGCGATGGACGGGTTGGAGATCGATGCGCAGAGCTACCTGGTGCTCCTGACTCGAGGCCATAAGCATGACAAGACACTGCTGAGGCAGGCGCTTACAACGAAAGCCGGCTACATCGGCATGATCGGCAGCCGCAGGAAACGCGACGCCATCTATAGCGCCCTGCATGAAGAGGGGTTCGCGCGGTCTGAGTTCGACAGAGTATTTTCTCCGATAGGTCTTGAAATTGGGGCTGAAACCCCTGAAGAGATCGCAGTGAGCATCGTGGCGGAGCTCATCAGGGTCAGGGCCGGGAGAACGTCGCACAACTAATACCAAGTCGCGTTCAATATTGGGCGGGGATGAACCGCGCCGCTACGCAGGGGAGGGGGAGCGCAGCGCTGTACGCCCTCCCGAAGGCAACGATTTGAACGCAACCTGGTATAAGCAAGATTCACCGAAGAGACGCAGAGGACGCAGAGAAAAACGATAAAACGATTGCAAAAAATCGCAGCGCTGATCCCTGCTGCGGGATATTCGTCCCGCCTGGGCGACTTTAAGCCCCTGCTTCCTGTCGGGCGATCGACGGTAATAGAAGAAGCGGTGGGGCGATTTCGTCTCGCAGGAATTGAAGACGTAAGGGTCGTCATAGGCCACAGGGCCGCTGAGATCTCCCCGGTTCTTGACAGGCTGGGCGTAAGACGGATTTTCAATCCTGATTACGCCAGGGGGATGCTCTCGTCGGTCCTGGCGGGCCTCAAAAGCCTGGAACCGGTAATAGACGCCTTTTTTCTGCTTCCGGCAGACATCGCGCTGGTCAAACCGGCTACGATAAAGGCTCTGGCCGGGGTCTACCGCAGCAGTGGAGCAACTGTCGTCTATCCTCGTTTTGAAGGTTTACGGGGACATCCGCCCCTCATTTCCAGAGACCTCCCGGCAAAAGACTTGCCGCGCGACTACGAGGGTGGATTGAGGACTTTTCTCAGCCGGTTTGAAGATCGGGCTTTCGATGTCGATGTCCCGGATCAGGCGATCCTGATGGATTGCGATACAAAAGTGGATTACTTCAAGCTGTGCGCTTACAGGTTGCGGGACGATATTCCCACGGTGCGGGAGTGCCTGGCGCTTTTGAGCGGCCATGGCGCATCAAATCAGACGATCGGCCATTGCCGCATGGTGGCCGGCCTGGCAAGATTGCTGGCCGTTCACCTGGGGTTCGCCGGTTTCGCTGTGAATATCGACCTGGTTACAGCGGCGGGGCTGCTGCACGACATGGCCAAGGGACAGGCGGACCATGCTCAAGCGGGCGCCGAAGTCCTGGAGAAACTTGGCTATGGGCGAGTTGCGCGGATAGTGGCGCTGCACACTGATATCCAGTCCAAAAGCGGGCCTTTGGATGAGGCGGACCTGGTCCACCTCGCCGACAAACTCGTAAAGGGCGAGTTGCTGGTCAGCCTTGAAGAGCGATTTGACGGCCCTCTGAAAAAATTTGCCGGCAGACCTGATGTGCTCAGAGCCGTCGGAAATCGATTAGAGATTGCAAAGAAGCTGAGAAAACGGCTGGAGGACTTATCGGGAGTTGCTGTCAGGGAAATCATTGAAAAAGTCAAAAGCGGTCTGCAAACGGCTTCCGGGGGGCGAAGAAGGATCTACCTCGCCAGACATGGCGCTGTTGTGCATCGGGGAGACATTAAACGCTATATAGGGCAGACGGACTTGCCGTTGAGCACGGAGGGCGTCAGGCAGGCCGAAATGCTGGCAGAGAAACTGAAAGATACCGAGCTTGCGGCCATCTATTGCAGCGACCTGCGGAGGTCGGTCGACACAGCGCAAACTGTCTCCAGGCTTCATGGACTCAGGCCTATTGCCGACCCCCGCTTGCGGGAACTGAGTCTGGGCGAGTGGGAAGGGTTTTCGTTCGATGAAGTTCGAACACTGTTTCCGGCGGAGTATGAAGAGCGTGGCCGGGACATCGTAAATTATCGCCCCTCCGGCGGAGAGAGCTTCCTGGACTGCGCACGCAGGGTCATGCCTGCTCTGTACGGGGCCCTTGGCGCCACGGGAGGCGATATTCTGATCGTCGGCCATGCGGGCGTGAATCGTATCCTGCTCTGTCACGCTTTGGGCAAACCCATCGATGAGATCTTCGACATCGATCAGGATTATGGTTGTTTAAACCTGATTCAATATAGCGATTTCGCCTTCGAATTGGAAATCCTGAATGAGATTCCCGGCGCCCAAGCCAAATGACTCTCTCTGTCCGAAATCACTTTTCTTTCGCGATCTCCACCCCGCTGCGCTCTTCTTCCCGGTGTTCTGCGTGACCTCTTTGCCTTTCTTCGCGGCTTTGGGCGGAAAATATCGGTTTGCCGGGTGAATTTTCCCAGATGTTGTCCGCCGCAAATATACTGCCAAAAAAAGTGTCCGCCGACGACCTGGTCAGATCTTCCAATTGCTTGTAACGCTCTATGAGGGTCCTTCCGAAGGGCGTAAGCGTTGATCCGCCTCCATGAACGCCACCGGTCTGTTTTTGCAAAATCGGCTGTCCGACTCGTTCTTCCGTAGACTTGATTTTCCCCCATACCGCCCGGTAACTCATCCCGAG
>DASPQK010000380.1:0-6037 GCA_035624985.1 Syntrophobacteraceae bacterium | reverse complement strand
GTCGCCGTCATAAAGGTCGCCGCAGATGAGGACGAAGTCAGCATTTTCATTGATGGCGAGATCGACCAGATTTTCCAGCGCCCGGCGCGTGGCTCCACGCACCTCATCTACCGGAGCCCCTTCGTATCTGCTCAGCATATGCATCGGGCTGTCAAGGTGGATATCTGCCGAATGGATAAATTTAAACAATGCAACCTCCGCGGGTATGAATCCTGTTCATGGTGATGAAATCAGGAAGCTATTGACAGCCCTCGGACGCGATTGAACGGCCAGTGCTGTGCCGCCTGCCAGGCAGGCCGAGTGGGTTGCGTTCAGACCGCTTAATCCCAGGAGCAATCTCCAAACGGGGTCGGGTATCGCTTCGCGGAACTTGATTCCTCCTCGATGTCGAGCAGAAGCGCCCAGAACTTCCACGACCTCCTCGATATGGAGCGACTCGTCTTCAGCGTCTCTCCAAGTTCCAGCCTGCTGTAAGCGCTCATGAGAAAACGCAGGGTCTCCTCGTCTCCATGTTCCATGAGACGGCCGATAATGAAGTGTGAGAAGTCTTGCACGGAAAGACTCTCAAAATCCACGTCCCAAAAAAAACACCTCAATGAGTCCGGAACCTTGCTCATTCCGCCAACCGCCCGAAGCAGAGCGCGATGGTCTCAATTTGCCGGGGCAAGACCGTGCGCAGGTCCATTATGAAACGATCGGATTCGATTCTGCCAATGATCGGAGGGTCGTTTCGGCGAAGGAACTCCTCGATTTGATTTGGGGGTAAAATCGCCTGATTGGACCGCTACGACAAAAGTGGGCAGGTTCTGAGCGGGAAGAGAGCCGCCGCCCACCTGTGAGAAGGCCGGGCGCACCTCGATTTTAAGCGCGCCCCTGCGATCTGCGCCTTCGATGGCTGAGGCGAGCTCCTCGGCACGGCCCTTCAATTCCTCGGGTGAAAGGGCCATCATCCTCAGCGTTGGAATTTTCTCGACAGCCTGCCGCTGGTCCCTGTAGAGCCTCAGGGTAGCCTCCAATGCGGCCAGCGTCATCTTGTCGACTCTCAGTGCCCGCGTTAGGGGGTTTTTCCTGCACTTTTCGATCAGGTCCTTCCCGCCCACTATTATGCCCGCCT
Organism: Syntrophobacteraceae bacterium; assembly: GCA_035624985.1. GTDB lineage: Bacteria > Desulfobacterota > Syntrophobacteria > Syntrophobacterales > Syntrophobacteraceae > SbD1. Next base: position 4,923 of record DASPQK010000380.1, on the reverse strand, counting down.
GGGGTCCTCCCAGCAGTTTGTCGCCGCTAAAGGTGACCAGGTCGGCACCGGCGCGCACGGTTTCCTGCACCGTTGTTTCACCGTGGAGTCCAAACGGCCCCAGGTCAATGAAGCAGCCGCTCCCGAGGTCTTCGACCACCGGCAGACAACGTTCTCGCCCCAGGGCCACCATCTCATCCAGCGAGACCTCTTTGGTAAAGCCCACAATCCTGTAATTGCTGGTGTGCACCTTCAGGAGCAGCGCGGTCCGCTCGGTAATGGCCGACACATAATCTTTGAGGTGCGTGCGGTTAGTGGTACCCACTTCTTTGAGTATTGCACCGCTTGCGCTCATTACGTCCGGTATCCTGAAAGACCCCCCGATTTCGACCAGCTGCCCCCTGGATACAATAACCTCCCGGCCCGCGGCAAGCGTGTTTAGAACCAGGAACACCGCCGCCGCATTGTTGTTTACGACCAGGGCGGCTTCAGAACCGGTCAATTCACGAAGGATCGCTTCGGCGTGAACGTATCTGGAACCCCGCTCGCCCAACCGCAGATCATATTCGAGGTTGTTGTAGCCGCTGCAAACCGCCTGAAGTCTCTCCACGGCCTCTTTGGAAAGAAGAGAGCGTCCCAGATTGGTGTGAATCACTATCCCGGTTGCGTTTATAACCGGGAGCAGGGTAAAAGCAGCCAGCCGGTCGGCGCGTTGGGCAATCGAGCGGGCAATCTCGATCGGATCGACTAAAACCGGCACAGCCCCCTGTGCCTGCAATATCCGTTTTCTCGTCTCATCGAGTTCCCCGTGTATCGCGTCCAGCACCAGCCTGCGTGGATGGCGGCAAAGCGCATCCCGCACAGGCTCCATTTCCAGGAGGGTATCCACGCCCGGTATTTGCCGTAGTAGCTGTTTTGCAAGTTCTTCGCCCATTTTAGTTTTTCGTTTCAGCTATTGGTTTTTAGTTCCCGGCCCCGCGAAGCGCGGGATTAGTTGCCGGTTGCAAGTTTTGGGTTTTAAGATTTCAGTTAATCGAATCGAAGCCAAAAAAAATCCACTTCCCCGGCATCTTTTATATTATACGTCCAAATCCCATGTCATGTCTTCCAAGAAGCTCATTCGATTGGCGCTTTACATTGCTTTTGAGAAACGTTACTCATTACCACTGATGGGGATAAAATATTAAGAAAGACATTTTGCCGGTTCACCCTGGAGAGATTCTGCTCGAAGATTTTTTGAAGCCGTTCGGGATGAAGTTATTGCTATGACGCAGGTAGCGTGAATTCACTGATGGGATCTACCGAATTTCACCGAGAGCTTATAGAACTATCAGAAGAGAGAATTCCCGTTGGGGCCGATCTAAAGTGCACCTCGGCCGATGTCGTCTCGTTTCTAAAGAAATCCAAAGAGACTGCTGTATTCAGAGGGGTCCAGCCCTCCGCCCTGGCGTATCTGGTCTCAATGGCCATGAGGAGGGTTAGAAGGCCTTTCGTGCTGATAGCCCCTACCGACAGGGAAGCCGAGAGATTCACGGAGATGATTTGCTTTTTCGCGGGCGCAAGTCACCCGGACAGTGGGACCGTCGGCCAGGCTGCCCGCTTTTCGCGCACGGGGCGGGACCACGTACGTGATGACGACAATGTTCTGGGACGGCTTGTGTGGTTTTTGCCCTCCCGCACCGGTCACAAGGTCCAGGCGCTCGGAAAAGCGGAGACAACGGCTAGGAGGGTCGAGGCCCTATATGCCCTGCGCGCTGCGTCCTCCCCTATGGTCGTGGTTACCTCCGCCCTGGCTGTAATCGAGCGTCTTGTCCCGCCGGAGATTCTGGTTGCCAATATGGAGTATAGACTTCCGGGGGAAAGCCTGGATCCCGAGAGCTTTATGCGAAGGCTGATCGAGCGAGGCTTTTTCCGGGTATCGCTCGTTGAGGATTACGGAGACCTGAGCAGAAGGGGGGGCGTGCTCGACGTATATGCTCCGCTCTACCGCTGGCCGTTGCGGTTCGAATTTTTCGGGGACCAACTGGAGTCCGTTCGCCTCTTTCACCCGTTGACTCAGCGCTCGATGGGCGTACTGCATGAGGCGGTCATTCTGCCTGCAAACGAAATCATCCTGGATGCGGAAGCCAGGCGCCGGGCTCAGGAGGCGGTCTACAGGGACGTGCGAGACGAGCTGCTCACGCCGGCAGCCGGCAACATCTGGCTCGACAGGATCGCGGAAGGATACCATTTGGGTGCTTTTGAGTCCGTTTTTTCCATCTTTTTCGAAAAGACGGCCTCACTTTGGGAATACCTCGACCGAAACTCCATCCTGGTCTGGACTGACGCGGTTGAGGTTCGCCGGCAGATGGAGGAGCACCGGGCAAAGATTTTGCGGGCCTGGGAAGAGGAAGGTGTGCAAAGCGAATGGAAAAAGCACCCGGAGGAACTCTACGATCCACCGGAACGGTCCTTTGAGGCTGCTACGCGTTTCCAGCAGCTTCTTTCCAATTCGCTTTCGGAACAAAAGGACGCCGCAACGGTGTTTGACCTCGGGACGTCCTCTCACAGCGAGCTTGCCGCCTCGGTAAAGGCCCACCAAAACAGGGAGCGGCTGCTGGAGCCCCTTGCGGCCCGGTTCCGCAGGTGGATCGGCCAGGGCGTTTCGGTCTTCCTGGTCTGCTCTCACAAGGAGCGCGCTGTAAGAATCGCCGAGCTTCTTCAAGACTATGGGATAGAATCGGTGGTGAGCGGCAGCGGATTCGGTGAAGAGTCATTCGAATCCAGTCTGGTGAAGATAATCCAGGGGACGCTCGGCAACGGCTTTTTCTGGCAGTCCGAAAGGCTGGCCGTGGTTGCCGAAGAGGAAATATTCGAAAGGCGGTCACGTCGCCGCGGACAGAAGCCCGTTGCGGGAATTTTCCTCAGTTCGTTTCAGGATTTGCACCAAGGCGATCTGGTGGTTCACGTGGACCATGGGATCGGTGTCTACAAAGAGTTGGCTCATTTGAACGCAGGGGGCATAGAAAACGATTTTCTTCTCATTGCCTATCAGGACGGCGACAAGCTCTACGTGCCGGTGGATAAACTCGAAAAAGTTCAGAAATACATGGGACTGGAGGGTCAGGACCCTCAAGTTGACAAGCTCGGAGGCAGGTCCTGGGAAAAGGCCAAGAACAAGGCGAGAGAGTCGGCCCAAAAGCTGGCTGAGGAACTGTTGGAACTCTACGCCGTTCGGCAGATGGGAGAGGGGTATTCTTTCACGCCTCCCGACCATTATTTTCAGGAATTTGAGACAACCTTCGCATTCGAGGAGACTCCGGACCAGTTAAAAGCCATAGAAGACGTTTTGGATGACATGACCTCCAAGCGTCCGATGGACCGACTGATATGCGGGGATGTCGGCTACGGGAAGACCGAAGTGGCTCTGCGGGCGGCCTTCAAGGCGGTCATGGATGGCAAGCAGGTTGCGATGCTGGTTCCCACCACGGTCCTGGCCGAACAGCACCATGAGAGCTTTCTGGAGCGTTTCGAAAAGTTTCCCGTCAACGTGGCTTCACTCAGCCGATTCAAGACCGCCTCACAGCAGAAAGCAATCCTTGATGGACTCAGGAAAGGCTCGGTGGATATCGTAATCGGCACGCACAGGCTCCTCCAGGAGGACGTGGCTTTCAGGGACCTGGGGCTGTTGATTATCGACGAGGAACATCGATTCGGCGTCCGCCACAAGGAGAAGTTGAAAAAGCTGCGGGCATCGGTGGACGTACTGACATTAACCGCCACCCCTATTCCGAGGACGCTGCACATGGCCCTTGCCGGGATACGGGACCTCAGCACCATTGAAACGCCTCCCCAGGACCGGCGCGCCATAGAAACCTACGTTACAAATTACGACGAGTTCTCCATACGCGAAGCAATATACGGCGAGATCAACCGGGGCGGGCAAGTCTTCTTCGTGCACAACCATGTGCAAACCATACAGCAGATGGCGGCCAGGCTTGAAGTTTTGGTGCCGGAGGCACGAATTCGCGTGGCGCACGGGCAGATGAAAGAACGGGACCTTGAGGGGGTAATGCTGGATTTCATTCACAGGAAAATAGACGTTCTGGTATGTACGACGATCATAGAATCCGGTCTGGATATTCCGGCTGCAAACACGATCATTATCAACCGGGCAGACAAGTTCGGACTGGCGCAGATTTACCAAATGCGGGGACGGGTGGGCCGTTCGAGCGAGCAGGCTTACGCCTATCTTATCATTCCGGGTGAAACCCTGATCACCAGGGATGCACAAAAGAGACTGCGCGCGCTCCTGGACTTCAGCGAACTGGGCGCCGGGTTCAAGATCGCCCTCAACGACCTTCAAATTCGCGGGGGCGGCGCCATTTTGGGATCGTCGCAGTCAGGCCATATCGCGGCGATCGGCTACGAGCTGTACCTGGAACTGCTGGAGAAGGCGATAAAGAGCATGAAGAGCGACGGGGCACAGATCGAAACGGTCGAAACGGAAATCAATCTGCCGATTTCCGCCTTCCTGCCCGAAGATTTCATCTGCGATACGGACCAAAGGCTTATCGCTTACAAACGGCTCGCTACGCTGGCTGATGAGCAATCCATCGAGGACCTTGCCGGTGAATGGCGAGACCGTTACGGGCCATTGCCGGAAACGGCCAAAAACCTCGTCCTGATGGCGATGATGCGGCTCCTTCTCAAGAGGCGAAGTGTCGTTCGGCTCGATGGCGATGCAGACAACTTCACCTTGTACTTCGCACAGGGAGTAGACATTTGGCCGATGATGTCCTTTTTCGAACAGAAAAAGTTGAACTTCGCCCCTGAGTCGGAACGGAAGTTAAAAGTGGAAATTTGGGGGCGAAACTTTCCACAAAGAATCCTCCGGCTTAAAAGAATCTTGCAAGAAATCGATGAAAATGCTACAGGTGGCGAGCTTAACTAGCAAAGTCGGGA
>DASPQK010000379.1:0-8643 GCA_035624985.1 Syntrophobacteraceae bacterium | reverse complement strand
GGCGTCACCTCTCATGTGAATATCACCAGCTTCGCCGGTTCGATTTCAAATTACCGGGAAGTGATGGGGGAAATCGAAAAACAGGACGGTGTCGTGGGGTCAACGCCATTCATATACGCGCCGGTCATGATGACCTCATCGGGTAGAAGCGCGGGTGCAGTCCTGCGTGGGATCGATCCGCTTTCCGCATCCAGGGTCATCAGACTCCAGGAGAACCTCATACGGGGAAACCTGGCCGACCTGGTCCAGTCTCCGGATGTAGCCCGGGGCCGCTCTTATCCCGGCATAATCCTTGGCGCCGAGCTGGCCAATAATCTGGGGGCAGTCAGGGTTGGTGAGTTCCTGACGATCGTCTCTCCAATGGGCCGATTGACTCCGATGGGGCAGGCGCCCAAGAGCGGGCTGTTCGAAGTGGTGGGAATAATACAATCCGGGATGTACGAATACGACAATACGCTGGCGTATGTGGACCTGCCCGTCGCCCAGCAGTTTCTCGGGATAGGCGACTGTGTCACCGGCATCGAGGTCAAGGTCGATGATATTTACAGGGCGGGCGAGATTGCGGGGGCTTTGAAAAAAAGGCTTGGCCCTACTTTCTATGTCAGCGACTGGATCAAGATGAACAGCAACTTCTTTTCGGCCCTCAAGCTGGAGAAGGCGGTTATGTTCGTGATCCTGACGCTGATAATTCTGGTGGCGGCCTTCAATATAGTAAGTTCGCTCACTATGCTGGTCATGGAAAAGGGCCGCGACATAGCGATACTCAAGGCCATGGGAGCCACCACGGCCAGCATAAGGAAGATTTTCGTCCTGGAGGGATTTCTTATAGGCACATGCGGGACGACTCTGGGAATTTTGGGCGGCTCCATTTTGTGCGATGTGCTAAAGAGGTACAGAATCATCGAGTTGCCGCCCGATATTTATCATATTTCGACCCTCCCGGTTAAGATGGAAGCTCTGGATCTGGCGGCGATCGCTTTTGCGGCGATCTGCATAAGCCTCGTGGCGACCCTTTACCCGTCGCTCAAGGCCGCCAAGCTCGATCCGGTGGAAGCCCTAAGATATGAATGATGTCAGGAAGAGTATGGAAGTCCACACCTTTGGACTAACAAAAATATTCGGAAACGGCGCCCAGACGATTGAACTTTTCAGGGACCTCGAGCTTATCATCCGCCGGAGGGAGAGGGTCGCCATCGTCGGAAGTTCGGGCGCGGGCAAATCGACGCTGCTAAATATCCTTGGCACTTTGGAAAAACCCACCGAGGGTAAGGTGCTCTACGGCGGGGAGGACGTATTTTTGTGGGGTGAGCGGGAACTGGCCAATTTCCGCAATCGAAACATTGGATTTGTGTTTCAATTTCACTGTCTGTTGCCCGAGTTCAACTCGCTTGAAAATGTGATGATGCCCGGTTTGATCAGCGGTCTGCCCAAGGCGGAGGCAAAGAGCAGGGCCCGGGAGTTGCTCGACAGACTCGGTTTGTCCGCGCGGCTCAAGCATAGAGTAGGAGAACTGTCCGGAGGCGAGCAGCAAAGAGTCGCAGTGGCCAGGGCGCTTCTGCTTCGCCCGAGATTGTTTTTGGCCGATGAGCCGAGCGGAAATCTCGACAGCCGTACGGGACGCACTCTGCACGAACTTTTGGTTTCACTGAACGAGACGCTTGGTCTGACTATGGTAATCGTTACGCACAACCAGGAACTTGCCTCCATGATGCACCGGGTCTTACGCCTCAAGGACTCTCATCTCAGAGAGGAGCGGAATAGGTCCGTGGCTGGCTCTTCGTTATGATTGAAAATTGAAGAATTGTGTTGGGCATGAGGCAAGAAGGTGGTATTAGAATGACTTCGTCCTGAAAAGGACTCTTTCCAGATTTTTGAGAGCGAAGACGGTGCTGTAGGGAGGGGCTTGAGGCCATGGTGGGCATGAAGAGAGACAGGGCGGTGCTATGTTTGTTTGTTTTCTTCGTTTTGACCTTTCAGCCGGCCTGGTCTTACGGCCAGGAACCCAGTGTGGCCGTCTTGCCTTTCGTTATGCACGGCCCCCTGGACGCCGTAAAGACACAAAAATCCATTGATGATGTTTTTACCCGACTGAGCGTTCGAGAGGGCATGAAACTCATCGATCCTCAGGAGGTTCAAAGATCTGCGGGAGGTCCTGTTGGTTCCGAGCAACAGGCACGGTCAATCGCGAGCAGACTGGGGGCCGCCTACGTTGTGTTTGGCAGCTTCAACCAGATCGGCAATACCATAAGTATCGACGCCAAACTTGTGGATGTGTCGGGTCGCAAGAACCTCGTAATACTATTGTCTGAAGAAAAAGGGCCCGAAAACCTTGCTTCGGCGGTTGGCAAAATTGTGCAGCAGATGAGCATCCATGTGCTCTCCAAGGCAATGATCGCTGAGGTGCGTGTAAAAGGAAACGACCGTATCGAGGCCGAGGCGATAAAGCGCGAGATAAAGAGCAAGAAAGGCGAATTGCTCAAACCTGAACAGATTAGTGAAGATATTCGGGCCATCTACAAGATGGGATTTTTCGAAAAGGTGGACGCGGAGCTCAGCGACTCCCCGGCCGGCAAGGTCCTGACTTTTGTTGTGCAGGAAAACCCAATCATTCAGGAAATCAAGGTAGCCGGCAACAAGAAGATTAAGGAAAAGGACATCCTGGCAGCTATCGTGACCAAACCATATGCGATTTTACAGCGCAATGTAGTCAGTGACGACGTCCAGAAGATTCTGAAGCTCTATCAGCAAAAGGGCTATTATAACGCTGAAGTTACGTCCAAAATCGACTTTCCCAAAGATCCCCGTAAGGCGGTAGTCACCTTCAATATCGATGAAAAGAGCAAAGTTTATATAAAGTCGATAAACTTTCTGGGCAATAAGCATATTTCTTCACGGAAATTGCGCGGGGTGATGCAAACGAAGGTCAAGAGCATTCTTTCCTACATAACTGAGAGAGGCATTCTCCAGAGAGACATACTTGAGACCGACACGGACAGGGTGACTGCATATTACCATGACGAAGGCTATATGGACGCAAAGGTCAGTTCCCCTGTTATCGATCTCGAAAAGGACGGGTTCCACCTAACGATAACGGTTGAGGAAGGCGAGAGGTATAAAGTGACGGCTGTCAGCCTTATGGGGGATCTGCCCGAGGGCTACGATAAAAAGATAACCAAGAAATTCGATCTCAAGCCCAAGGCTTATTTTAGCCGTGAAAAACTTCGCCATGACATGGACGTTGTGAGAATGGCTTACATGAACGAGGGTTACGCGCATGTTGAGGTTGACCCTCGAGTCAAACGCGATCTTGAAGCACACACTACTGAGATCGCTTTCAATATCCGCATGAAAGAAAAGGTCAGGATCGGCCAGATTTTCGTTACCGGTAATGTGAAGACAAGGGACTATGTCATCCGGCGTGAGTTGAAGATATTTGAAGGCGATATGTTCAACGCCAAGCTGATAGATGACAGCCTTACCAGGCTCAAGAAGCTGGACTACTTTGAGTCGGTCGAAATTGTTCCGGTCGATACGGCGCAAAAGGACGTGGTAGACCTTAATGTAAAGGTAAAAGAAAAGCAAACCGGTCAGATAAGCTTTGGCGGCGGCTACTCTTCCGAGGACGGCGGGTTTTTAACCGGCCAGGTGTCGCAGAAAAACCTTTTCGGCAAAGGCGAATATGTCTCCGTGAAAGCCTTCGTTGGTCAGTATGCTTCCCGTTACATTCTGAGCTATACCGAGCCCTGGATTTTCGGGATTCCGCTTTCGGTTGGTTTTGACGTATACGACTGGATCAGGGTGTATGAGGATTTTACGAAGGACTCCTACGGGTTCAAGTTGCGCGCCGGCTATCCTCTTGGCCGGTTCAGCTCTTTGACGGTATTTTACGGGTGGGAAAGAGCGAAAATCGATAACCTTGATTTGAGCGCGTCGGTCGATCCACTTTTCCTCAATAACCTGGACCAGTATATGGTCAAGAGCGGATTTGGCGCCGCTTTCGAAAGAAATACGACCGATCATCCCTTCCTGCCCACTAAGGGCACATATCTCGGCGCTGACGTGGAGTATGACTCCAAATCGCTTGGCAGCGCCTATAACCTTTTCAAGCATGAGTACCATGTGGGTGTGTATGAGCCGCTTTTCTGGAAATTCGTTCTGCATGTGCGGGGACAGATCGGCTGGGAGGTCGCTCCGTCAGGGCAGTGGGAGAATGTGGGCACCAAGGCCGCCCCGGTGTATGAATATTTTCCGTCCTATCCTATTTATGAACGGTTTTTCCTGGGGGGAATAAATTCACTTCGCGGGTGGAGATATGGTGAAGTGGGACCTCTCGATCCTTACGGCCTAGTGTATGGCGGCGACAAGTACACGGTCACCAACCTCGAAGTCCTTTTCCCATTGGTTGAAAAGTATGGGATACGGGGACTGGTTTTCTTCGATGCCGGAAATGCATATGCCGAAAACCAGGCCATGTTTTCAAGTTTCAGGGAAGACATCGGTCCGGGCATCAGGTGGAATTCACCCTTCGGACCGCTTCGAATCGAGCTCGGCTACAAGCTTAACCCGCGTGAAAACGAGCACCCTCTCGAATTTCAGTTTTCCGCCGGAGCGTTCTTTTAGTCAGCGTAGTGTGTAAGTCCATATTACGAGGAGTCGAGAAAATGAAGAGTATTCTTGGATGTTTGGTAATAACGGCCTGCATTTGGGCGGCCTTTTGCGTCAATGCGGTTGCAGCCGGCGGCTCGCTCAAGATTGGTTATTTCGATATCCAGGCGGCTATTTCGCAGTCGGAGGCGGGCAGGAAGGCTTTGGAGGAGCTGAAAAAGGAGGAGGAAAAGCTCGGCGGCGCGCTTGAGCAAAAGGGGCGCGCTTTTATGACCGCCAAGGATGAATACGACAAGAAGAAAGACGTGATGGACGAAAAAGCCAGGAGCCGCAAGGAGAAAGAATTAGCCGACATGTACACCGAGCTGCAGAGGTTGCGCTCCGAATCGAATGCCAAGTTCAATGAGGAAAAAAGTGCCGCAACGGCGCCTCTTCTCAAGAGAGTGAACGAAATAGCCAACAAGATCGGTAAAGACGAAAAGTATGACCTTATTTTTGAAAGGGCTGTTTTGCATTACACAGGGTCCGAGACAAATGACCTGACCAAGAGGATCAGCACCGAACTGGACAAGTCGCCGCCCAAATGATACCAAGCCGCGTTCAAATCGATGCAGCATAGGGCCTTGCGCCCGTCTCCAATTAAAAACGCCCGCAAGGGGTTGTGCTGCGTCAGTATGCCTGGTTCGCGGACGAACTTGAACTCAGCTTGGCATGATTCGATCGTCATCGGGGTCAATTTTGATTTAAGACAGAGCTTTCGGAAACCAGTTGTGAAGAATAATCCGGACCCTAAAGTGTCTCTTTCGCTGGGCGAACTTGGCGCCCTGCTGGATGCTGAGGTCAAGGGCGATCCCGATTTGCGTGTAAGCGGCGTAGGGTCCCTGGAAGATGCGACTTACGGGCAGTTGAGCTTTGTGTTCGATCCCCGCTATCGTCATCTGGTCTCCGGGTGCAGGGCATCGGCTCTTATCGTGTCTTCGAAATTTAAGGATCTGGAATTTAACCTTCTCATAGCGGGCAATCCCCACCTCGCCCTGGCCAAGGCGGTCCAGTTGTTTTTGCCTGATTCCGAGGTGGAGGCGACGATACACCCCAGCGCTTTTATAGGCGAGGGCGCCTTGCTTGGGGATGGCGTCTCGGTGGGTCCGTTTGCTCACGTTGGAGATAATTCTCAGATAGGCGCGGGCAGCAGCATAGGTCCAGGGGCCTACCTTGGCAAAGGCGTCCGCCTAGGGAGCAAGTGCTGCATACACCCCAGGGCTTCCATCCTTGACGGGTGCATCATAGGCGACAGGGTCATTATTCACACGGGCGCCGTGATTGGCGCCGACGGTTACGGGTATGCCCAGGACGAAGCCGGCAGGCATGTAAAGATCCACCAGACCGGCATAGTGCAGATTGACGATGACGTTGAAATAGGCGCCAACACTACTGTGGACCGGGCCGCCTTTGGCAGGACATGGATAAAGCGCGGCGCAAAAATAGACAATCTCGTCATGATTGCTCACAACGTGGTGGTAGGCGAGGACAGTCTTTTGGTCGCACAGGTGGGTATTTCCGGGAGCACCCGGATTGGAAACCAGGTAATGCTGGCCGGGCAGGTCGGTGTAGTAGGCCACGTTCAGATTGGCGACAGGGTGAGGGTGGCCGCGCAAACGGGAGTTCATCATTCCATCGAGGCCAATCAGGACCTTGGCGGCGGTCTGCCCGGCATGCCCCACGATAAATGGCTCCGGACCTACGCCAATATACAGCGCCTACCCAGACTCAAGGAGGCTTTGAAACGGCTCGATGAAAGAGTGCGCAGAATCGAGGAGGCAATGAAAAAGGATGATGGACGTAGATCGGATTAAACAAATCATTCCGCACCGGTATCCTTTTCTCTTCGTGGATAAAATTGTCGAATGCACCTCGGACTCCATAGTGGGGATTAAGAACGTCTCGGTCAACGAGCCTTTCTTCCTGGGACATTTTCCGGACCATCCGATTATGCCGGGCGTGCTCATAATGGAAGCGATGGCGCAGACCGGCGGCGTTCTCATTCTTACCCAATTCCCCCAGCACCTAGGCAAGCGTTTTTATTTTGCGGCACTGGACAAGGCGCGTTTCCGCAAACCCGTTCGCCCTGGAGACCAGCTTGTCATGAAGGTAAAACTGCAGAAACACCGCGGCGGTTTTTTCAAACTGCTGGCGGAAGCTTTCGTGGGTGACGCGCTGGTTGCCGAAGCCGAAATGATGGTAAATGTTGACTCGGCTGAGACTGAAGACGCCTAGAAGGGCATTCGAGCAACGGAGACAAAATGCGGATTCACCCTACTGCGATCGTATCCCCCAAGGCTGAACTTGCTCAGGATGTTACCATAGAGGCGTACAGCATCATCGGTCCTGGCGTTGTAATCGGTTCGGGGACTGAAGTCGGGCACCATACTGTAATAGAGGGCGACACCACCATAGGCGAAAACAATCGAATATTCCCTTTCGTTTCGATAGGTCTTGCACCACAGGACATCACATACGCAGGCGAGCCCACGAAGGTAAGTATTGGAGACAATAATATCATCCGCGAATATGTGACGATCCACCGAGGTACTGCCAGGGGTCGAACAATAACCCGGATAGGCGAAGGCGTCTTTCTGATGGCCTATGCCCACGTTGCCCATGACTGTCAGGTCGAAAACGGGGTCTTGATGGCTAATGCGGCCACGCTGGGGGGTCACGTGGAAGTGGGGCAGTGCGCCGTACTTGGCGGGATTGTGGCCATTCATCAGTTTGTGAGAATAGGCGACTACAGTTGTATAGGAGGATTTTCGGGAGTGCGCATGGACATCCCGCCCTATATGCTGGCCACCGGCGCGCTGGGCGCAAAGCTCCACGGCCCTAATCTCATAGGTCTTAAGCGGCACTGCTTCTCAGCAAAGTCTATCCAGGGGATCAAGAAATTTTACAGGATATTCTGGCGTTCGGGCCTGTCCCTGAATGAGGCCGTCAAAAAGGCCCGTGAGGAAATAGAGCCTGTGCCGGAAGTGGAAAAACTTATCGAGTTTGTCTCGTTTAATTCCATAAGGGGAATAACCAGATAATGTCTTTGGAAGATGGGCAGAGTTCGGACGGCAGGATCAGAGAAGTTGGACTCATTGCCGGCAGCGGTCAATTTCCTCTTCTCTTTGCCAACGCGGCCCGCCAGGCTTCGGTCCGGGTCCTGGCAGTCGGCTTCCATGGAGAAACCGATCCATCTCTTTCCAAGTATGTGGACGAATTCCATTTGCTTAGACTGGGGCAGCTGAGCCGTCTCATCATGACTTTCAGGAACGCAGGGATAACCAATGCAGCCATGGCGGGGGCGATCAACAAGAGCCGCTTGTATTCGAGAATCCGGCCGGACTGGAGGGCAGTGCGGTTTCTGGGCAGGCTCAGAAATAGAAAGGACGATTCCCTTCTTAGGGCCCTTGCAGACGAACTGGAATCCGAGGGGATACACATCCAGCCTTCCACCATTTTTCTGCCCGAACTTCTGGCGCCCGAAGGCATACTGACGCGCCGAAAACCAAACCACCGCGAACAGGTAGACATCGCTTTCGGCTGGGACCTTGCCAAGGCGATCGGCAGACTCGATATCGGTCAGTGTCTGGTGGTGAAAAATCAGGTTGTGTTGGCCGTCGAAGGCATTGACGGCACTGACGCCACTATTTTGCGCGGAGGGCGTATTTGCCGGGAAGGCGCCATAGTAGTCAAAGTCAGCAAGCCCATGCAGGATTTGCGCTTCGATGTCCCAGCCGCCGGTTCGGACACAATTGAGGTGATGAAAAGAGTCAACGCGCGGGTGCTGGTCCTCGAAGCCGGCAAAACCGTGATCTTTGACAGGGATAAAATGATAGACCTTGCGGATTCGGCGGGGATTTCAATACTGGTCCAAAACGAGCAATATCATCCGGGGCTCCTCCAGGACAAAGATGCTCTGGCGGTATTGGAATCGGGTGGCTACGTTGCCAATGGATGGCAGCCCGGTACTCAGGGGCACGAATGCGACGTTCAGACGCC
>DASPQK010000378.1:0-9652 GCA_035624985.1 Syntrophobacteraceae bacterium | reverse complement strand
CGATCCGGATGCGTAATCCGTCCTGCGGGCCAGAAAATCTTCCACCATCTTAGTAAGGAACTTCTTATCAAAATAGCCCCGGCTCATCGTCAGCGGATCGAGGAGGATTTCGCGCACGTAACCGGAAAAATCGTTAACCAGCCATTGGCCGATCGGCATAGCGAAGCCCTGTTTCTTTTTGGTGAAGACGGCTTCCGGGAGAAGGCCGCGCAACGCCTGCCTCATGATGTATTTGCGATTCGAGCCTTTGATTTTATAACGGGTCGGCAATGCAGCTATGAACTCGACAAGCTCGATATCGTGAAAAGGGGTGAACGCGTTCAGCCCATGCGCCATGCACATACGTTCGACCTTGGTCATCAGGTCGTCGACAGCGTATGACACCACATCGAAATAGAGGAGCTTATCGAGCAGCTCGTGACCGTGCACGTCTCTATAAATTGTTTCAGCAAATTGCAGAGGATCGTTGTTTTCGTTCACATGAATCATTTCGGAACTATACAGGCAGTGTTTCAGCAGTGTCGGAACCGGCGGCATGCCCAGGATGATGCGCTGCATTTCCAGAGGAAAAGTTTCCCGGTAAATGAATCTTTTGACTTTGTCCTGGAAGGAAGCACTGCCGGCAGACCATTTGAAGTTTCTGACGAGCCTGTTCAATCCGAGATTTTCATTTCGCAGCATCCGATATAGTATCGAGTCTCTGTCTCTTCTGGCCAATGCAACTACATGGTGTCCGGAACCGCCGATCAACTGATCTGGGAAATCGCCGGTCAGAACGGTATCCACGTGCTTCACGGCCAGTTCCGCCACGTAGAAGGAAGGAACGGCCGATGTGTCCACAAACGGTGAATCATAGTGCCATGCAATCTTTTCCAGCAGCCGGGGGAAATCTTTGTTGCATTCAATCGTAAAGGTGTGGTGTTCAAGACCCAGATGATCGGCCACGATTTTGGCATCACCAATTTCATTGTACCGCTCTTCACGAAACCCGACTGTGAAAGCCTTTAAAGGTCCATTTCGAAGCCTGCTGCTCACTGCGGCGACGCCGCTCGTGTCCAGCCCTCCGCTTAAAAAGAACCCGGCTTCAGGGTGCCTGGACAGCCTTCTCGAAACCGCCCTTTCAAATATGTTCAAAAACTTTTCTTTATAAAAGCCCTCTCCCCTGTCCTCCCGGTCGTGATCGTAAGTGAACTTCCAGTACCTTTTCTCTTCAATGGTTCCGTCCCTGCAAATAAGCATATGTCCGGGCATCACCTGCCGAATCGATTCAAGGAGACTATCCGGATAAGGAACATAGCCGTAGGTCAGGAAATTATCGAGCGCCCTCAGGTTCACAGCTTTATCGTATTCCGTGCAGGTTATGATCGCCTTGGCTTCCGAAGCGAACAACATCAGGCCTGTTTTGGAGAAGTAGTATACAGGCTTGCTGCCGAGCCTGTCCCTAGCGACAATCAATTTGTTTTTAATTCCATCCCATAGGCATATAGTGTAAGAACCGTCTATCCTGGAAACGAAATCGTCGCCCTCCTGCTGATATATATTTAAAATGTTCTGCGCGTCCCGGGTTTTGGACGCCTTGGCATCAAATCCGTCATGGATATGAAAGATCTCACCGTCGATAAGGCATAACAGGCGCTTGTCAGGATCGTGCGCAACGGACCGGTCCATGGCGGGTCCGCCCCTGAAGCCGAATATGCTGTTTGCCACAGGGCGGCGCACCACGTCTGAAGGCCCGCGATGGCTCATTGTGCCAAGCATGCGATGCATGCTTTCATCATCGGATTCCGGCGATCCCACCCATCGATGTATTCCGGCTATGGCGCTCATCCCCCTATTCCTTATCCCTTTGAAGGCACGGTGGCATAAATCATTCCATTTTTTGATTTGATTCTTTGGCTTTTAGCAGGAGTTTGCCGTTCTTAAGTATATCTCCACCTTTTTTAATCATAAATCCTGCCTGGTTCATCGCATCGAAACCACCGATGATGGCGACCGCATTTCCATATCCCTGTTCCATCAATGTATGTGCAGCACCTGCACTTATAGCTTCATCAGGTCAGTGGCAATACACACCGATTGTAACATCATTCCTCTTGAAATCGAATCTGGTCCTTTTCAATTTATAGGCAGGAATGTTGATTGCTCCCACCACTGCCAGGTGAGCAAAAGAGCCTTCTGAATCGGAATCAATGAGAATGAGACGATTTGCGTCGAATAA
This sequence comes from Syntrophobacteraceae bacterium, assembly GCA_035624985.1. Lineage (GTDB taxonomy): Bacteria > Desulfobacterota > Syntrophobacteria > Syntrophobacterales > Syntrophobacteraceae > SbD1. Next base: position 7,434 of record DASPQK010000378.1, on the reverse strand, counting down.
GGCCAGCGCTTGATGAGCGGTTATGTATCTAACCTCCGGATACATCGTTCGATTATGTTCCCTGGTCTGCTCCATTGCGACGGGGTCATCGCGGGACCACCCGTCCTCTACAACGAGGAGTAAAACCACGAACAGCATCGTCAACGACAATAAGACACCGAACGCTTGAATGAATCTATTGCGGAAACTCATCACGCCATCTCCATGTTGAGATACAATCGCTCACGTCCTAAGGGGATTTTGGTCAGGACATCAATAGGACATTTGCATGTTCTAATGGGTTAAGTTCACGATAAATTAACCGGCCAAGGCGGTCGGGCGCCGCCCCGGCTCGCTTTCTCTAATCATCACGATTCCACAATGCGGCGAATATGCGGAGCTATTCCTCGTGATAATCCTTTTTAGAAAAGGAGTTAGGGCAACCAGCGTCTTGAGCGCCGCTTTTTGAAAAAAGTTCCTTTCCACGCTGTCAACCCAGAAATGAAAGCCGCCGAAATGGCCGCAAAAGCGCGTACGGAAGCCTTTGGATTCCAGGATTTTTCTCCATCTTTCCGGCCTCATCGATTTTATGTTGTGGCGTCTGTAATTTTCCCTGTTTAGCAACAAATGTATCGACCTTTGGATTATTCCGCGAAAATTCGGAGCACTTACCACAAGCAGGCCGCCTTTGTCGACAAGCTCCGAATGCATTACAAGAATATTCTCCCAATCGGAGAAATGTTCGACGAATCCGAAGGAGCACACTATTTGATACCGAACATTGGACTTAAAACCCAGGAAATCGTCCCGGTAAAACCTGCCCACCTTGTAGCCTTTTTCTTTTAGCCAGTTCGGCAGGTCTTCCTCAACGCCAGGGCTGAGATCGATTCCATTCAGTTCATATCCCAGCTCGCCGAACACAGACAAGTATGTGCCGGGAAAAGCGCCCACTTCAATACAACTGCCTTTTCCGTCACCGACATGAGCCTCAATCCACCTCCTGATGATGCTGTCCTTCGGTGCGATCGAGAATACTGCGCTTTCATAAGAAGCATCCCAGTAATCTTGTTTAACCAAAACCTTTTGTAGTGTTGTCAAACTGAACTGACCATCATTAAGGTTTGTATGCTTGATTGCATATCAACATCCTATTAATCTGGTCTTCAAATTAATAGACAGCTAGTCATAGATGGTTTGTAAATAATAAGATATCATATATGTTATCGGCAAGCCACAACACACAAGATAAGCAACTGTAATCAGTCCGGATGATGGTTTGAGGCCTTTAATCAGTAGCTTAAATACCATTCGATAGACTAAATATATGCAATATGATGCATACGCTACATTTTGATAAATATTCTTATTGATGCATCGGCTCAACAAATCACCGATGCAGAGCATAGGTGGAATTGCTGCCATCATAAAAGAGATATGAATTTATTATTCAACAAGTCTGAGTCCTGCGGGAGGCGACGGAATATCAGTGGAACCAAAGCCACTATTATAGCCGTTCAAATAGCCGTGTGCCGTCCAAAAACTTAATTCAGACCTGTTAATCGATGACCTTTCAGATGGTTCGCCTTCCTGGTCCAACTTATCGACTGCGACGACATAATACTGCTGATTCTGGCTGGATGAAGGCACCCCCCCGAAATCGGTGTAGGTCGTGGCCGAGATCGGACTGGGTGTGAGCTTGGAGAAAGTGGCCAATGGGGTGTTGAGTTTGTAGACAAGGTATTGGCTTGCGTCCGGGCTGGCGTTCCACTTAAGGCTGACATCCCCGGTTTTACTGTCCCACGTCCAGTTAACATGGTGCGGAGCTCTGGGCACAGTTTTGAAGGACGGCGACGGCCCGCTTTCCACTCCCAGTTGGTTGATCGATGTGACCCTATAGGCGTAGACCGTATACGGCGCCGCCCCCAGGTTCGCCGTATCGCTGCAGGATGTGCCGCTTACCGGAGATGCACAGCCGCCTGAAGTTATTTTAGCATAAGCGCCGGGGATGCAATAGCCGATCACGTTACTTGTATATGCATATTCAGGGCCTGCCTCTTTTAGGCTGTATGTGAGAGAATGGGTCGGAGGCCGCGCGTCAAGGTAAGCGTAAACAACCTGAATCCAGTGCCCTCCCACATTATCCATCTCAACGGTATATTGGTAAGGCGCAGTGAGGCTTGCCACCGAGCCGACATACGTAAAGTCCTGGTTTGCCGTATTGTCGTGGAAAGAATTGAATACCCATGCGCTAATTATGTCCCCCTGGCTGTTGCGCAATCCGGGCCAGTCCACAGTGATCGGACGCTTGTAAACGTTCCCTGAAGCTTGCGTCCAGTGGCCGTCCTGACCGACAGTGGTAACAGGAGTCGGATAGTAGAAAGCAGCGCACGTAGCCCTGTAAACATTGTATCCAGTCACGTTGGTATCCCGTGGCACCCAGTTGACTGTTTCGTGCGAAGGACCGGTCACCATTACATATCCGTCCCATATGAGCTTCGGCACCCCTCGCGCCATCACGGACAGAGGACTTGTGTTTTTGCCGTCAAAAGCCGCCACCCGGTAGTAATATTTTGTTCCCCTGGATACCGCCGTATCGGTGAAGGTAGTTCCTCTAACGAGATATTGAGCACCGCTCGTCGACCAGGCCGACCCGTTCCAGCAGGTCTTCCAGGAGTGACCGTAAGGAACAGGCCCCGTTTCCCTGTAAATGTAATAGCCTGCGGCCGTCGATACGGCATTCCAGGAAAGCCCAATGCCGCCTGCATTAACAGTCGCCGTCAAGGCTGTCGGAGTCTCTATTGGGGCGGCGCTCACATCATAACGGTAATATCGTATTGTGGTGCCGCCAATACCCCCCCCCAGGTCGGTCATTATAACCGCGTTATTCTGATGCATCCACTGGGTTGGGTTATCCCCCGCCCTGTGAGTGCGCATATCATTCGAGGACGTGGATTTCTTCTCCCATGTGTGAGTGTTCAGGTTGTAAGCATAAGCGTGAATCATGTTGTCATCTCTTCGGGGAATAAAGAAAAGATGCTTGTGGTGAATATCGTCATAAACGCCATTGACGCCAAGAACGGTTGCAATCGAAGGACCGCCGGCTCCTCCGCCGCCTTCAGGCATGTAGCCGGCCAGAGAATAAGGGGGCCATCCGGGAGGGTAGATATCAACGGTCACTCCCGGGGGAACCACTCCCCCATAGTAGCCTGGATTGCACAGGATGCCCGGATCGACAGGGGCAGACACAGAAACGACATAACTCAATGCCGCAAGTTCCGATGCATGGGCTTTCGGGCCGTACATGGCGATCGTAGTGCCGTTTGGTGTCCATGCTCCGGTACTGAGATTAAGTTCGTCACAGATAAAATTGAGATCCAGGAACTGGCGGATCTCATCGGAGGTAAGCATCGCATTATTTAGCTCAACCATATATTTTGCCCAATAGTTCGAGGCGTTGCTTACCGAAATTACGTCCCCGGCCACCGCGGTTATAGCCAAGGGTATATAGGCATATTCGCCTTCTGAGGAAATTTCATCGACCTTCCCAATGTTACTTCGAATTACTATCGATCCGCCCCGTTGTGCTCCAGCCGCGTTTGCGACGGTTATACTCATGTCTCCGCTATGAACGGTTTGGGCAATACTGGTTTGATACCAGCCGTTAGGCTGATTATAATTCTCCTGCGCCCAGGAGTTTGTTGCGGAATTGTAAGTCCACAAATCTCTCAACTGGCCCGCCGAGCCGAACCTTAAGTATCTGTGAAGCTGGGAATCGTAAGTCAAACCTTGCTCCGCGGTTGCGGAAGCTCCCCAGGGGTTGGAAACAACCGGCTGATACCAGGTGTTCGTGTAAACATCAAACAGCCAGGTCCCTCGCATGTCCGTGGTCCCGCCCAGGAACATCATCACATCGTCATCAATGGAGTAAGTCATAGCCCGCTGGGGAAACATCAGGGCAGGGTGAACATCCGTGGAAGAGCTGTCCAGAAGGTGCCAGTTGCCGTTTGTTGAATCGGCAATCCAGACCCCGCCGCGTTGATTAGTATAAGCAAACCCCACTGTCATGTTTATCGACCGGCTCCATGTCGCGCCGCCCGAACCGCTCGGACCTCCAGTGTTCGACATGCCGCCGACAACGTAGACATTTTCAGGAGGGTAGAACCCACCCTCGCCGGCGGTTCACGAAGCCGGAGGACGCGTGGAGTCAGCCGCCCTTACATCGCTCCATGTTGCGGACGAAATGTCAAAACTCATCAGATCGTCCGGCTGTGTTAAGCCGCCGCCCGGTGGATGGCCGTTCCAGTCCCAGAGTTTGTTATGAGCGGGGTCATACCCGATGGCTGTCTGGGTGGTCAAAACAGAGGCCGTGCCGGAGGTATTCGAATCGTTTGCCGTGTACCAGCTGTCGGCGCTCATCGACGGAAAGGCTGCGCCGGCTGCCACAGGAAAAAACACGATAAGGAATAAAACCGAAAGCAAGCAGATTCCCTGGTTCAAGAGACCGGAGAAACGAAAACTTCTCTGAAACATTATGGCACCTCTCTATCCTTCAGATCAACAGTGCACCGGCGTCAACATTGCTCCCCTGCCGGGGAATTACTGCTGCGCCTCTCGGGACCGGGGCGGTAGTATCCTTATGATATAATCCTTTAAATCCAGCCCCGGAAAATCTGAAGCAGGATGCGTACCAAAATGCTGCCATGAAGCAAATTTTGCGATTGGCCAGGTCCGAACTCAGGGCGCAGACTGAGGCAAGACCGGCCTCGTCCTATCTCGTCTCTGCTCATGTGACGGGAAGGCGCCGCTAATTGGAACTCTCGGTTACAGCATTGTAATTGAGGTTTGGAGGCCAAGCTCAACACGCTGTATTCCCTTGCGTTCATTTTATACGCAGCGAAGATAATATTTGCGCATCACACCACCTCGCACGGAGGCGGTAAACAGCTGAAAAAACGCTGGATTCCGGCTTTGATCCCGGCTCAAATGCACTGCCGGGACCGCCGGAATGACGAGGCGGGGGACTTGATTCTGGCTTGCGCCGGAATGACGGAATCAAAGCCGTTGCGCAATTATTTGTGACGCTGCGTATAGAACAGCCTTGTGTCATCTATGTGAGGCCCCATAACGTCCGCGCCATCAGTCAATCGGTTAGTGCCAACGCAAAACCTTCGCTCTGCCCGCGCAATACTCTTTATACCGAGCTGCGTTCAAGATCGATGTGACCGGGAGGGCATACAGCGCTGCGCTCCCCCTCCCCTGCGGAGGGGCGGGGTTTACCGCCGCCCAATCTTGAACGCAACTTGGTATTAATCGGCAAAAGAACCCGCCGGTCATCAGGGCCCAGAAGAACAAGGATGCCCACCGGCAGATATAGAATTATCGCGCAGATAACCTTACTGGAGAACCCTCGCCAATTGGCGGCGATGGGTAAAGCCGAGATCGCAAAAAACAGCAATCCGGTTAAAACGGATGCAATGAACCATCTGGCAAAAGTTTTCCTGAAATAGGCTGAGAAATTCATCCCTATTCTGCGGCAGGAGAGAACCGGCAGCACAAAGCCTGAAATGAGAATCATCGGAATGGCGGTCCCAAGCGCGACTCCGTAGATATCGAGCTTAAACGCGATCACCATAAGCACGCTGAGGCACATATTGAGCAGCGCTTCAATAACCGAGACAAAGGACCAAAATCTGACTTGATTAAGTCCCAGCAAGGTCGGGGTCAGCGGGCGGGCAGCAGATGACGCAAAGCTCCCAACAGCCAGGATCATCAGGACCACGGCGCTTTTGGTGTACTGAGGCCCCATCCAAAGGGAGACAAACTGGTTCCCAAATACGATCAGACCCATAAGAATCGGAACGGCAACGAACATCGAAGTCCGAGTGCCCCGGAGAACCAGGTTCTGCACCTCGGCCATGCTTTCCCTGGCTGTGAGTTTCAAAATATCGGGGGTCATTACTCTGACTATTTCGTAAACCACGCGGCGGGTATTGTCTATCAGCATCAAAGCGATGCTGTAAAAGGTGACGGCCTCGACTCCCAGAAGCAAGGTAATCAAAATCGAAGAGGTATAAAAAATAATCTGGGATGCCATATCGCCTATGAATGCAAAAACGCCGAAATTGAAGAGGGTACGCCACGTCGATTTGGAAACAAACCTGGCGCTATATCTGACAGGCGGGCCGTATGATTTTGCCAGGCAAAACAAGAAGGAACAGCCCAGCAGGCTGAAAACGATCTGGTTTAGGGCCAGTGCAAGAAGGCCGCCGCCATTGAAAAGGAGGTAGAGGCTTACAGCCGACCGGACAATTACGATGGTGATATCCGAAAGGTTTTGAAGATCGAACCTCTCGTTGCATATGAGCAACTGCCTGAACAGGGATGAAAGAAATCCAATATATATGCCTATGCCAAAAAGGATAAGCAACTGCCCTGATTCACCGAGCAAATCCCGTGGGATCTTTGGGAACAAGGTGCCCAGCCAGGGTTGTACGACCAGGGCAGCCCCGAGAATCGCACAGGATACAAGAGAGTAAAAACAGAGCGATGTATTTAGTATTTTACTTAAGTTTTCGCTATCGTTCAGACTATAGTAATAATTTATGTATCGGCCCGTGCTGGCCATCACTCCGAGTTCAATCAGGCCCAGATAGCCGGTCACCGATATCAGGAGAGCCCATATTCCGTACCTTGCGTTTCCAAGAATGTGCACAAAATATGGAGAAACGATAAATGCCGCAACCAGGTTTACGGAGTAGCCGAGGTAGTTCGTAGCCAGATTGCGGGTATAAACCGCTACTTTGCCCATCAATTATTTCTTTTCTATGATACCCTTTACAAGGGGAAGGTACTTTTGCATGGCATATATCGAAAGCGAACGGAAGTTTTCGTTATAAACAAGAAGATTCACTGTGGGGTGGACCAGATCGGTCCACTTGGTCTTGTACCTGTAATCCAGGCCGCAGAAGTCATACTCTTTAAGTTCGTGGGTGAAGCAGTGTTCTATGATGTGAGCCTCGAGAACAGAGCCGGGAGAAACTTCTCTGTATGCTTCGTCGAAATCTCCCCGCATGCCGTGCGTTCGGCCCTGGTGTTTCAGGTGATATTCCAGCGCAATCGGTCTGCCGTCCAGCCGGAGGAGCCAGATGCTTAACCATCCCTCCCTCGATGCGACTGAAGAAAGCCGTTCGAAAAAGCGCCTTCTTTCAGGCGTGCTGACCATCGACGTGCCTTCCCGGTGCTTCCAGCTCTTTGCCGAAACGGAAAAAACCTCTTCCAGAACGGCGGGGCTATGTGTTGTATGCTCCTCGATCGTTACTTTGCCGGCTTTCGAGAGCTTGTTCTTCTTGTTTCGCAACTGCTTTCTGAACTTGACGTCCGTAGACTTCAGAAAAGCATCCCAGTCTGAATCGGTCCGGATATAGGGCGACCGCATGGACTCCCGGCACATAAAGC
>DASPQK010000377.1:0-3509 GCA_035624985.1 Syntrophobacteraceae bacterium | reverse complement strand
AGGATAACAAGGTGGAGGGTAGATTTATGTTAACTGGAATCATAACTGACGCGAGGCTCAAAACGTTGTCCAGCAACGATTTGGGCAGGGCTGCAATTAGCTCTTTTCCCAACTGATGTCCACGTGGGAATCCAGGCTAGTACTTGCTTGCATAAATTAGCGCAACGTGTTAGAGGTACTCGAAACTCGTCATTCCGGCATGCCTTAAGCCGGAATCCATCTCTGATCTCACCTGAGGAACCCCCTGGACCCCGGCTCAAAAACCCTGCCGGGGTGACGAACACGAATGATTGTTACGCGAACTTTTGCAAGCAATTACTAGAGCAGGCAGCTCATCAGAAAAACTCCGATTTGCGCTGAACCTGGACAGCGAAAGCTTACCATCATATAATTATTTTGGGAAAATGGTTTCCGGTTAGCAAAGGAAGACCGTGGAGACGACTGAATTGATCAGCAAGGCGCAGGCGAAGGGGATGACCGTACTGACCGAGGCGGAAGCAAAAATTTTGCTCGGCCGTTACGGTGTTCCGGTAGTCGATGAAATCGTATCGCCCGATGTTGAAGGGACTATTTCCGCGGCGTATGAGGCGGGATTTCCCGTCGTGCTCAAGGCTATGGGAGCAAAGTTTACACACAAGACAGAGCTTGGACTCGTCCGGCTAAACCTTCAAGACGAGGCACAGGTGCGCAGGGCAGCGAAGGAAATAGAAAAGTCCGCCGGCAGCGAACTGCAGGGCTACCTCGTGCAGCCCATGCTTAAAGGCCGCCGGGAGTTTGCGGCAGGCCTGATCCGGGACGCCCAGTTCGGAGCGCTGGTAATGTTCGGCCTGGGGGGCGTCCTGACCGAAGTCTTACATGACGTGACTTTTCGAATTGCACCTATTGATGATAAAGAGGCGGAGGGGATGCTCCACGAGATCAGATCGGCGGACCTTCTTGGGGCATTTCGGGGAGAAGAACCAGTGGACCGAAAATCCCTCGTGAGGACGCTGACCGGCCTATCCAACCTGGCCATGGAACACCCTGAAATAGCGGAAGTCGATATCAATCCCCTGCTTGTGAGTCCCGATGGCATAGTAACCGCCGTGGACGCCTTGATAAGCCTTTCACGGGAACGCGCACCCGACCATAGCTTGATAGACAGGGCATCATCGTCAGAGGATTCCAATTCCTTTCTCGATACCATGTTCGCACCCAGGAGCATTGCCGTCATCGGAGCATCGCGCTGGCGCAAGCGCAGCTGGATGAACTTGATGGGGATCATTGCTCGATTCGGCTACAAAGGACGACTGTATCCCATCAACCCCGAGGCCGACGAGATAGATGGTCATAAAGCCTATCCCAGCCTCGAAGCGCTTCCAGAACCCGCCGATCTGGTCATCATTATTGTGGCGGCAAAAAGCGTTCCGGCAGCACTTCGTGATTGCATCGCCTCCGGTCACAAAAACGTGCATGTCTTTTCGGCCGGATTTAAGGAGACGGGCGAGCAGGAGGGCATTCGCCTGCAAAAGGAGATAGAGGCAATAGCTGCTAAAGGTGGATTGCACGTGATAGGTCCCAACTCAATGGGAATTTACAATCCGAGAGCCCTGATTACATCCTGGGAACAGGCTCCCAAGCAGAGCGGTCCAGTCGCTTTCATCAGCCAGAGCGGAGGGAATACTGGAGATTTCATCGATCATGCCGGCCGTTTCGGAATCCTGTTCAGCAAGGCGGTCAGCTACGGCAACGCAATGATCCTGGACTGCACCGATTTCCTTCCTTATTTCGCAGGCGACGATGAAACAACGATAGTCTGCCTTTATCTGGAAGGCGTCAAGGACGGGAAGAAACTTCTGCAGCAAGTGAAACACATAAATCGCACTAAACCCGTAATCATCATGAAAGGGGGTCTCACGAAATCGGGGGCCCGGACAGTGGCCTCTCATACCGGTTCCATGTCCGGTGAAGAACATGTCTGGGAGGCTTTTTTTCGTCAGAGCGGGGCCGTGAAAGTAAATTCCCTGGAAGAGATGGCGGACGCCTTGCAGGCGTTTCTCCATTTAGGCGTTCCCAAGGGCCGCCGAGTATGTGTCATCGGTACTGGCGGGGGGATCGGTGTGTCAGCGGCCGATTCCTTCTGCAGGGCCGATCTTGATGTTCCGGCTCTGACCGAAGGAACACAAGCCGCACTGAGCAAATTCATCCCGGCACCTGGAAATATCATCCGAAATCCCATCGATGCCGGGATCGTGTTTCTGAACCACCATACCCTTCTTGACAAGACCCTCCGTATTCTGTCCTTGGATCCCTTAGTGGATATGGTGGTTGTGTCTCTGCATATAGACTGGTTTTTCGACGTTGCCCGAGGGACCCTCCTCGTCGATCTCGCCCGTCATCTGGCCAGAGGTAAAAAACTGCTCACCTCTGAAAAGCCATTGGCGGTAAGTTTGCGCTCCTATCGCAGCGAAGCTGCCTTTGAGAAGGCCCTGAAAGCCGTTCAACAGGAATTACTCACAGCCGGCGTCCCGGTCTATGAGGGTTTGTCACAGACTGCCGTTGCCCTTTCGCACGTGACTAAATACCACCAATATTTGGCTGCCCTCAATCTATCTTCGGCATGAGCGCACATTTGATGAACCAGGATTGGGCGCCGGGTTCCTTATCCAGGCACACGATGCCCCCGTTTTGAAATTTGAAGATCCGCATTTGAGACGATCCTGTGACAAGACAGGAGGCGAGCCTTTCCATAAATTTGTCAAATCGGTATAAGGTCGCAAAACTGTGATTCGCCTGCAACGACCTTACATTTCAAGCTCATTTATAATAAAGGCTGCAAGGGCGTCGCGATTGGCCGTGGTCATTTTCAGCAACATCACATCCTTTCGAGCCTTGATGCCTTCCATGAAAGGAGACCCCTTCCGAGCTATGGAGGCGAGCACAGGATTCGGAGAATCCATTGCACGCATCACCGCCTTCCGGAACAAGGGCGAGAGGCACTCCATCTTTCCTATTTCATCTATAACGATCAGGATATCCTCCGATTGAGGCCAAAGGGACGGAATGGCGATGGCCTCAAGAGCTTCAATGCTGACGCCGTACCTTCCGACATGGAAAGGGCAATCAATTTCCACATGGGCAAGAGTTGCCTTCCTCCCAGTGGTTGTTTCGATGGAAAAGCCTACCCTGCCGCCTTTCTCGCGTATCTCACGTGTAAGGAAGCCCGTAACCGGTACGTGAATGGCTCGTATCACTTTCTCTATGAGAGTTGTTTTGCCGGAGCCCGGCGGACCTGAAACCAAAACTTTGCAAGGTACTTCTTTCATTGACTGCAGCCACATGCCCTGGTCTGTACAGATAACTCCAATGCCGGTCCGTATGGCATTCCCCGAATAATTGTACCACATTCAAGGTTGGACTTTGAAGGTTAAGGGGTGAGGGGAGACTCAGCTAAGCATCGGCAGGCCCCAGGCAGGATAAAGAGGAATCGGAGGACTCCATCGCTCTGTAAAGCGCCGGCCGGTCTCATC
>DASPQK010000376.1:0-5441 GCA_035624985.1 Syntrophobacteraceae bacterium | reverse complement strand
AGAGATCAACAAGCTCTCGGCCACCAGCGTTCAGATAGCGGAGAAGGCGGGGGAGATGCTGGCGAAAATCGTGCCGGACATCCAGCGAACCGCAGACCTCGTGCAGGAGATCACAGCCGCCAGCAACGAGCAATCTTCTGGAGCCGCTCAGATCAATAAGGCCGTTCAACAGTTGGATCAGGTGGTGCAGCAGAATGCAGCGGCATCCGAAGAAGTGGCTTCCACCTCTAACGAATTGCTCGGCCAAGCTGAACAACTCCAGAATACGATCTCCTTTTTCAAAATCGACAGTGGCAGCGCCCTGCCTAGGGCCACTTTGCCTGCGGACCGCCTCCTGGATAAAACAGGCATGAAGGTCCAGGCTGCACATTCGAGCCACGGTATTTCGAAGATAGCCGAGAAAGGCAGAAAGTCCGGAAGAATGAAGAAGGCTATGCCTGTGCCTAAAGCTGCCGGATATCGGATAAATGGCGGCCTTGCGCTGGACCTGTCGAACGGCGTTGATGGAGACGGCGAGATGGCTGACGAGGATTTCGTAAAATATTAGAAAGGGGATGAAATGAGCGTAGCCTCAATAACCGAGACAAGCCAATACCTGACCTTCAAACTTGAAGAGGAGGTGTTTGCCCTGGATATCTCGAAGGTCCGTGAAGTTCTGGACTTCACTGATGTGACCAAAGTGCCCGAGACACCCGCTTTCATGCTGGGGGTTATCAACCTCCGGGGAAGCGTGGTCCCGGTAGTGGATATGCGTTTGAAATTCGGCATGGACCGGACGGAGAAGACGGTAAACACCTGCATCATTATCGTCGAGATCGAAATCGACGGGGAAACGACCATTTTAGGCGCTCTGGCAGATTCGGTGCAGGAAGTCATGGACCTCGATCCCGACCAGATCGAACCGCCTCCGCGCATCGGGACCCGCTTGAAGACGAAGTTCATAAAAGGCATGGGGAAACGGGACAATCAGTTCATAATCATCCTGGACATCGACAAGGTATTCTCTGCGGACGATCTTGCTGCGGCCCAGGATATGATTGAGGAAGCGGTTTAGTAAATCGCAGTCCAAATCCTTTGGAGCAGGGGTGAGAAATCGGGACGTGGAGGATCAGAGGCCAGCCTGATTTCTAACCCCTCGACACCGGGTACCCTTTGTTTGGAAAAATCGGCGAGGTCCGGGGAACAGACTTATGCTATCCAATCGCCCAATTTCCCTTCAATCTCTGTCTTCATAATGAAGAAGCAAAACGTCGCCACATTGCTCCTGCATTTCGCTGGATTCCGAAGCCATTTCCAATTCAGGCGTGTTAAAGATATTCAAAGATTCTGCCGATTAATTATCGGCTTAGGTTTGTAAGCCTGGAACAGGATACAATCTTTGATGTTCAAAGTCGGTCGGAGAAAATGGGCCTGATTGCACTCCATCAATTGAAAAAGGGCATGGTTACAGCCAGTGAAGTAGAAGATCTCTATGGACGCCTGCTGGCGGCCAAAGGGACAAAGCTGACAGAAGACCATTTAATATTATTTAAGACGTGGGGCGTGATTGAGGCCGATATCGCAGGGGAGTCCTCCAATGATTCTGAAGAAGACTTGCTGGCCGGGCTCGATCCACGCCTCCATGAAGCTATTGAAAAACGTCTCCGCAGCCGGTTTTCCCGCTGCGATCTGAACCAGCCGGCGAATCAAAAACTGTTTCAGGTTTGCACACTTCGCCTGGCTGACAGCCGGGACCACAAGGGAGCGCTTGTGACGGATTACGGCGGTTATGAGGAAACAGGGTCCAACAACGGATATGAGAGACCAAATCATAGTATCGATCCTGTCAGCTTCGTCCAGAATGAAGTCTCACTTCCGGTACTGCCCGATATGATCTATGAGTTGATTGAAACACTCAGAAACCCCAACAGTTCTCCGAAGCAAATTGCCCGCATGATTGGCAAAGATGTAAGTCTGTCCTTCAAGATCTTGAAGCTCGTAAACAGCGTACTTTATGGTTTCCCGTCGAAGATTGACACACTTTCGCGGGCGGTGCTGGTTTTGGGCAACAAACCGCTGATCAGTCTGGCGACGGGTATAAAGTTACTTACATTCTTTGAAAATATTCCATCCACCCTAGTTAACATGAGATCATTTTTGAATCACAGCATCACCTGTGGAATTCTTGCACGCATTATAGGGAGTTGCAAGAATTTCCCAAACACTGAAAGACTGTTCGTTGGCGGACTGCTCCATGACATTGGGCGATTAGTCTTGTATACCGATTCATCAAGTCTGGCAAAGGAAGCGCTTGGCAGGGCAAAGCGCAAACAGGACCTGCTATATGAGGCCGAAAATGAAGTGTTTGGTTTTGACCATGCAAAGGTGGGCGGACTTCTTCTCAGAAAATGGAAGTTGCCGGCCTCGTTGGAAGCCATTGTTGAGTATCACCATGCCCCGCTGGAATACCGTGACCCGCTGGAACCGGCAGTAGTGCATTTGGCAGATGTGATAAGCAATGCGGTGGAGAGTGGTTCAAGTGGAGAGCGGCTGGTTCCGCCTTTGAGCACTCATGCGTGGGAACGCATCGGTCTTTCCGCGAGGATGTTACCAATGCTTCTCGAACAGATGGAAGTTCAGCGCAAATTGGTTCTCTCGGGCTTCCTGAGCGGCCATTAGAGTAAAGAGAAACATGAGTGAACAGGATATCAATTTCGAATTAGAATATCTAAGAAAACGCGTTGAATACCTGGACGAAGTCAGCAGGTTTACTCTTGATGCTATAGAGATGGCTGCATCTCTGGGGGATTTTCAGCAGACAATAAATAACCTGGAAAATCCCTTAATAATCCTGAACGAGACCAGATCGCGTATTCAAAGGCTTGTCCGTTTCAAAGCAACCGCTTTTTATTTAATAGAAGAGGAGACTAACAGATTCTACCCAGCGAGCATCGAGCCGGAATCTTTCAGCAAGGCTATGCAGGACGAGTTCAGACGCATAGTCGATGAGGGCACGTTCGCCTGGGGGTTGAGAAACAAAAAGCCGGTCACAGTCCCTTCAAGAAACGGTGAAGGCTTTCTGGTCTTACATGTAATGGCGACCACTTCGAGGATTCGCGGGATGTTCATCGGACTTAGGGACAAGTCTGAACCGGAGTCTTCCGATTTAGCCCTCTCGCTTCTCTCCATCATATTGCTCAATAGTTCCAATGCGCTAGAGAGTTATGAACTCTACAGGATGATTAGGGAAATCAGTAAGTCTCTTGACTGCCGGCAGAATTACAGGATGCTGTTCGAGGCGGCCCCGGACGGCGTTGAGGTGCTGGACGCCAGTGGTCGGATCATTGACTGCAATCGTGCTTTTGAAATGGAAACCGAATGCGGACGGGAGCAAATCATAGGCAAACATACTACTGATTTCTTATCGGCAAAGAGCCGGAAGACCTATGAGAGCATGTGCTCCAGACTTAAAGCCGACGGCTATTTGGAGGGTGAGCTGGAACTGGTGTGCGGCAGCGGCACAGTTCCAGTGTGGAGGAAAGAAAAAGCGATATATAATGATGAAGGCGGTTTTGTCGGCTCGGTTATTTACAATCGTGACATCTCAGCTCTAAAAATGGCGCAAGAAGAGAAGAAAAAGCTGGAAGCATGTCTCCAGAGGACCAGCAGATTGGAGGCGATAGGGACCCTTGCAGGCGGCATCGCTCATGATTTCAACAATTTGCTCATGCCTATAATAGGTTATGCAGAGTTAATGCTGCGCAGTCCCGACCGCGCTGGAAAGGAAGCCAATCTACAGCAGATAATCAATGGCGCCAGAAGGGCAGGGGATCTCACAAAGCAGATTCTCCTTTTCAGCACCCAAGTCCCTCAGGAGCCAAAACCCCTTGAAATAGCGCCCATTATCAAAGAATCTCTCGCTCTGCTTCGCGCCACCATCCCTACAACCATCGAGATTCAACGCTCGCTTTCCAGCAGCAGCATGGTTATGGCAGACCCAACACAAATTCACCAGATAATGATCAATATCTGCAGTAATGCGACTCACGCCATGCGGGAAAAAGGCGGAAAGCTCTCGGTTAGTCTTGATGACACCTATCTGTACGGATGGGAAAACAATCACGTATCGGAGCTGACTGCGGGGCCATATCTGAGATTAACCATTTCCGATACCGGGCATGGAATGGATGAGTCCATACTGGAACGTATTTTCGATCCATTCTTTACGACCAAACAGGTAGGGGAAGGAAGCGGGATGGGCCTGTCGGTCGTGCATGGCATTGTGAAAAGTCACAAGGGAGCGATAGATGTTTGCTCTGTGCCTGGAGAAGGAACTACTTTTAAGATCTATTTTCCGATTATAGAATCGGTACCTCAGTTGCACGACAAGGTGCAGATGATCGATGAAACGGGAAAAGAGCGGGTTTTGTTCGTCGATGACGACGAAATGACCGCCACTGTTGCCAAAGACTTATTGGAAAACCTCGGCTACCAGGTTGCTGCCGAGACGTCCAGTTTAGGGGCCCTGGAGACCTTTCGGCGCAAACCGGAGAGCTTCGATTTGGTCATTACGGATTATACTATGCCCCAGATGACGGGCAACGATCTGGCATTGGAGATGAGGCGCATTCGCCCGGAGATTCCGGTGATTGTGTGTACCGGCTCAAGCGATAAAAACATTGAAGACGATGCAATGGAAAAGGGCGTTGGCGCGATTGTTCTAAAGCCTCTGGGTATACAGGAATTCTCAAAGACAATCCGAAAAGTTCTGAATAAATAAACCCGGCCGGAGAATATTTACGGGCGCGGGCGCCGGCCCGTGCGAGCGAGGGACCGGGCACAAGCCAGTCCCATATACATAGGCAGGTTGCCTTATACTTTCAATCACGGCTTGATCTGCCGGGCATGTGTGTGAAAGGGTAAGATAAGGAGCAACGGGGGATCTACTGTTCAGTCGCGATAGCGGCAGGCAAGCTATTGAAGTGGTTGTGGAAATTTGGTATCATAATGCAGGGCGACGTGTTTCCAGGGCTGCCCGCGCGGCCGAAGATTTTTGGCGACGCGTGCTTGCGGCGGGCGACATAAAGCATTAGCCAACCCCACCATAAACACGCTGGACGTTGAGAGGGACCTTGGGCCCCCACGGCCCAAAGGCGGCGCACCTTTCGCAAAGGGATTCGGGTCAATTTTTACAACACAACAGGCAGGAGCAGGCCATGCAGGGGAACCAGGAAGAAACCGGCGCCGTTGCGGCGCTCATGATCGGCACCCAGGTGCGTGAGCTTCGGGAGAAAAACCGCTATACTCTCCAGGACCTTGCCGCCAAGACCGGGCTGGAAAGGGAGATGCTGGGCCGGATCGAGAGCCATGAGTTCATACCGCCCATAGCCACACTGGTAAAGCTCGCGGGCGCGCTGAACGTGAACGTGGCTTATTTCTTTCAGGACAAGGCCGCTGACGGC
>DASPQK010000375.1:0-4290 GCA_035624985.1 Syntrophobacteraceae bacterium | reverse complement strand
AGGGCATACATCGGTGCGCTCCCCCTCCCCTTCTAGGTAGGGTTGAGGTGCAGGGGTTAATCCCCGCCCGTATTGAACGCAACCTGGTATAAGAGTCGAAATCCAAACGGAAAAACTTCATATGGAGCGGTAACTGTCGAGCGCCTCGAAGAGCCTTTCGATATCGCTTTCATCAATGTAGAAATGAGGTGACAGGCGCAGTCCGTTTCCTCTTTGAGACGCAACGACTTTCTTTGTCAGCAGATATCGAAAAAGCTTGCCGGCGTCCTCGGCTTCGAAGCTCAAGATTCCCGATCTATGCCGGGGTTCCATTGGGCTGATGACGCGGAGATTTCTTTTTCCAAGCTCGGAGGCGATTATGTCGTTCAGGCCGCATATCCTCTCGAATATGCGCTCGATCCCTATTTCGAGCAGCATTTCGACCGCTGTTCCAAGTGCGGTAATGCCCGCAAGGTTGAGGGTCCCGGGTTCGAATCGGCGGGCATCGGCTTTGAACTTCAGTTCCAGGTGATAGAAATCCTCCTCGTTTTCCACACTCTTCCATCCCACTCGGATGGGGTGAACAAGGTCGTTTGCCTCTTTGGAGATATAGAGCGCCCCTGTTCCCATTGTGCTAAGGAGCCATTTGTGGCCGCCGGAGGCCAGAAAGGAAATGCCGCAGCTTTTGACGTCGATGGGCACGGCCCCCAGGTCCTGTATGGCGTCCACGCAGAACAGGATGCCCTCTTGCCGGCAAAAATTTCCTAGTTCTTCAAGATCGCATCGAAAACCGGTTGTAAAATCGGTCGAACTCACGGCGACAAGCCTTGTTCCTGGACGAAGTGAGGCTTTGACGTCCCGGATGTCGAACCGGCCTTCGTTCCTCTGAAGAAAGCAGGTCTCGACCCCCCTGTGCGCGAGATTCATCCAGGGATACACATTGGACGGGAAGTCGGGGACTGCCGCCACTATCTTGTCGCCGGGCTTCCACGAAATTCCGCCGGCTACCGTGCTCAAACCTTCGGACGTGTTCGTGACGAAGCAGATCTCTGAGGGGTCGGCGTTTATGAGCCGCGCAAAAAGGGATCGGGTCCGCTCGACCGTCTTGACCCACTCCGGGTAATGCAGGGAGCCTTCATGGCTGATCTGGAGCATCAGGTCGCTCACTGCCTTTGCCACGCGTAGTGGCGTCGCGGATGTTGCGGCATTGTTGAAAAAGGAGAAATTCCTCGTGACAGGGAATTCGCTTCGGTATTCGCTAAGCTCTCTCATCGTTGTTCCAATCTCTTTTGCTTTGCCAAAACATTTGCAAAACCGGGCCGCAGGCAATAAGTTATAATGTTGCTGGAGAATTTATAAAATCATTCCGAAAGGGGATCGCAATGCAAAGAAGCACGGTTTTTCAGGGGGAGCGCGCAATTGTCCAAACCGAATTCGTCCGCCGCGTCTACAACTGGATGGCCCTCGGATTGGCCCTTACTGCAATTACCGCCCTGTTGGCAATAAACACCGGGCTGATCTTTTCCCTGCTTAGTCCAGGGGTAATGTTGCTGCTGATCGTCGCAGAACTGGGGATAGTAATCGCCCTTAGCGCCGCAATCGGAAAGCTTCAGTCCTCCACCGCCCTGTTCATGTTCTTTGCCTATTCGTTTCTAAACGGCCTGACCTTATCGACTATTTTCCTCGTTTACACGAAAGCGTCGATAGCAAGCACCTTTTTTGTGACCGCCGGGACTTTCGCCGCCATGAGTGTTTACGGATACACTACCAGGCGCGACCTGACCTCTATGGGCAGTTTTCTCATGATGGCCCTGATCGGCGTAATAATAGCTTCGTTCGTCAACTTCTTTTTCAGGAGCCCCGCTTTCTACTGGCTCATAACCTATGCGGGCATAGCCATTTTTGTAGGGCTCACCGCCTACGATGCCCAGGCTATAAAGCAGATGGCCTACGCCGGGTTCGCCGGTTCGGAGGAAGAGCGCAAGGGAGCGATCATCGGCGCGCTGCGGCTTTATCTGGACTTTATAAACCTGTTCCTGCTTTTGCTTCGAATATTTGGAAGACGCAGCGACTGAAAAGGGACTGTTCACGGCTTTTGCGATGCTTGAGCACACTTTTGTCCATCTGCCGGGGATCGGCCTTAAGACGGAACGCTCTTTGTGGCAAAGCGGGATTCATTCCTGGGACTTTTTTCGCGATGAACGGGGATGGACGCTGGCGCCTTTCGGCCGAAGGAAATACGAAGCGTTGCGCGGGCGTCTTGAAATATGCCGCGAAAGGCTGGGGGCTCCCGATCCGGAGTTTTTCGCCGCCTCCCTGGCGCCCCCGCATCTGTGGAGGCTTTTTTCGAACTTTCGCCGGTGTGCCGCCTACCTCGATATTGAAACGACAGGTCTTGGCGGGCCTTACGATCACATTACCACCATAGCGCTCTATGATGGCAGGCAGGTGTTTCACTACGTCTATGGCGAAAACCTCGATTGCTTTCCCCGCGATCTCCAAAAATACAGGATTCTTGTCACTTACAACGGCGCCTGTTTCGATCTGCCCTTTATAAGGAATTATTTCCGGATGGCCGTTAACCATGTCCACATCGATCTGAGGTATCTCCTGCGAAGTCTGGGCTATTCCGGCGGGCTTAAAGGCTGCGAAAGGAACCTCGGCCTTGACAGGGGAGAACTCGAGGGCGTTGACGGCTGGTGGGCTGTCCTTCTCTGGCGCGAATACAGCGAAAAAGACAGCGTAAACGCCCTGGAAACGCTTCTGGCTTATAACATTGAGGATGCTGTCAACCTCGAGAACTTAATGGTGCAGGCCTTCAACATGAAAGTGAGCGAGACCCCGTTCCACGAACTGAGAATGCCCCTGCCGAGCCGGCCGGACATCGCTTTCAAGCCGGACCCCGAATTGATAGATGAAATGCGGCGGCGCTGTTTTGGTCTTTCCTGATCTTGGTTCCTGACTGTCTTTGGGTTTTCCCGATTATGATTCCTGACTATCATAGAAATATTGAAAATTTTTAAAAAAATTCTTCCAAACCGCTTTAATTTCACTTGGCCCTTAGGTTATCATTAACTCGGGAAGACAACATCTTTCCTCCTCCGGAGAAGACCAGGTGGCTCCCCCTCCTTCCGCTTGGTCTTCTCTTTTTTTGCAATTGCCCGGTATTGTAAATTTGTCTTGACATTGTCTGGCGATTTGCTAGATTTTCAACATGGCTACTCGGACAAACAGAACAGAAAAACTTGACCTGCGGCTTAGCAAGTCGGACAAACAGATGTTGCAGGCGGCGGCAACGGCGGCGCGTAAATCCGTGAGTCAATTTGTTCTCGATACGGCGTTGAGTGAAGCGGAAGAGCGACTGGCGGATCGGCGCGTCTTCATCCTCGATACAAAGCAATGGGAAGCCTTTATCGCCGCGCTCGACGCGCCGCCGCGTCGTCATCCACGCCTTGAACGGCTTTTCCGTGAACCATCCGTTTTTGACGCTAAGCCGTGACATCCCCTCTGCGCATAGAAAAGTTGAATCGAACACATGCCGTCGAAGAATTCACCTGCGGTCAACCGGAACTTGACCGGTTCCTCATTCGTCATGCGCTGCAAGCCCAGCAAATGAATTCATCTCAAACCTATGTCGGCTTAAGCGGCAAGACGGTTATTGGGTACTACACGATTGTTGCCGGCGAAGTTCGTCACACTGAGGCCCCGCCGCGCGTCGTCAAAGGCATGCCACGTCATCCGGTACCGCTTCTTGTTTTGGCGCGGCTGGCCGTGCATGGCGAATGGCAAGGTCGCGGCATCGGTGCCGGACTGCTTTTGGATGCCTTGGGGCGCACCCTGCAGGTCGCCGATATTATCGGGGTGCGTTCGCTGGCCGTCCATGCGAAAGACGCTAAGGCGGCCGAGTTCTACCGACATTTTGGATTCGTACCGTCGCCTGCCGATAGCCGCCACCTTCTTATGCTCATCAAAGACATCCGCGCCGTAGCCGGCGGGTAATACTCCCGTTTCGCTTCAATTTCGCAAAATCACAAAAGCATGATCGCATGATTTCATGATACCCGGAAAGGGAAGGGCAGGGGCTTAATTTCGCCCTGAGCGATTTGACAGGTACGGGGGCGTGCATTGCTGCCGCCCTGTGCGGAACACCCCACAAGGGTCGCACCGCTGGGCGGCCGCGAGTCACTCGGCAGGTTCCCGCAGTTACTGCGCCGTTAATAGACGAGTGCCCTCGGAGTGAAGGTGAAGGATCTCTTTGAGTAAGTCGATTAAGAAAACCCGTCCCGCGTGCTGCCGCCACCAGAGCCACTT
>DASPQK010000374.1:0-8630 GCA_035624985.1 Syntrophobacteraceae bacterium | reverse complement strand
TGCCCGCCCGGACTATCGATCATACTCTATGAGTGCATAAAGGAGCTTTCCCCCTGTAACCTTCCTTCTCCTCTTTTCGTCTCTCAGAAAAAAGGAATTCAAATCAGGCGGTCAAAGGAGGAGAGGAGGTGATTTCGATGTCGGATGAAAAACCCAAAAACGGCGGCATGACTACGGAATGCATGAGCAAAATGAAGGAAATGATGGAGAGCATGGTGTCAAAAGGCGGCTCCTGCTGTGCCTGCTGCGAATCAATGGCAGAGATGATGACCGCTTGCTGTGCTGGCACGGCTGAAAGCAAAGGGGAAAAAGATCCCCCGAAGTGACCGATAAACATTTGAGCCGGACAGGCTCATAGTCAAGGAGAAGAAATGGCAAACACTATCCAGGTTGAACTTGCTGAGATTTCCTGCAAAGCTGGAGTTGGATATGCGCAGAAGCATCTGACCACTCCACCAAAGGATGCCATTATCTGTTGCGAGGGCATGTGCCTCAAAGGCGAAACCGCACGGAGAGCGGCGAATCTGATCGCTCACAAGCTGGTTCCAGACAGGGCCGTCCGTATTTGTCACGGTGGTTTGCTGGAGGAAGCAGGAGGTATGAGGGAACTCGTTAAGAGGGCAAAAAGGGTGTTGGTATTGGATGGGTGCGGGATGGCTTGCGGTACGCGACTCACCAAAGGGGCCTTCCCTGACCTCGAACCACGGGTGGTTTTCACGAATGAGCTTTTCGAATGCGACCAGGAGATTTTCGGAGTGGAGGATATGCCCGATTCGCAGATAAGCGCCGACTCCCGAAAAGTTGCAGACCAGATCGTCCAAAAATTCTTCTGAACCCATTTGAGTTGTGACACTCTGCCTCCTTAGGTGGCAGAGTGTCGGGATAATCTATCTGATTCACTCCAGTCTTGCCTCCTCGCATTTGATTGCGCGACGGTTTCGATTCTCCGCGAAAAGTTTAATTTTCTTATTGACAAGTGTTATTTCTGAATTATCATATTAATCAGTTAAATCAGTCTATACTGACACAGAACCTTTTGACTTACTTGAAAGGAAAGAGGATGGCGGGAAAAAAAGACATAGCCTGTTGCGCTTCTGATTCCAAAGAAACCTGCTGCAAAGTCGAATCGCTCCTAACCGTGGATGAACGTGGACAGATGGTGCTGCCGAAGGAACTGCGGGAAAAGGCGAATATCCGTGCGGGAGAAAAGCTTGCGCTGATTACCTGGCAAAAAGACGGCGAGGTATGTTGCTTTACACTCATTAAGGCTGATGCCCTGGCGGAACGAGTGAAGGAGTTTCTCGGCCCTGTGCTTAAGGGCATAAGCGTGGAATGAATTTAACAAGATATCCTGGGAGACATGCAATGAAAGCCGACGAAATCAAAGAAATAGTTAAATCGCGCTACGCAAAAGTTGCTCTTGAAAGCCTGCCTTGCTGCGGTCCCAAGAAATCATGCTGTGGAAGTCCCGGTGGCGCAGACGACATCAGTAGGAAGGTAGGCTATGGCGAAGATGACCTGAAATCAGTACCCGAGGGATCGAACCTGGGTCTTGGCTGCGGCAACCCGGTGGCACTGGCATCGCTCAAGGAAGGGGATGTCGTTCTCGATCTGGGCTCCGGAGCAGGTTTCGACGCTTTTCTTTCAGCCGCCAAAGTAGGAGGCTCGGGAAAAATCATCGGTGTGGATATGACCTCCGAGATGATCGAAAAAGCACGCGCGAACGCGGTGAAGGGCGGCTTTCGAAATGTTGAGTTCAGGTTGGGCGAAATCGAAAGACTTCCTATCTCTGACAGCGAGGTGGATGTCATAATCTCCAACTGTGTCATAAACCTTTCGCCTGACAAAAGACAGGTTTTCAAAGAAGCCTTCCGAGTACTTAAACCTGGCGGCCGTCTCATGGTATCCGACCTCGTGCTGCTCAAACCTTTGTCTGAAAGCGTTAGGCAATCTGTCGATGCCTATGTCGGATGCATCGCCGGGGCAGTCCTGAAAGAAGAGTATCTGGCCGCGGTAGTCTTCGCCGGTTTTCAGAATGTGACAGTGCAAGGTGAAGACATATACCCCATCCAACTGGCAGTGAACGATCCCATAACTAAATCTATTTTTTCTGACACAAGCACGCTTTCAGAAAAAACCGAGGAAATATCGCAATCGGTAGCCAGCATAAAGATAGGCGCAGTGAAGCCGATTTGACTCGAAATTGAACACGGGATGTGCGTGAGCGCACGCATCCCGCGAACAAAACAATATTTCCATGAAAAGGAGACCTGCTGTTGCCTTCACCTCCCGGCTGTTTTATGCCAAATAGGCTCAGGCAGTGGCTAATCATCACATCTTTCGCTCTTCTCGGCTGGGTTCTGTGTGCTGCCACGATGGGAATCGGAATGGCAGCAGCCAGCCTGGACACAGCCCTGATATTCCATACGGTAGCGACACCGGTATTCTTCGCTACCATTTCAACGATATACTTCAATCGCTACGCATACACGTGTCCCTTAATGACTGCGGTCTCGTTCCTTGTGATCGTGGTGCTTATGGACGTATTTGTAGTGGCCATGCTTATCCAGCGCAGCTTTGAGATGTTTTCGAGTTTTCTTGGCACATGGCTTCCGTTCGTTTTGATTTTTGGTTCGACTTACCTGACAGGGGTTATCGTGAGATCTGGAGCGGGAAGAGCGAGGACATGAATGCCGCTCCGATCAGTGGCGTGAATATCCGCCAACCGTTCTGCTCCATGCCTGAGCGCTCATTTGAATTGGATCCCAGGGGCTGCTCAAGGGCGGTGTGTAGCTCAAATCAAGAT
Organism: Syntrophobacteraceae bacterium; assembly: GCA_035624985.1. GTDB lineage: Bacteria > Desulfobacterota > Syntrophobacteria > Syntrophobacterales > Syntrophobacteraceae > SbD1. The sequence goes on along the minus strand of DASPQK010000374.1, from coordinate 5,824 downwards.
CGCTCAGGTCGTCAATCAGCATGTCGTTATAAATGGCTGAGGCATAGACATCAATCCGCTTTGAGACCTGTGATCGGTGATGCCCCAGTATCTGAGCACCGAGCAGGCGATGATTGTTACGGTCACCCGTGAGGCGAATCCATAGCTTTTGAGCGCCTGGGTAGTAAACTTTGTGATCCCACGCCTCAAACTCGACTGTGATGGGATAAAACCTGGCGGAAACTGCTTCAGAGTCCCGCAATCCGGTCCGCGCGACAACCAGGTCGAATATTTTTACGGCCTGTGTCCCGAGGGAACCTTGAAATTCACGGCCTCCGCCCACTGCGTTCTCTCCTGCAATACGACCATGTTTATGTGCAGTTGTACCAAGCGGCAGATAGGTATTGTGCCTTAATAACCGGTGCCATGTTTCAACACAGTCGCCGGCGGCATAGATATCCGGCACGTTAGTACGCATATAACGATCCACCTTGATAGCGCTCTTGAATCCGGCCTCAATACCTGCCGAAAACGCGAGTTCAACCCTGGGCTTGGCGCCAACGGCTACGAGCACCATGTGCGCCTGAGCAGAAAAACCTTCTGAGCCTATTACCGCGAGTTGTTCTCCTGACTGCATTATGCTGGTGACGGTGATGCCGGTTTTTACCTTCACCCCGTGGGCTTTAAGGTTTGCTTCGATTTTTTCGCCAAATTCCCTGTCAACGGTAGTCAAAACCGAATCGAAAAATTCCACCACTGTCACATCCATCCCTCGATGGGTGAGTGCATCGGCCATCTCCATTCCGATATATCCGCCTCCAACGATGATAGCGGAGCGCGGCTGCCGTCCCCTAACAAACTGCTGGATCGCAAAGGCCTCGGCCATCCAACGCAACAAGAAAACTCCTGGCAGATCAATTCCATCGATTTTCGGTCGAATGGATTCGGCGCCCGTTGCGATTATCAGCCTATCATAGGCAATCTTCTGAGTGTCCTTCTGCGGGCCGCTGACTGACACCTCTTTTCTAACCGGATCGATGGATGTTGCAGTGTGATCGAGAAGCAGACGAACGCCCTCTTTTTCAATATCGTGTGTGGTTCGGTGGGCAAGACTACGCCAGTCAGAAACTTCACCGCTAAGAAGAAACGGCAGGCCGCATATGCTGAAATTCGGATACTGATCTGCGACAATAACAGTCACTTCGGTTGAAGGTGCGAGTTCTTTGGCTCGCAGGGCGGCGCTGATTCCTGCGTCACTGCCTCCGATAATGAGGAGTTGCATGCTCTTCTCCTGCCTTACATTTTGCACGCTACATGACAAACCCCGGTTGGAGTCTCGACGGCATAGGGGAAGTATTTCCGCTTGAACCACAAGGCCACATTGACCAATGAAATCAACACCGGGACCTCCACGAGCGGCCCGATAACTGCTGCAAAAGCCTGTCCCGAATTGATGCCAAAGACCGCTACGGCCACGGCGATAGCGAGTTCGAAGTTGTTCGATGCAGCGGTAAAGCTCAGGGTTGTTGATTGCTCGTAGGTAGCCCCGATTTTCATAGAGAGGAAAAAGGACACGAAAAACATAATGATAAAGTAAACGCAGAGCGGTATGGCCACTCGGATGACATCGAGAGGAAGCTGAACGATGTATTCACCTTTGAGGGAGAACATGACCAATATGGTGAAAAGCAGGGCAACAAGGGTTATGGGACTTATACGTGGAACGAATTTTTCCTCGTACCACTGCCTGCCTTTCGTTTTGAGTCCAACAAGCCTCGATATCATTCCGCCGATGAACGGTATGCCAAGATAAATGAAAACGCTTTCCGCGATCTGCCGCATCGAAATATCGACTACGGCTCCTGCGAGGCCCAGCCAGCGCGGTACGACGGTTATGAGTACATAAGCATAGAACGAGAAAAAGAGGACCTGAAAAATCGAATTGAATGCCACGAGCCCGGCGCAATATTCCCGATCTCCGTCTGCTAGATCGTTCCACACGATCACCATTGCAATGCACCTGGCAAGGCCGATCAGTATCAACCCTACCTTGTATTCGTGATGCCCGGATAAGAAGGAAATAGCCAGGACGAACATGAGAATGGGACCGATGATCCAGTTTTGGAGAAGCGACAACCCGAGCACTTTAAAGTTCCGAAAAACCTGTCCGAGCTGCTCGTACTTAACTTTGGCAAGGGGCGGGTACATCATGAGGATAAGACCGATTGCAATTGGAACGTTGGTGGTGCCAACCTGAAAGTAGTTGATGACATTTCGGATATCTGAGTAAAGGTAACCCCCCACCACCCCAACGAGCATGGCAAGGAAAATCCAAAGCGTTAAAAAACGGTCCAGAAAAGAAAGGTTTTTTGCGGCTCCATCACCATTCACCGAAGAACCTCCTCGAAAGATCTGGCATGCATTTTTTGATTATATGGATAGAGGGAATTCACTCCTGCATCAGTTTTTGAAAGGAGAACTCTCCCTCTGGTGGATTGAGAAGCTTCGCCTTTATCATGTCCCTGATCTGCCGCACTTTGGCCAGTTTTTCATCTGGGGTGCCTTCGACCCCAGCCGGATCGCGAAACGGCCAGTGGAATCTTTTGGTAATCCCCGGGAAGATAGGACACTTCAATTCCGTGTCGGCACAGACAGTGATGACATAGTTGAAGAGCGAGCCCTGTTTATATAGCTCAAAGACGTTGCGAGCTTTGTTTCCTGCAATATCAAACCCCTCTTCTTTCATTACGTCAGCAACCATCGGGTTTACCCGCTCCGCCGGCTCAAGCCCGGCACTTTCTACATGGAGCTTCCCTCCACCAAATCTTTTCAGGTAAGCTTCCGCGATTTGGCTGCGCCCACCGTTGTGCTGACAAATTATAAGAACCCGAATTGGGTAGGCCATGTTCTCTTCCTCTGCTTATGCAGTTAAAGTGTCGTTGCGGAAAACATACAGAACATCAATACCCAGCTTTATGAGCTGCAAGCGTCTTTAGGTCCGGACTGGAGTATCTTTTCAAGCCTTTGTGCGTCTGCTCTGATCTGAGGATGATTTTCCAGAGAACTTTCCAGCCAGTTCAACGCCAGTTGAACGGCCATAGGTGCTCCGTTGCCGGCCAAACGGTAGTAGATCCAACGACCATCCTTGCGACCATCCACCAAGCGAGCCTGTTTGAGGATGGAGAGGTGCTTCGAGACTGTAGAAGGCGCCAATCCGAGCAGTTCGATCAAATGACAAACACAGAGTTCTCCGCATCTCAAGGCCATCAGAGCCCTAACCCTATTCTCGTCGGCAAGCGCTTTTGTAATGTTCATGAATTCCAGCATAACTATCCTATATTTCGCCACATGTCGAATTAATCATACCGCACAGGTTACTTTTGTCAACCTCCGTTCCGTCGATATTGGTAATTTTCCATCCTCCTCCTCTCGGTATCCTCGAATTGAAACTGCTCAAGATACGTACCGAGCTTATGGGGGTTAAAATCCGGCAGGCCGGCTCACATAAAGGCTTCCCGGAAAATCGTACGAGTGGGGGTGGCGTTGCTACAGTGCTCCCACGTCAGCCCTGCTGGTTCGAATTAAAATAAAGTGAGGGATTCACGGTGGTTATGGTGGAGGCGGCGGGAGTTGAACCCGCCGTTGTCGGCTCGGTGTCTGCATTTTTTTGGCAGCGTGACACCGGAGTGACACTGCGGTATAATGCGACGAGTTAGACCTCATTGATATTTAGGTGACGCAAACTTCTGAATCAGGCGGTCCGATATGACAAAGCGGTTCAACGTTATTATAGAACGAGATCGGGAGGGATATTACATCGCTTCCGTTCCCAGTCTGAGAGGCTGCCATACCCAGGCCAAGTCTCTCGATGAGCTCATCTTTCGTGTCAATGAAGCGATCGAACTGTGTCTGGAGGTAGAGGGCAAGGAGGTGGAGCCGCTTGAATTCGTTGGGGTCCAGCAAGTGAGCATTGAGGTATGACCAGGCTCCCAGTCCTTACTGGAAAGGATTTGACAGCGGCCTTGGCAAGGGCGGGATTTGAACTGGTCCGCGCCAAAGGCAGTCATCATTATCTGCGACATGCCGATGGCCGTGCAACTGTAGTTCCCGTTCATGCGGGTGAAACCATCGGGCCTGGACTAATGGCCAAAATACTGAGAGATTGCGAATTAAGCCGTGACGATCTAAAGAATCTCCTCTAAAGCGAGAAGCAACTCCTGAATTTGACACAAGTAGTTGATTTGGACGGTGAAGGCGACGGGAGTCGAACCCTATACCCGGATTAATTCAGTGACTCGCCAAATCCAGTAAACATCAACGTTTACGATAACATAGTTTCGCCTTCTGATTGTTTTGAGTCCGTTAAAGTTCGTCAATTTTCGCCAAGAATTTTCTCGTTTGGCGAAAGTTTGGCGAAAGGTCAGAGAAAGTGGTCGGGGTGGATCTGGATACATGATAATATCCACCTTGACCACAAATCCCACAAGGGACTATCATTTCAACTGTGAACACGGAATAACGGTGGGATGCCGGAAAAATCTTCTATACTCGACAGATCAAAGGACAAAGAAGATGCGTGGGACAATGGCGCAGGACGATCTCAAAAAACTGATCAAAGAAAGTGTCCGCGAAGTGATTCGGGAAGAGCGGTTGGGGCTGTGTGAAATTATGATTCCCAAGGTCGCCAAAAAAGAACTGGATGAGGTCCATGCAAAATTCGGTTCCCCAGCTGATTACAGAGACGATGACTTCACCGATATGACCGATTGGGTTAAGGAATGAGAGTCAGATTCCATAATCATGCGGTCAAGTTTTTCGAAAAACTCGATGAGAAAGACAGGGAGCGCATACGGCTCAAACTCAAGTCTCTCGTCGGCACCATCGAAGATCAGGGCATCATTCCTTTCAAGGAACTTGATGTGAAGAGGCCGGAGGGTGAGTGAAGGGGTTTTCTGCGGATGCGTTTGGGAAAAATGAGAGTCATCTTCCGCATCGACAGAGAAGATGATGTTCTTCTGGTATACGCAGTCGATTACAGGGTGGACGTTTACAAGTAAGAAACATATTCTCCATAGTTTGAAGACTCTCCTTTCCGAGCTAGACAGGTGGAAGGTAGTTTAGGGTACGTGGTGATATTCCGTGATTATTTTACTATGGCGGAAAATGGCTGTTCAAATCGACAGATTTTTGTCGTCATAAATTACCGGTCGAACGGGGTTTTACAAAGGGGTTGGTCAAAAATCGCGGCTAGTGAGTGCCGTTCGGGCGAGGAAAGAGCCTCAATGGGATCCAAAGATGCCTGCGGATTGGTAAAGGTGGAACCGAACTCGAACTCAAAAAGTACCAGGGCGGACAACCTATATAGCTGAATTCATTGGTTATTTTGGTGGAGGCGGCGGGAGTTGAACCCGCGTCCGAAAGCATTCCGCCCAAGCTTCTACATGCATATTCCGCAGTTTCAATCTTGCCCCGGCGACCTCCTGCGGACGGGATTTCGTCGCGGCCAGCCCGCTGGATGTCACCGCCGCCACTGCGAGCACCATGACGGCAGCCATCCCACTAGGTCGACGCCTCGAGGCCCCCGCGGGAGCAGGACCTAAAGACGGCAGCCGCGATTAAGCGGCTACGGCGTACGCATAATCGTCTGCGTTTGTTTTATTCCCAACTGTTTAACGAGCAGCCAGGACCTCGGCATGCAACTTAAGCTTCTTTACCTCCGTCGAACCCGTTTCGCCCCCTTCTAAAATATCGGTGTGAGTGATCGAAAATCCAAATTTTTCAGACGATCAGGCAAAATAATTATACATAATTCCATCCCAAAGTCAAGTCTGGGAACGGGATGCCC
>DASPQK010000373.1:0-4296 GCA_035624985.1 Syntrophobacteraceae bacterium | reverse complement strand
AAACCCGAACCATGTTAAGCCTCGGGGACGTACAAACCACCATAAAGCAATTTCGGCCCTTTTCCCTCTGCCGCACAGGCAGAGTGTACAAGGACTCAAACAAATTTTCATCACTAGGGGTGGACAGATGAGTCTGTTCATTAATGTTAAGCCGGAATCCAGCTCTGATATTACCTCAGGAACCCCCTGGACCCCGGCTCTTGATCCCGGCTCAAATGCACTGCCGGGACTGCCGGGGTGACGAACACGAATGATTGTTACGCGCACTTTTGCAAGTAAGTACTAGGCTGCGCCTTGCTTTACGAATTTTCCTAAGAAATCATGCAGCAAATCTTCAGCGCGATGCCCCTGGAGGCGCGCGATATTGACCAGTCGAACAAGGAGGCTGCCGATGTGTCGGGTGGACATTTGGCTGCCGCCTTCGATGCGGCTTGCCAGTTCACCGCTTTCTGCGGCGAATTTGCGCCCCTGTTTTAGAAGGTCATTCCAATCCACATTTTCGTTTTGAGACAGCCGCGAAAGGATTCTATAAGCGCGCATAAGGGCGGGGAGAGATTCGGGGACGGGCTGGGCCGCTTTGCCGCCGGCACGTTTTTCTACGGCCTTTATCTTTTCCCAGTTGTCTTTGACCTCTTCTGCCGAACCGACGCTCGTTTCACCGAAAACGTGCGGGTGTCTTCGGACCATTTTTTCGACGATTCTCCGGCAAACTTCCTCAAGGCTGAAATCGCCCCTCTGCTCGTAGAGATAGACAAGGAAAAGCGCCATAAACAGGACGTCCCCGAGTTCTTCGGCCGCCTCCTGTACTTCTCCAGCGCGCACTGCCGCAGCAGCTTCGTGGGATTCTTCGACCAGGTAGGTCTGAACTGTTTCAGGGGTCTGCCTGCGGTCCCAGGGGCAACCGGTTTCGCTTCGCAACCGCTCGATTATCAGCAGGATTTGCTCCAGTGCTCTACAGTTGTCACTGCTTATTTCTTTTGCCACCTTTTTCCCCCGGATCACCCGAATCGGCGCGGTGTCCCAAAAAAGAGTCCAGCAGGTTTGAGGTTCGGTCGGACAGAATCTTTTCGAGCTCCTGCTGCTTTCTGGAAAGCTCCTGCTGCACTTTGGGGGGCGCCAGTTTGTAGAGGAATCTGGAGGTCTCCATAATCATGGGCGCAAGCTTTGACCCCTTGATCAGCGAGCTGGTGGGGCCTGTGGAAAACAGCGTCAAGACAGAGATCGTCACAATGGCGAAAAGCGCCGCTTTGGCAAATCCGATCATTGCGCCCCAGAGCCTGTCGATAAAACCGAGACCGGCCCCGCGCAGGAGTGTGGTAATCCAGGAGCCCGCCACCGCAACACAGAACCAGGTCAACAGAAACAGCCCTATGAAGCTCACAGGCGCCACTGCGGGGCCGGAAATGGAATGAAATTTCGCGCTTATAAAAGCACTCACCACCAAGTAGTGGTGAACGGCTACGAGGAAACCGGCCAGGATGCCGGCGATCCCAAATATCTGAGAAACGGCGCCGCGCGCAAGCCCCCTGAGCACCCAGAAAGCCCCTGCACAGATGAGGACCCAGTCCAGTATGTTCATTCCCGCTCCCTGCTCCAGGTTTTTTTGCAAAGGTGGTTGTTGTCAGGGCAAAAATTGCGTGATATTAATGCTGGTTTCGTTAAAGCCTGCAATTGTAATGATATACTTTTTTCGAGGTAATACAATATTGACCCAGCCAGTTTACAACCGCAAAAAACAACCCGACGGGACATCCATCCAGGTTGCTTTTGACGACAACAGACTTCTTCAGTTGCTTGCAGGAGAACGAAACGCCCACCTGAAGATAATCGAAAGAGAGCTAGATGTCGAGGTGCACCTGCGGGGCAATCAGCTTATTGTCACCGGGGCCCGGGCGGATGCGGAAATCGCAGAGCGGCTCCTGCGAGAGTTGGCTGACCTGATAAAGGAGGGTTACCCTCTTTTCGAGAGCGATATCCTCTTTGCGATTCAAATCCTCAGTGATAATATCAACCGCCGTTTAAGAGACATTTTTCTGGACCAGGTTTTTATAGCCTCCAATAAGAGGGCCATCAGCCCGAAAAGCATCGGGCAGAAAGAATACATAGAGGCTATACGCGGCTATGATATAGTGTTCGGGGTAGGGCCGGCGGGGACGGGGAAGACATATCTCGCGATGGCGATGGCGGTTGCCGCGATGTCAAAGGACATTGTAAGGCGCATAGTGCTTGTTCGCCCCGCGGTTGAAGCAGGCGAAAAACTGGGGTTTCTGCCGGGCGATCTTGCCGAAAAAGTGAACCCTTACCTGCGGCCGCTCTATGACGCTCTGCACGACATGATGGATTTCGAGCGGGCAACCAATCTGATACAGCGAGGAACAATCGAGGTGGCGCCTCTTGCCTTCATGCGGGGCCGCACCTTAAACGATTCCTTCGTGATTCTGGACGAGGCGCAGAATACTACCGCCGAGCAGATGAAAATGTTTCTGACGCGGCTGGGTATTGGTTCCAAGGCAGTCATAACGGGCGATATAACCCAGATAGACCTGCCCGAAAACAAGCCTTCGGGGATGGTGGAAGCCATTGAACTGCTCGAAGGGGTTCAAGGGATTCGGATGGTTTATTTTACAAAGCGAGACGTGGTCAGGCACAAACTCGTTCAGGACATAATCGACGCTTACGAGCGAGCCGAGAAAAGAAAGAGCGTTGTCCGTGAATCGTCAACAGTGAACCGTGATCCGTGACGGGACCTATGTGACCTGTAAAAACCGGTTCACCTTTCACGAATAACGGCTCACGAGTGACGATTTCCCAGCGAGAGGCCAGATATGGAACGGGAGAAGCGGGAGCCCGAAAAAAGCAGGGGCAAATCCAGGCGCAAACTTCTGGGCACATCGATTCCCTATGGTATTCAAGAGCTTTATGGCGGCAAGTGGCTGCTGCTTGCCTGCTTGAGTTTTGTCATAGCCGCCCTGGTGAGTCCTTCATTCATTGTGGTCAATCCTCACTACCGGCTGGGCGAAATTGCGGACTGCAATGTCAAGGCAAAACATGATTTCCTGATAGAAGATGAAGAGGCGACTTCAAAGAAACGTGAAGAGGCGATGCGCCTGTCGCCCGTTGTCTACGATCTTGACGAGAAGATCACCCGGGACCTTATCGACAAACTTGAAGTCTCCTTCAAGTCCATGCGCGAAGTTCAGGCCGGCGTAGAATCGGCAGAGCGGCAGGGGGCATCAGATCGGCAATCACCCGAATCGGTGAGGCTGGCTACGGGTCGTGAAGAGGCCTCGCAGGTTTTGACAGACGATGTGGACAGGTTCCGGGGAAAGAAGAAGGATTTAGAAGAGTTCCTTGGCTGCTCGCTTCAAGGAGACGCCTTCAAATGTCTTGTCGATTCGCAGTTTAGCCTGGAAGTTCAGGAAAAGATCCAAAATCTTCTGAAGACTACAATGGACCGCGGCATTGTTGCCGGCAAGCAATGGGAGCAAAACGAACAGGGCGCGAGCCTTCTGATCCGCAACCTCGAGACGGGTGAAGAGACCCTGGTCCCACCGCCGTTTTCCTATCCGGATATCGATGAAGCCCGCAGGATGATTGTCATGAAAGCGTTGGAACCAGGCCGGGACGTAAGAGAACTGATGCTTATATCCTCGGTCGTATCATCCCTTCTGCAGCCAAATCTCAAGTTCAACCTGGAAGCCACCGACAGGAAGCGTCAAGAGGCATATGATTCGGTTAAGCCTGTCTTTATCAAGATCGCGCGCAACGAAATGCTGGTTCGAGAGGGACAAAGCATTGGCCGCGAGGAAATGCTCAAGCTGAAGTATCACCCCAGAAACTCGTCCGATAAGTCCCTGCTTTTTATTCTCCTGGCAGTCTTTATATTCAGCATGGTTTCCATGAGCGTTGTCCTGCACGTAGTGAAACAAAGCCTCCCACATATACGAATGGACATGCGGGACTGCATTTTCCTTGGCTTGCTTCTGGTTTGCCTGCTCCTGCTGTCCAGGGCGGGCATTTGGGTCGGAGACAGCATTGGCGACTCATCGGGAATAATTTCCACAAAGACCTTTGTCTACGCCATCCCCCTTAGCGCGGGCGCAATGATTGCCTGCATCTTTTTCGGGGTTACGGTTTCCCTTATTTTTTCACTGGTGGCAACGCTGTTTTCCGGCATGATTTTCGGTAAAGAGTTCGCGACGTTTTTCTATTTTATGATCGGCGCTTTCGTGGCCGCGCACGGCGTTTCTCAGTGCAGGACCCGGATGGTGCCAATAAAGGCCGGGGTGCTTGTGG
>DASPQK010000372.1:0-3660 GCA_035624985.1 Syntrophobacteraceae bacterium | reverse complement strand
TCCGGAGACCACTCAACGCACCGATGGAAGTCAAGATGAACGGGCATGGTGGGAGCTAGATTTAGAAGCACACCTTAGACAGGGAAAAGACGGAATAGATTTAAGCAGAGACGATCCTGAAGGACTAAAACAAGCGGCCCGAGAAGTACTCTCTTTGCTTTCAATTGAGGGGAACTCGAAAAAACATCCATTTATTCTCGGCGGATTTTCCCAAGGGGCAATGGTCGCATGTCAGATAGCCTTTTTGTCGAACGAACCACTGCGCGCCCTTGTTGTTTTATCAGGGACGCCAGTCAATGAGAAAATATGGCGCGCAGAAATGGGAAGACGAAAGGGGCTGCCTGTGTTTTTATCGCATGGAAATAGAGACGCGATATTGCCATTTGACCTGGCAGAACGCCTGAAAGCCGAAATGATCGCTGCTGGCATGTCGGTCACGTTTGTCCCTTTTGAGGGCAGTCATGAAATTCCAGCTGAGGTAGTGATAGCCCTGAATGACTTCTTGTCAAAGATCAACAAATGAGCGCTCTCGCCATGACAGCGAATTCAGACAAGATTGGCGCGCGCATTTAACGCAATTTGGCGTAATTTCTCCGAACCGGACTTGGACTAAACCGCTCCGCGGTAGTCTTGAGATTCGTGCTTTCCTCTCGATAAATCTAAACAGGTCATATCCCTTTTCGTAACGAAAGGCTCCTTCCTGAGCCAAGATGTTGGTGTCGAAGCAACATTCAAATCAGAAAGGAGCCTTCTATGACTGTCACACCCTTGCGTCAACGAATGATCGAAGACATGAGAGTGCGAAATCTCAGCGCAAACACTATCGCAGTTTACATCGATGCGGTTGCAAAATTCGCCAAGTTTTTTCATAAGTCCCCGGACCTGCTTGGCCCCGAGGAAATTCGCACCTATCAGGTCTACCTGGTTCAGCAGAAAAAAGTCTCCTGGAGCGTTTTCAATATCGCTGTTAGCGCTCTGAAATTCCTTTATGCCATAACACTGGCAAGAGATTGGGTCGTTCAAAATATCCCCTACGCCAAAAAACCCAGAACGAAACCCATAATTCTCAGCCTGGAGGAAATCTGCAAATTTCTCGAAGCTCTCTCCAACCTGAAGTATCGAGTCTTGGTCATGATTGCCTACGCCACGGGATTACGGCATTCGGAAGTTCTCAATCTGCGGGTTCCCGACATTGATTCCAACCGCATGGTGATCCGCGTCGAATCGGGGAAGGGCAACAAAGACAGATACGTTCCGCTCTCCCCAACCCTCCTTGCCTGGTTGCGAGCTTACTGGAAAATTGCCCGTCCCGCATCCTACTTGTTTCCTGGAAGGGTTCCAGGAAGGCCGCTTACCAGAAGGAGCGTCTGTCATGCCATCTATCGCGCTCGCCGAGCCTCAGGGATTTCCAAAGCGGTAACCATGCGGATGATGCGCCATAGTTTTGCAACTCACCTGTTGGAATCGGGAACCAATATTCGTATCATCCAGGCGTTGCTGGGACATCGCAGCCTCAATACGACCGCGATTTACACAACCGTCTCCAACGCCACAATCAATGCCGCTCCAAGCCCGTTGGAGTCGCTGGCAAATCTTCCTCAGCCGCCCGCATTGCCGTGATTCGGCCGGCCCTGGAAGTGGCCGACATCTTCCGCGAGTGCGGCGCGCACTACCGGAAGATCCACGGCGCTTCCATGTCTCGTGAGCAGCATCGTGCCATGCGCGCCATCGAAACCTGCAGGACTGCCGTCTTGGGCGGGCACGTCGACGTATGCGACCAGTGCATGACCGTAAGGAACTCCTATAATAGCTGCCGCAACCGCCACTGCCCGAAATGTCAATCGCTCGCTAAAGCAGAGTGGCTCGAGGCGCGCATGGCCGAGCTACTTCCCGTCCCCTATTATCACGTCGTCTTCACCGTTCCGGATGAGGTTGCCGCGGTGGCGTTTCAAAATAAGCGTGTAGTCTACAACATCCTCTTCCGGGCAACGTCTGAAACCCTAAGCACCATCGCCGCCGACCCGAAACACCTCGGAGCTGAAATCGGTTTTTTTGCCGTGCTGCATAGTTGGACTCAGACCTTGTTGTATCATCCACACCTGCACTGCGTCGTTCCGGCAGGCGGATTGTCCCCTGATAACAGCCGATGGATTCCCTGCAGGGAGGGATTCTTTCTCCCCGTTCGCGTCCTTTCTCGCTTGTTCCGTGAGAAATTCCTCTTCTACCTCAGGCAGGCTTTCGACCACGGGAAGCTGCAGTTCTTTTCAGAACTCAAACCTCTGGCCGATCCCCATGCATTCCGCGAGTTCTTCCGCAGAAACCGCGAACATGAATGGGTCGTCTATGCCAAACCTCCTTTCGGGGGACCTGCTCAAGTCCTCGATTACATCGGTCGCTATACCCACCGCGTCGCCATTTCCAATAACCGCTTGGTGGGATTTCAGGATGGCAAAGTCACATTCCAGTGGAGAGATCGCAAAAAACATGACCGCGTCCGAACCAGAACTCTCGAAGCAGACGAGTTCATCCGCCGCTTCCTCCTTCACTCTCTGCCTCCAGGCTTCGCCAAAATCCGATACTTCGGCTTTATGGCTAATCGCCATCGCCGTAGCCGCCTTTCACTTTGTCGCCAGATCCTGCATGCCCCACAGCCAGAATCCGATCCCCAACTCCTCGACTGGAAATCACGCCACGAAGCCCTCACCGGAGAATCCTTTGATCGCTGCCCTGTTTGCCACCAGGGCCGAATGCATCTCCTCCAAATCCTGCCACCCCTCTGGAAACACCGGTCTGACCAGCACCTCACTACATCCCAGGATCGGATACATTCACCATGATATATTCCCTCAAGCCCATATTACCTTTAATACCGGATCCGGCATCGCAGGGAGAAGTGTGCCTCAGAACCGAAAAGACCTTCCGGCAGCACTCTCCAGAAGCACCCCCCTACTTGTTCTCTTCAATAAAATGCATCGCTCCAAGCCCAAAAAATCGATCGCACTCCCAATTCCGCCCGATTCAATCCCCATAGCATAGCGGTTCAGTTCAAGGGGTTCTTTGTGGCGTCCCATCATTTTGGTCATTGATCCGATCTTGGATTGGGCCGCCACAAAGAACCTTGTACCTTCTATGACAACAATTCTTCGACAACGAATGAGCGAGGATATGCAGATTCGCAATCTCTCGCCAAACACCCAATTGTGTTACATTCAACAGGTTTCTCTGTTCGCCCGACACTTCGATAAGTCACCAGAAATCTTGGGTCCAGAGGATATCCGTACCTATCAGCTCTACCTGACCAAAGAAAAGGAATTGGATGCCAGCTCGATCCACACTGCCGTTGCCGCGTTGCGTTTTCTCTATAGGGTGACCCTCCACAAGGGTTGGACATTCGAAGATATCATCCCCCTACCCAAGAAGCCTCAGAAGTTGCCTATTGTTCTAAGCACGGAAGAAGTCCTGCAGTTCCTTGGTTGCATAAGCAATATCAAGCATTACACGATCCTGACCACTTGTTACGCTGCCGGCTGCGGATTTCTGAATCGGTTTACCTGAAGCCTACCGATATCGACAGCCAACGAATGGTGGTTGGCGTTGAACAGGGGAAGGGGCAGAAAGATCGCTTATGAGCCGCGGCCCATAATGCAAAGCATTTTTAGC
>DASPQK010000371.1:0-2487 GCA_035624985.1 Syntrophobacteraceae bacterium | reverse complement strand
CGGATCTCTACAATCCCAAATATGACGCGCTGGGCCGCGCCGGCCTTCGCGACGGCTCCAATCCCAAGATTGCCAAGAAAAAATTCATTCAGATGGAGGACCCCTTTTTCGGTGAAGGCGAAGTTGTGCTCCTGCCGGCCGCACGGCCCGACCTGGCGGTTATCCATGTCGCCCAGGCCGGCGACAAGGGTACGGCCCGCTGGCGCGGGGTGGGCACAATTGACAAGGAAATTGCCTTCGCCTCGGACAAGGTGGTCGTGGTGTGCGAGGAACTGCTTCCCGAAGCCGAGATGCGCAAGGACCCCGAGGCCAACCAGATCCCCTTTTTCGTTGTTGACGCCGTCGTTGTTCAGCCATGGGGAGCTTTTCCGAGCGCTGTTCCCTTCTATTATGATTATGACGCGAATTTCATGCGCACGATGGATGCAGCGTCCAGGAATGAAGAGGACATGAAGAAATGGCTTGACGAGTGGGTTTTCGGGCCAAAGAGCTGGGAGGATCTGCTTGAAAAGCTGGGCGCCAAAAGGCTGCTCGATCTCAGGGCGGACTGTGTTACGGGGTACAGCACGCGCATGATGCGTGGCAAGAAACCCGCTCCGAGGATGACCATGCCTTTGTCCGTAGCAAGAAGCGGCTACTAGAAAGGGTGAGCAGCATGAGCAAGAGTATCGAAGAGTTGATGGTACTGATAGATCGAATGCCCGATGAAACCGCCGCCCCCGGCGAGTTCCTTCTGCCCGAACTCATGGCCATTGCGGTAGCCCATGAAGTCAGGGACGATGATATCGTATTCGCGGGCACCGGGCTGCCGATGGTGGGCATTATGGCAGCCAACTTCCTGAACGCTCCGCACGCGCTCCTCATCTACGAATCCGGAATCTGTGACGGCAAAACCATGCACGTGCCGATGACGGTTTGCGACCAGAGGGCGGCAAACGCCAGTTCCACCCTGGGCGGCCTGGTTGACACATTCGGCTTCTATCTCCAGCAGGGATACGTGTCGCTGGGCTTTTTGGGCGGCGCTGCAATAGACAAGTATGGCGGAGTGAACGTAACTTCCATCGGCGACTACTTTGCGCCTTCCCACAGGTTTACGGGCTCCGGTGGAAACTCGGACATAGGGACTATGGCAGGGCGGACAGCCTACATTATTTTGCAGGAAAAGAGGCGATTTTTGGAACGTAACGATTACACCACGACGCCGGGCTGGTGGTGCTGGGACCATGCAACCCATGAATGGAAGCCGAAAAAGGAAGTGTGGAAAGGCACGCCGTTTGCCGAGGCCGGGCCCTCCGTGGTCGTGACAAATATGGGCGTTTACAGGTTTGATGAAAGGGGGATCATCTACCTGGAAAGTGTTCACCCGGGCGTAACCGTTGAGCAGATCAAGAACAACTGCGGGTTCGAAATCAACGTGGAGCGGTGCCGGGGAGAAACCCCTGCGCCGACGTACAGGGAGCTTTTCGTCCTTCGAGAATTCGTCGATCCTGAACTGATATTCCTACCGCAGAAGCTCGACTATCCGCCGGCGATCCAGTCGATTATCGGTTAGAACCAATTGCCGAAAAGGACGAAACCATACTATCGAGTATAGCGATGACCGAACGCTATTGAGTTTAGAGCCAAGGACAGGCTGCGGGCCTCAATGGATAAGATCGGCAGGCTGCCGGCGCACCCCATTCCCTTCGATATCATCCTGACTGTGATTGTGAGAGTGACCTCCGGTGCTTTCGGACTCAAATGAGCCGGCGTTTACATGACCAACGAGGATAAAACGCTGCTCGAATGCAAGTACATTTCCGGGAAAGGAGAGTCTATGAGCGAGCAACTTCGACCACGCTGGGGTCAACCAGTTACGGGAATAGTTTCATTCATTATATTTTTCGTTATTGCATGGATTGCGTGGTATGTTTTCAGCGATCCGCGCGGGCCTGTCGGTTGGTTCCCTTACCCATTCGTCATGTATCTGGCAGTCATGATTCTGGTAGGATTATGGCAGCATATGTTTTTTGGGGACTGGCCCTTTCAAAATCTTAAGCAGCCGGCGCGAGGGATTGTTGAGACCCTTGTAAATCTCGTGTTGGTCTGGTTGTTTATCTATGTCGTTTTCTATCGGGTGCTCGGCCTTGGGTTCAATTTTCTCAGCGAGACGAACCTCGAGGCCCTGACTCAGGCCAAAATGACGGTGATGCCCGAAGGCGTAGCAAAGACACTGACCTACGAGGCGCTGGTAAACCCGGCAGCGCACTTTGCGGAAAGGGCGATCGTCACCTTTGTTCTGATCGGATTCTTTTCTTATCCATTTGTCACAATTCTGTTTGGGAAATGGCCCATTCGCCCGAGCGATCTCACTCAGCCGCAGGCAGGCTTTGCCGAACTCGGTTGGGCCAGCCTTCTGACCCTTTTCTTCTATACGATCCTGATTGTGCCCTTTTGGGGCCTTGTCTATGGGGTGATGTTCGGCAAGGCGTATGCGCTCAATACTCC
>DASPQK010000370.1:0-20947 GCA_035624985.1 Syntrophobacteraceae bacterium | reverse complement strand
AACCGCAGAATGTAGAACGTCCACCCGGAGTAACGACTGGTTTACTTCGAAATTCTACATTCTACATTCTACATTCGTTTCACCCGATCGCTGTTCCCCGCTGTTATTTCACAAAATAAAGGCCGAAAAAGCTAACAAAATCAATTTGTTGGGCGATCGGGAGGCTAAATTTCCCTGTATTAACAACGAATACAGCGTAGTTGCGGCCCGCCGAATCGGCGAACCGGTTAATGGGAGGTATGGTAACAAGCCGGAATTCCTGACTTTTTTCGATTCGCTAGCCGGCCCGCTCACTTGCTCGTCCCCTCTCGTCACTGCTCACCGCTCGCTGTTCCGTGCTTTTTAGTTTTCCCGTTCGTTTGCCGATTAATAGCAGAGAAAGCGGGGATGGAACCTGGCGCGGCGCTTCCTCATAATCCACTGGGGCAGGGGGAGAAAATGTGGTGTCGATAGAGGCAAAAGCAAGGCATGGAGCTCATGGGTCCGTTGAAATGAGCGTTGGCAATATTCTGCGCAATCTGATCCTGGACGGAGTCCTCACCCAGCAGGAGGCAAAAAAACTCATCGAGGCGCCCAGGCCCAAAGACGCCCCTTCAAGCGAACATCCTCTCGCAGCCATAGCTGCGGCAGGACTCAGCAGGGCCACCCCTCCTCATGAACCGGTTTCAATCGAATTCCTCGTATCGTGGCTGGCCAGAAAAAGCGGCCTTGACTATTTCAGAATCGATCCGCTCAAAGTCGATGTCGGGGCGGTCACAAGTGTTGTCTCATATGCCTATGCATCCCGGCACAAAATCCTGCCCGTTGAAGTGAACGTCGATAAGGTCGTCGTTGCCACTTCAGATCCTTTCGATATTGAGTGGGAGAAGGAACTGGAGCATATTCTTCGCAAGAAGATCACAAGAGTCATCGCCAACCCGAATGACATAGCCCGGTACCTCATTGAATTTTACGCCCTCACCGACTCTGTCAGGAGGGCTTTCGGGAAGGCGGACGGGGCTCGCCTGGGCGCGGGCATGAATCTCGAACAGATGTTGGAGCTTGGACGGGCCGGCAAACTTGACGCAAATGACCGGTACGTGGTCAACATAGTTGACTGGCTTCTTCAGTATGCGTTCGACCAGAGGGCCAGCGATATTCACCTCGAGCCCCGCCGGGACAACAGTGATGTGCGTTTCAGAATCGACGGGGTCCTCCACCCGGTCTACCAGCTGCCGACTGTAGTCATGAGCGCGGTAATCAGCCGCATCAAGGTGCTCGGTAGAATGGACCTCGCAGAGAAGCGGCGCCCCCAGGACGGCCGAATCAAGACAAAGGGTTCCTCGGGAGGAGAAATCGAACTTCGCCTTTCCACGATGCCCTCCGTTTTTGGTGAAAAGCTCGTTATGCGGATTTTCGACCCGGAAGTAACTGTGAGAAGCTTCGAGGAGCTGGGCTTTTCGGATCGCGAGTTGGCGCAATGGAAGAAAATGGTAAGCTCTCCGCATGGCATGGTCCTCGTGACCGGGCCCACCGGGTCCGGAAAGACCACCACCCTGTACTCGACTTTGAAATACCTTGCCAAACCTGAAGTGAACGTATGCACGGTGGAAGACCCAATCGAGATGGTCGAGCCAAAGTTCAACCAGATGCAGGTTCATAGCGCGATCGGCCTCGATTTTGCCAGCGGCCTGCGGACATTTCTTCGTCAGGACCCCGACATTATAATGGTGGGCGAGATACGCGACCTGGAAACGGCGGAAATGGCCATCCAGGCGGCCCTGACCGGTCATCTGGTCTTTTCGACGCTGCATACCAACGACGCTCCTTCAGCCATCATCAGGCTAATGGATATCGGAGTGCCGCACTATCTGATAAGGGCCACCCTTTTGGGAGTAGTGGCGCAAAGGCTTGCCAGGACCCTTTGCCCCCGCTGCCGAAAGGCCGGCAAAATCGATGAGGAGCTTTGGCAGTCATTGATCAGACCGTGGAAAATTGAACAAGCCGGCGCTGTCTTTCGACAGGTGGGCTGCCTGGAGTGCAGGGAAACCGGCTACCTCGGGCGAATCGGCATCTACGAAATGCTCCCGATTACCCCCGCCATTCGGGACCTGATAAGGCCCGATTCAGACCTGGCGCATATCAGGGAACAGGCTGTAAAAGAAGGAATGGCCCCGCTTCACATTGCGGGAGCGCTCAAAGTCTGCTCGGGGCTGACCTCGATCGAAGAGATATTTCGAGTTGCAGGACCGGTCGATTCCGCATAACCTCTGAGTCGCCGCCATTTTATTTCCGTGGAAAGCGGGCAGCGAGGGAGCCGCAAAAAGATCGGGACACCGGGACCTTTTGTTTCTAAGCTAGGCTTGGGAAAAGGGCCTGTCCTATTATGCTTATTGCTATGATCGGATCACTGAGATAGAATTCCTGGCTGGAGAGTGATCTCGTATGAAGGAGGGTGAACGTCTGAAAGAAGGAACGGTGATGGAAGTAAGCCCATCAGAAGTAAAAAGCAAGCTCAATTCCATTCTCGCCCGCGTTGAAAAGGGCGAGGAAGTAGTCATTTTACTCCACGGCAGGGAGGTTGCGCGCATCGTGCCGCCAAAGATGGGACTCAAGGCGCTTCCCAGCCTGAAGCAATTTCGTGCTTCGATCCGGGTTTCAGGCGAACCTCTGAGCTCCACTGTTGAGCATATGAGAAATCAGGAACGATATTGATGTATTACGTGGATACCAGCGCCCTGGTGGCATACTACTGCCCGGAAGCCCTGAGCGAAAAAGTCGAAGCTTTTCTCACCACCCACTTGCGAACGTCAATCAGCATGTTGACCGAGGTGGAACTCTTTTCTGCAATATCTCGGAAAATCCGCGACGGGAACCTCAGTGCTGATGACGGCGCGCTCATTACCGGTTTGTTTCTTTCTCATCTGGAAGCGTCTTTTTATAGAAGCATAGAGGTTCAGACTCGTCATTATATAATGGCGAGGGACTGGATCGGCCAGTTCGATGCACCCCTAAGAACCCTTGATGCAATTCATCTGGCTATCGCCTCATCGGAATCATTGACTTTGGTCACCGCGGATTACAGGCTTGTTGAATCGGCGAAAACAGTCCGAATCAAAGCAATCCACATGTCAGTCGACTGATCAACGACCGAAACAAGGCTAAACTAAGGCAGCTTATTGTGGGAGAACACGACGAATACGGAAAGAGAGTAATGAATAGAGCTACCAGGGCATCCTATGATAGCTGGGGCACGTCCGTTCAAGTAGACTACGGATCCGGGCAGCCTGCGCGAATTGATGGCACGGTAGGAGGTAATATTGCGGTGGAGGTTGAGTCCAGGGTGTCCAAACAAATCCGCGGCGCTGTCTTGGACCTAATTTGCCATCCGTATCCGAAAAAGCTTCTCGTCCTTCTTCCGGTTCATATGTCTGATCCGGAGATTGCTGCCTCGCAGTGCAGACACATCATGTCCCGCTTCCTGGAGCAATCGGACTTTCGCGTCGTTGTCCTGGTAGGACACGGCTATCGGGACGCGATAAAGACCGATGCTAGCCGTGTCACGGAAGCGCTGAGCCAACTCGGTTTCACAGGCGCAGTGCAAGAAACCTAACCCCTGGAGCGGTCCATACAAAGACGCCCAAGCTACGTTCCTGGGTCCTTATTTAAGGAGTGCTGTCTGAACATGAATTTGCAAATTCCCGCCCCTGGAGGTTCAAACATCGCGATCAAATATGTTCTTCTTACCGCCCGGCATTAGATATGACCCGATTCCTCATAGCTTTTTTCTCGGTCTATTCGCTTTTGCACGCTTTTGTATATTGGCGTGTAAGGGTCCTTCTGCCCGAAAAGTGGCCCTCCCATGTTCTGCTGATTTTGTTCATGGCCTTAATGGTTTTTGCGCCGGTTGGGACTCGATTGCTCGAAAGAGCCGACCACTACACACTGGCGCGGGCAGGCGCACTTGTGGGATATAGCTGGCTCGGTTTGCTCTTTTATGCTTTCTGGGGCTTTTTGCTCATTGGCGCTGCCGGAATCCTCTGCAAGCTGGGCAACCTGCTCGCCGGGTCTTCCCTGCCTGCCTTCACCGGCCCGAGAGCCGCCCTGTGCGTTCTCCTGGCGGTATTGGTCATAAACGTCTACGGCTATTTTGAGGCCCGTTCCGTACGAGTGGAGAGATTCATCATCAGGACCGCCAAACTGCCCGCTGGAACCGAGCGGTTGAGAATCGCACAGATCTCCGACGTGCATCTCGGGCTGATGGTTGGAGAACAGCGTATGGCCGATATCCTGCGCAAGGTCGAGGCCGAGAATCCGGATATCTTCGTCAGCACGGGTGATCTTGTCGATGGAGACATGACAAGACTCGGCGCTCTTCCGGCTCTTTTCGAGAAATTGCAGCCCCGGCTTGGCAAGTATGCCATATCGGGCAATCACGAGGTCTATGCCGGCTTGGCTGACTCGCTTCAGGCCGAAAGAGCGTTCGGTTTCACCGTGCTGACCGGCGAAGTGAAAACAGTGGGCAATATTTTGAACATCGCCGGGGTGGACGATCCGGCGGCAGGTCTTGAGGAGAATGAAACAGAGGTCCTTGGAAAGGCCCAAAATGGACTTTTCGTTCTTTTTCTAAAGCATCGGCCGGATCCGGCCCCTGAAAGCCTTGGCCTTTTCGACCTCCAACTCTCAGGGCACACGCACTACGGCCAGCTGTTTCCCTTCCGATACATCTCCGGGATGTTCTACCCGCTCCAGAACGGCCCTTATTATCTTTCCAAAGGGTCGATTCTTTACACAAGCAGAGGTTCCGGCACTTGGGGACCCCCTATACGAGTCCTGGCGCCCCCTGAGGTTACAATTTTCGATTTGGTGCGTCAGGATCGAGAGATCGGGGTTGAGGAATTGCATTAACTCCCAAATTCCTAAATCCCTAAGTCGCTGAATTTGTTCAGGATATTTTGTGATGTTTTCGCAGGCGATCCAACTCGCGCGCCTCTTCCTTTCTCTTAAGGCTTTCCCGCTTGTCATACTCCTTCTTGCCTCTGGCAAGGGCAATTTCCACTTTTGCCTTTCCCTCTCTGAAGTAGAGCTTTAGCGGAACCAGTGAGAACCCCCGCTCCTGGGTCTTCCCAAGCAGCCTTTTTATTTCCGATTTGTGCAGCAGAAGCTTTCTTGTCCGTTCGGGATCATGGTTTTCAAAAGAAGCGTGGGAATATGGACTTATGTGCAGACCGAAGAGAAACACTTCGTTGCGCTTCACCCTGGCATAACTGTCTTTGAGGTTGGCGCGCCCTTCCCGCAGCGACTTTACTTCCGTGCCGAGCAGAACGATTCCGGCCTCGAACCTTTCACCTATTTCGAAGTCGTGAAAAGCCTTCCTGTTCTGGCTGACAATCTTGATTCCTTCTACGTGGCTGCCGGCTTGTGGCATATTCCGACCCAACGCTGTCAACTTTAGGCCCAAGTTCGTCACGCAGGGACGCGGGCAAAGGTAGGCATTAATTCCTATACGCCTCCTGGCTGACTTGCATTCACTGGCGCCCTGCGGGAACGGAGTGGTTCAAGAAGCCGAAATTCTTCCGGGTAGTTCTTCATAACCATCTTTGTCAACGATTGGTCCACCTCCTGGGCCATTCTCATGCGGAGAACTTTGCTGACAAACCGGCAACATTCTTTCATGGAAGAACGCCGGATAAGGTTCTTAACTCGCGGCAGGGACACCGGGTTCATGCTGAAAGAATCGATACTGAGGCCGAGCAGGACTGGAACGTACATTGGCTCTCCGGCCATCTCCCCGCAGAGCGCTACCGGGATTCCGGCTCCATGGCCGGCATCCACGGCCTGTTTTATGAACCTGAGAACGCCTGGGTGGAGCGGTTCATATAGATAGTGTACATGCTCGTTTGAACGGTCTATTCCAATGGTATACTGGATGAGGTCATTGGTCCCGATGCTGAAAAAATCCACCTCCTGCGCCAGCAGGTCCGCCAGAGCGACCGCTGATGGGACTTCTATCATAACTCCGAAGGCCATATCCTGATCGAAGGGGATTCTTTTCCTGCTCAACTCCGCCTGGACTTCCTTTAAAATGCGCTTGCTTTGGAAAACTTCAGCGATTCCCGATACCATGGGCAACATCAGCTTGATGTTGCGGGCGATTGCGCTGGCTCGCAGAATAGCCCTGAGCTGAGTCTTGAACAATTGCCTGTAGTGCAGGCAAAGGCGTATGGAGCGTAGACCCAGAGCCGGGTTTGTTTCCTCGAGTCTGGGGTACCAGGAGGTAAGTTTCTCGGCCCCAAGGTCAAGGGTTCGGATCGTAACCAGGGAAGGCGCCATCAGTTCCGCCATCTCGCGGTAATCTCTGTAAAGAGCTTCCTCATCCGGGAGCTCCACCCGGTTCATGAAAAAGAATTCAGTCCTGTAAAGGCCGATGCCTTCAGCGCCATTGTCTTTAGCGGCCACTACTTCTTCGAGCACTTCGACATTTGCCTCGGCGCTGACCCTGTGGGCGTCGAGAGTCTCGGCGGGCAGGTGAGCGTGCCTGCGGATTTGTTTGACATAAGCCTCCAGTTCCCCCTGACGTTCGGAATAGAAGCTCAAATCGCTTTCGCTCGGATCGACGATTATCGTCCCCGTTGCGCCGTCGACTACCAGAATATCTCCTGTCGAAATCAGCCGGGTGGCGTTTGCTGCCCCTACGGCCGCCGGGATGTTAAGCGCGCGGGCAACGATCGAAGTATGAGAAGTGGTTCCCCCAATTTCGGTAACCACCCCCAGCACGCGCTCCACCTGCAACTGGATGGCGTCAGCGGGTGTAAGGTCGTGCGCGATGATTATGGCCCGTTGGTTCATGTCTTCCAGGCTGGTGCGCTCCTGCCCCGCAAGAATCCGGATCACGCGCTCACCGGCCGCATTTACGTCGGCTATTCTGCTTCTTGCGTATTCATCGGTAAGACCGTTGAAAAGTTCTTTCGCCTTCCTAAGCGACTTTAAAACCGCAAGCTGGGCGTTCGCACGTTCTTTTTCGATATACCGCAGGGATTCGTCATATATGGAAGGGTCCCGCAGGATCAGCTGCTGCACTTCGAGCAGCCGGGCGTGCTCTCTGAACTCAGACCGGATGCTCTTTTTGATCGCTTCTAGGTCCGATTCGGCTTTGGCAACCGCTTCTTTGAACCGTTTGCATTCATCGGCGACAGCCTCATCGCCGAAAATCCTGTAGCGGGGGATCGGAACTCGGCCCCGCTCCACCAGGTATGCCTTCCCTATCGCAATACCCGGCGCTGCGCCAATCCCCTTTATCGTCAATGAAGAACGCTCGTTCATCACTTTATCGGGTCTTTCCAAAAAGGATAAACTCCAAATTCCCTTGTTTCCATGGACAGGATAGTCTTCACGGTTCGCCGAATTTGGTTTGAAAAAGAGCAGCCAGCGCGTCCAGAGCCTCGGCCGCATCCGGTCCTTTTGCGCAGATGTTGATCTTGCTTCCAAAAGGACAGATAAGTGTCATCACATCCAGAATGCTTTTGCCGTTAACAGCGCCCCCGCACTTGGTGATGACTATTTCCGAATTGAAACGGCTGGCGACTCGCACTATTTGGGCGGCAACCCGCGCGTGCATCCCCAGTCTGTTGGAGACAGTGAATTCCATCTCCAAGACAGGGGATTCTTCGGCTCTTTCTTCCAAGGCCATTCCCTTCCGACGCATGTAATTTCGCGGGTCTATTACCATATGGGCCCCTGACACGTCAACTCGCTGAATCCATGGCCGTTTAATCGGATAAAGCGGGCAAACCCTTGACCCAAATTTAACAACCCTTGATCACCTCGATAACTCTCCTCGCCACAGACCTCGAATAGACCATCGAAGTATGGCTCATCGGGACCGTTTCATGATAGGCCCATCCCTCGTAGGGAACTTTCAGGGCTTCAAACGGGAGCACCATGTTATCAACGGGTGAAAAGAAGGCTATCCCCGCACACCGCAGCCGGGCAGGCCCCGATTCGAGTCCGGTAAAAAGAGGCCCACGGTAGAGCAGACTGGAAGCGAGCTTCCCCCCGTAAAAAGCCGCAACTTTGGAACCCTGGTGCGGGCTTCCCAAGGTTATAACGGCGGCGGGGACCGCTCCGTCCCCGGCCCTTTCCGCATACACCCTGCACAAAAGCCCTCCCAGACTGTGGCCTACCAGGTATAGCGGGCGCTCCGCGACCTTTTGTCTCACCTCCCCGACAAACTTATCAAATTCTTCCATAATCTTCTCGAACGAGGTAAAAAAACTTCGATAACCCATGAAAAAAATGTTTCCCAAGCCGGCCCTGCGCAATCGGCTCCGAAAGATCAGCCAGGCGCTGGGATTGTGATAAAGCCCATGAACGAGGATAATTACCGGGCCGGTGGCGTCGATCTCTTTGGGCTCCCAAAGACGTCGGATCAGACCCAAAGGACTGCTTGCCGTTATAAAAACCAGACTCGAAATGGAGGACAACACTCCCCAAAAGACCATCGATTTCAACTTGCGGCCTCGATAGGGATCGAGTCCGGCACGCCATGCATTTTCGTACCAGAATAAAGAATAGGTGAGCAGAGCCGCCCAGGTCGAACCCAGAAACAAGAGGCCCACTATGAGAACAAGAGCAGTCATGGTCATCCCCTCTATTTTCGCCTTCCGATGAAATATAGCGAGTTTGAACCTTTTGCACAAGGTTCCTGCAAAGTCCCCTCAAAAGTGATATAAGAGGGTCTTTCACAACCTTCAATCCGCACACAAAGTGAAAAGAATTGTACCTGACTTCCTTCATTCACCGAAATGAGTTGCTGCACATAGTCGAGCGCTGGTTTTGTGGAAGAGCCGAACCGTTCGACGCCACACTGCTTACGCGGATATTCATCTGTGACGGGTATGCCTTGGGTGAGACTCTTGAAACGGCAATCGGGCAAGTCATCGCCAAGATTTATGACGGGAGCTTTCGCAAGGTCCGCATCCGGTGCAAGGGAGAACTCAGGGACGCGTTGTGCCGCTTTATCGGCAGGACCGACTTCAGGATGGACTATCTCATCGAATGCTATAAGCAAAATCCTGAGTACTTCTATTATCGAACCCCGATCAACGGCTCGCTTTGCATCGACGCAGGCGGGCGGCTTATCGCCGCATACAGAATTAAACGGCCTAACAGAATAGCCGAAAAAGCCAATAGGCGGATCGCAAACTGGATTTTCAGGATCGTTCAGACTCAAGCCCGCGCAATGGCCCGCGCCCGCGCCAAGAAGTTGGACGTTCCCTTCGAGTGGTTGATTACCCCCAAGGATGAGATGGACCGGGAATTTATCGAGGCTGAACAAAGCATTGCCGACAGTTTTCGTCAGGGCTCCATCAGGTTCGATCTATCCTCGATCACCATAAACGACGTGGGCGGTATGAAAATCCTGGGATCCAATGAACAATTGTTAAAGCTCGAAAAAGCCCTCAGAAGCGACCCCTCGATCGGCGTGGGGGAGCGCGAGACCTTTCGCGGCAACTTTGAAGCCTTAAGCCTGATTCTCGATATCCCGTGCGACCGCGAAGAGGTTTGCAGAAAATTCCACGATTCCAAAAGCTGGGAAAAGTATGCGGATAGAGGCATTTCCACATCCGAACTGAAGAAAGGCATCGAACCTTTTATGGAAAACGCGGAGGAACGAATCAAAATCGAACTCATACTGGCCACTCCGGAGGCGATGGTGGAATCTGAACTGGGAAGGAGCATTCATGAAGAGAGGGTAATATCGCAGAGAGACTTTAAGCCATATAAAGGCTATATCCCCATGAACGTCGAGTTTCTTCTCGAATACCTCTTCGCGGTGGGTTTCAGCCCTGTGGTTGAGTTGCAGGACGTTCCGATAAAGCTTTGGGGGAGATATCTGCGTGATACGCTCGCAATGTTGGTGCGTGAACTCTTTCAGCTTCCCGAATACGATCTGTTTTGCTGACCGCCTACTGCCTCCACTCTTCCAACACCGGATTGCTTAGCACCCCAATCCGTTCTATCTCGACTTCCACTATGTCTCCGTGATGAATTGGCCCCACTCCGCTCGGGGTGCCGGTTGCAATTATATCGCCCGGCATGAGAGTAAAATTCTTCGATATGAACGCTATTACCTCGCTCACCGGAAAGATCATCTGAACCGTGTCGGCGTCTTGAACGACCCTGCCGTTCAACCTGCATTGGATGTGCAGGTGCTGAGGATCCCCGATCTCTTCATGGAGCACGATCCTCGGCCCGATAGGACCGAAAGTGTCCAGAGATTTTCCACGAAACCATCCCGAACGGTCCCCGGTCTGTATATTGCGCTGGCTTACATCGTTGATGCACGTATAGCCCAAAACATGCTCGAATGCTTCCTCGGGTGTAATGTTCCTGCACTTCTTCCCCATAATAACCGCCAACTCGGCTTCGTAGTCGGTGCGAAGGTCCTCGAATCCGTACTCCAGCAGAAAAGCCGGTATCACGATAGGTTCGCCTGGACCTATAAGAACATTTGGGGTCTTGGGAAACAGGACGGGTTCTTTGGGGATTTCCTCCGTAAACCCGTGCACCTTGACCGTGTGGCTTTCCGCTATGTGACTGCGGTAGTTCAGGCCAAGGGCTATTATTTTTGACGGGTTTACCAGCAAAGGCTGCGGTTTGCCAAAAATGGGCAACGAAACCATCTCTTTTTGCTCTTAGTCCTTTGGCGGCACCATCGGCGCCGTCATCCTTTCATATCCGGACGGAAGCTCGAAGAGCGAATCGTCAAGCGAACCCAGCTTGATATTCTTGTATTCCATCGTCACTTCTGAATCTTCCACCTTGATCGGAAATGCAAACTGCGTTGAAAGCCAAAAGACGGTCTTCTCCCCCTCCTCCACTACTTCGAATTTCTTGCACCGCATGCCTGAAACGGTCTCTTCCCCCAAAAATTTTGCGTTCTTTTCCTTTTCCGCCGTCCATTCTTCAAACGTCTTGTCCGAAGACTGATAAGGCATCTCCATGTACGTCTTTTCTTCAGGCGTGATCATCCAGGTCACTTTCTTATCGGGCCTGATGATCATGATTTGAGTCTCGTCCTCTTCGGTCGTTTCCTGCCTGACTTTGTCGCCCTTTACAAAAATCTTGCCCTTCATAGGCTCATCGCCTTTGGGAACTATGACCATGTCGGCCGAAAACTCCACTGCGGCGTCAGCAGTCCCAAAAAACGTCGGCACAGCCAGTGACATTGAAATGGTAACCAAAAAAATCAACATTCTTCTCATCGTAATCCTCGTAGGACAGATTGATGCATCCATTGGTGAAAATAGGACTTTTGCACGAGACTCCCGTGTTTTATTTTTCCTTCGGTTCATCGCGACTGAGATATATATTTTACTCACCGGCGTGTCAATAACTCTGATCTTCCCTTAACCCCGCAACTACGGTTAAGGCAAACCGGGATCATGGATCGGAATGCAGCGCGGCAATGGAAGATTTAGCCTATTTATCGGAAAAAGCGGGGGAAACGCTCCTTTGCGTATACGTTCAGCCAAGAGCATCGAGGAATGAATTTTCCGGCACTTTTCGCCAGAGGCTGAAAATGCGCATCATCTCACCCCCGATTCAAGGAGAAGCAAACCGGGAGTGCATTGACTTTCTCGCCAAAACTCTTGGCGTCTCCAAATCCGAAATCAGGCTGCTCAAAGGTGGACGTTCACGTGAGAAGACATTCGTCATTTCAAAACCGATCGCATTCGTCCGTAAAACATTGAAGGAAGCCGGGCTGTAGGGTTTTTAACTTTTTGGTTTTTAGTTTTGAGTCGGAAAATAAAAAAATAATGGGATTATCTATGCGGAAATTTGTCTTTATCCTGACCACCCTGGCGCTCGTTGTCGCCGCGGGAAATCGACAGGGGGCGACGCTTGAGATTGCAGGGCGCGCTGAAATTCTCACCGGCAAAGTAACCGTTGAGAGGGCTGAAGGGCAGCAGACGCTAATGGCCGGAGGTCCCGTGTTCGTTAAGGACAGGATACTAACGGGCCCGCAGAGTTCGGCCCAGATCGTATTTGGCGATGAAAGCAGGATAAAACTTGCCGCAGACACCAGCTTTGAGATTACCGGGTATCAGTACTATCCAGCACAGAAAATCAGGCATGCACTCATTTCACTGGCCTCAGGCAAAGCCAGGTTTTTTGTGCAGGACCTTCAGGAATTCAATGAACAAGGCTTCCGCATTCGAACCCAAACAGCCATCGTAGCAAGCCGCGATACCGACTTCATCGTTTCTTACGATCCGCAACTGCCCAAGGACGAAGTTTGCCGGAAAGGGTTGACAAATGCATTTTGCCTTAAGAATTCCATTATCGTCTACAGCCTTGCATTCCAGGACAAGCCGGTGATTCTTACCGCCAATATGATAAGCCAGGTTTGCGGTCCGAATCCACCCTCCCCGCCACGGTTCATCACCCCCGCAGAATTGGCCCGTATCCAAGCCGGCCTCGATCGGACCGGCAACAGCGGCAGCAACCCCTATGGTTTCACGGTCTGTTGTTTTCCGGTTAAACCCAAACTAGGGAGCCCAGGCTGTACTCTGCCCGTCGCCATTATTGACTTGCAGGATGGCTGCCCCCTGGACGAAAGGTATTCCTGCCCCTTTCGGTCCAAACTGTAGTCTGGTGTCCAGTATGAGCCGTTGACATACTCCTCGCTTTCCAGTTGGGCAAGGTGATAGCGCACCCGTGGAACCGACAAACCGAGAACGGCCGAAAGCTGAGCAGCTTCCACCGGACTGCCGGCTTGAGCTTCGATCTGAGCCAGCGTCTGAAGTATTCTAATTTTTTCTCTTTCAAGTCGCCGCTCTTCAGGTGGACCTTCGAAAACTATCTTTGGAATTTCCTCGACGACCCGGGTGATTTGGGGCAGCAGTTTGGCTCTGAGTTCCTGGATCGAACCGTAATCCTCCGCTAAGCCAAGCCGCGAGCCGGTTCCTTTGAATTCCAAAAAGCTCTCGTATTGCTCCGGGTCTACACTGCCCGGTACTACAGGCGCTGACAAAAAATACAGCATAACAGGTTTACCGGAGTTCGCGAATCCCTCTATTTCTCTTACAACCTCAGAGCCGGTCAAACCTAAACTTTCGCCGACACGTGTCCAAAATGCACCGATAAGGATGTCGCACGATTCGACAACCTGCCTGGTGACGATGGCTTCTAATCTATCTCCTGTTGCCGTCGTTGAGCGCGTTTCCCAATTCAGGGGGAGCAAAACGGCGCCGGCATCCTCAGAATAGGCGGCGTTCCAATCTCCCAAAGCTTCTGGAATCGCTTGACGTTCTTGCGTCACATCCCCTGGCAGGACAATGAGAATGCGATAGACCATTGCTTGATAGGGCATATATGCTCTCCAGCCCCCGCAGAATAATTTGTTATAATTTAAGCACTGACTGCCGGAAAGCAAGCTTATGTGAAAATCGGCACTTGCTTTCGCAGGCGGATAGGGGAGGTTACCTCGCTCGGCGGGCTACATTTTTACCCATTCACCCGCTTTTTTGAGAATCCGCACTATCAACCCGGAGCGCTCGGGAAAGGGTGGCTGGCGGTCGATGCCGGGCATCCATTGCCTGCACTGATCTATGATCGCCTGGCACTGCCTGTAGTCGGTCTGCACTTGGGCCGATTCGGGCGCATCGAAATTATCGCCCAGCCACCTTAGAAAAAGGTCCAATGCCTCCTGCCACCTGTTCATGTGAAAAGAACAATAGGCAAGGCAAATGATGCTTTGGTCCGCTATTTTCTTATCCTCGCAGAAGCTGAGCGCTTTGAAAATATTGTAAGCCTCGATATATCTGTCGGACGCAAAAAACAGATGAGCGGTCTCGAGGAGCACGCCGGCTCCGATCATTTCCGCTAGGCGCAATCCTGCTCGCTTTGTGGCGTTGTTTGCGGGCCAGGAATAGAGCGCCCGTTTATAATAAATCTCCGCATCGGTCCAGCTGCCCATTTTTTGCGACGCTTCCCCCAACCTCGTCAGGCAGTCCGTGTAAATGCGATTATCCGGATTGTCTTTCAAAAAATCCTTCAACATTGGACGCAATTCATCCCACCTTTCCCACGAAGACAGCAAAGATGCCTTGCACATTAGCGAAAAGTCCACCACCGATGAGTGGCCGAATTTCTCGATGACTTCGTTCAATAGATTATATATCGCGAGTGTCTGAGGGGTTATCGGAAGCGGAGGCAAATCCAGAGATGCCGGAGCGCCGGGGCTGGATTCTGCTTCGCTGATTCTTTTGAACCTGTCGGCTGCAAGGTTGTAGAGAATGACCGGATCACGATGATTCCTGGTCGATATCGAGCCCAGGATGATCGCGGTCATGAGCGCAAATGCAACGAAGAACCCGGCGTTCATTCTGATTCTTTTTGGCGATTGCCGGGCGCGATGAGCCCCGCTGGCGCGGGCCCACCCTGAACGATCCAGAAACAGGGTTTTTGCGATGAATACCAGGATCGTCAGAAAAAACACGACTTTCCCCCATAGATAGATGCCGGCGCCTGCGTCGAACGTAAGGACCACCCTGGACGTCCTGGGTACGAGGAGCATAAAAGCGGGAGAGGCCAGGTAGAGTTCGCCCGCTCCCTCAGTAATCCTCCAGTCCGGATGATAGGAGACTTTTATCCAAAGCGGATGGCCTGGCTGTGAAGTGTCGATGGCGATCTTCCCGTAACCTAGGAAGGCATGTGCTTGAATTTGCTCCTTGTCTTCAATCGGGACTTCGGGAATGTGTTCAGGGTCGCCGTCATAGGGTTGCAGGTCTTTCCAAAAGTCGCCGTGGGTGTCTTTGAAGGCCACCACAAGAGGTACTCTCAGTGAGGATTTACGGAACCAGTCGAACTGACGCTCCTTCCAGTTGCGGGACGCCATTCGTAACGGTCTGAATTTGAGAGGCTCCACATAGGAATCGCCACAGTTTCTGAGGCGATAAATCCCATAAGGCGGGACAACCATGCCAAGCTCGTAGTCGGGCGAGGAGTCCAGCGCATTGGCAATATCGTCAGAGACCGCTATGACCTGGCTGACGTTGAAAAGGCGCATATGTGCGGCAGCACGGCCGGGATCGGGCCGTGAATAGTTATACAGCGGAAAGGGTGTGGACGGGGTTTGAGTAAGCTCAGACTGAATGTAGAAGACGAACGGGGCGTTCAGGCCCGATTCCATGTAGAGCCCTTCCAGGGTTGAGCGCCCTGAGTAGTACGGGAGCAGCTGGAAAGCCAGGGGGCTACCGGTTTGGTTTGTAATGTTGTTGCGTTCGAAAACCACTCTGGGGCTGTTTTCATCCCCACTCAGGTAATCATTGACCAGCCGGTAAGAATTCCAAAGGGGCTTGGATTGCATGCCGGAATAGTTCCACTGAATCCACGAATCGACAACCGCTGCTTTACTCAGCGCCAGGGCGACAACTCCGGCGCAGAATCCGGCCAGCCACAGGTTGGGGTGTGGAAGACGCGATAAGAGTCTGCCCCATCCGACCGCGCCCAGCAGTACGAGCATTATCTGGGCAAAAGGCAAAAAGCGTATATCGATGAGTCCCAGCAAAGGGGCCAGGCTGAAACCCAGCAGGGCGACTCCAAGTTGCCACAAAAGATAAAGTTCCGGACATTCGATCGACTCTTTGAAAACGAATGATAATTTTCTGCCCTGCCCGAAGAGGTCGCGCAGGCACAAGCAGCCAAGCAAGAGTGACCCTGCAAAAGATGGCCACAGAACTGGCGGCGCTATTTCAGCCCAATTCTTGAAATGCCAGGAATAGGATGCCGGCGTATTCCAGGAGATGCGCCACAGCAGAGGCAGGAGCCAGAATGCCGCAAACCCGGCGGCGGCACTGTGAAGCTGCAATATGGATCGCAGGTTCCTGCCCCAAAGGATGAAATAGGAAGATCCCATTATGGACTGGAGAAGGGGATATCCATGGCTCAATGCAATCAAAGCTTCAATGACGGAACTGCCCGGCGAACATTTGCCTTTCCCGGAAATATCCGCATAAAGTTTTCCCGTGAAGATAATGTAGACAATGAACGAAATCCCGAATGCGAACTCACCTGCAAGAGTGCTGAAAATGTTTCCTCCCCACATCGAATCTTCCGTCATCAGCAGAAAAGGCAGTGAGAGCAAGGCTCCAATTGCAGGGATATTTTGCCTGTAGCCGAGGCGCCGAAGGCACAGGAAAACGGCGGCCGGCAGCGGGATTATCGCCAGCAGCGTCACGAGCTTGAAGGCAACCAGCAAAGAAACGGCCTTGGAGATAAGCGCCATGAGCGCAAAGGGCAGAGGAAAGTAATGAAGGAAAAGCGGATAGCCTGCAAAGGCGCCATGAATCCACGTGACGGGGGAAAACAAGGCGAGCGGACTTCTACTCATCGCAACGGCGGCGATGAAATGAGACGGTGTGTCTCCTCCGGCCGCCAAGGTCGGTTCAAAGATAAGCGACCACGGGAATAGAAGAATAAGCAGGACTTCGGACATCAATAAAATCAGGATTGAAGGCGTGATTTTTCCCATTACGGACTGACTCATGGTCGCCTTACGAACCCCGGATCAAACACCCTTCCGGGGTAGCTTCCAATCCCTTGTTCCCGCTCGAAGGGCTCCCAGGCAGACGAAAGGAGTGGGAATGGAACTGATGCGAAATTATCTTACAGCAGCCCGAAAAAGAGCCATGTTAGAGCTTTTTTCAAATATTACAATTCAAATCGATTTCGGCTATAGTAATATACGCAGGTGAGAGATGATCTGCTCTTTGGGCAAAGCGCCTAGAAGGCGGTTGAGGAGCCGGCCGTTTTTGAATTCGAGCATAGTGGGGACGCTCTGAACTTCATATCGCGAAGCCAAGCCGGGGCTCCTATCCAGGTCTGCTTTTACGAATTTTATGAGCCCCGCATACTCCGAGGCTAGTTCGTCCACGATCGGAAGCAGGATGCGGCAATGGCCGCACCAGCGCGCCCAAAAAAGCACCAGCGCAGGACCGGGAAACCTGATGACTTCATGGTCGAATGTATGATCGTCTGCATCTACGACGTGTTGCGGATACGCTGCAGTGAAATCAAGAGGCGTTCGACACTTGCCGCAGACTGCTCTTTCTCCTGCCCGTGAGCGCGGGATGCGATTTTTTGCCCCGCACCGGCTGCATCGCACTATAAAGGAGTCATGAACCATTGATCTCGGCACCCCACTTCATTTAAAATAGCTACTCCAAATCCGGTGCAGATGATGCACCGGATAATCACGATATTTTTCGATGCAAGTGACGCCAAAAACTTCCAGGAGTGTTGAGTGGCCCGGATAGATGACTACAAGGAATCATTCCGCCTGGCTTCGGTGGAACTTAAGAAAAGAGATGCCGCCACGCTGGCCGAAGCTGCCGAGGCTGAATTTTCCCCGGAGGAAGGGTTAGTCGTTCCCTTCCTCGGGGCCAAGTACAGAGTTGAAATCCATCCTGAAACCGACATCTGCATGGCCGACTCGGACAGAGAAGTCCCGCTTCCAGATAAAATTCTGATAGCGCACTATCTGCTGGGCGCTGCCGGGGCAAAATCAACGGGAAAGCTTATCACCTTCCGCGAGGTCCAGGATGGACATTTTTATTTTGATGCGTTCCAAAGACGCGCCAGGGACCCGTTTGTGAATTTTTTCGGAAATAACGGGCCACTTTTTGTAAAATGTGCTGACGTGCTCAGAGCAGCACCGATCGATAGCGGCGATTACGCCATGGAGTTTTCCGTCTTTCCCCATATTCGCGTCCAGCTGGTCCTGTGGGTGGGCGATGATGAGTTTCCTGCTGACGCCACGATTCTTTTTGACAAAAGTATCCAGGAGATCCTTTCAGCTGAAGACATCGCGGTTATGAGCGGGGGCCTTGTCTATAGACTTATTGGCCTGGGAAGAAAAATCCAGTCGGAGGCTTGAAGAAGAACAGGATGCAGGGACACATGTATAAATGCCGGCACGGCGAAAAGAGTTGACGCGGAGGGGCTAGAAGCGGCGACACGGCAAAACTGAATTTGTCCCCGTGTGCCCGCGTCGAGTCTTCTCGCCTCAACTGCGTGTCGGTTTATAATGGAGGGACCATTTTGAAAATTGCAGTAAGCGGAAAGGGTGGAGTCGGAAAAACCACCTTGAGTGCTTTCCTTGTAAGATGGTTTGCAGATCAGGGTAAGAGTGTTCTTGCCATCGACGCCGACCCGGATGCCAACCTGGCGCATGCCCTCGGAATACAAAACGCCTCCCAGATCATGCCCGTCTCCCAGATGAGGGAATTGGTCGCCGAGCGGACCGAGTCGGTTCCCGGAGCCTATGGCGGCTTTTTCAAGCTCAATCCGAAGGTTGACGATCTGCCCGAAAAACTTTCGGTGCGTCAGGGAGAAAACATTCGGCTCATGGTCATGGGTGGGATCAAAAAAGGCGGAACGGGCTGTGTGTGTCCGGAGAGCGTTCTACTCAAGAACCTGGTCCAGCACCTGATATTGAGACGCGATGAAGTCGTGATAATGGATATGGAGGCCGGCATAGAGCACTTGGGCCGCGGGACCTCCAAATTCGTAGACTGGTTGATCACGGTCGTCGAGCCCGGACAGCGCAGCGTCGAGACAGCCGCCCGCATACGTGAACTCGGCAGGGATATCGGGCTGACCAGGATCGGCCTGGTGGGTAATAAGGTTCGCAACGAGCAGGATCGTTCATTTCTGAGAAAAGTTTTGGGCGGTCAATTGATTCTTGGCTTCATTCCTTACGATGACCTTATCATCGAAGCCGACCTCCAGTCGCAATTTGCTGAGAAAGTGAGCAGCCAAACCAGGGCCGCTCTCGACAGGATAGTGAAAAACCTGTTAGAGGCAGTTGAAAAAGTAGGCCCTTAGCACAAGGGGTGTGCATCCATGATCGACATCCAGAGCCAGGCCGACTACAGGAACATAAATATCGACAAGGTCGGCGTAAAGGATATCCGCTACCCAGTCACCGTAATGAACAAAAACAACGGGGTTCAGCACACCGTCGCCTCGATAAACATGTATGTGAATGTGCCCCATGATTTCAAGGGCACCCACATGAGCCGTTTCATCGAGATTCTGAACCAATTCCACGGACGCCTCGACATTAGGGAATTCTCGTCTGTTTTGGAGGCCCTTCAGGAGCATCTCCAGGCCGAATCGGCTCATATGGAAATAAGTTTTCCGTACTTTATCCGGAAGCTCTCGCCCATCACGGAGAGCGCTGGCTTGATGGAATACCGCTGCCGTATCTCCGGGTCTCTGGACAGGAAGAACGGTTATGATCTGGTCGTCGAGGTAAATGTTCCCATTACCACTGTTTGTCCCTGCTCGAAAGAGATCAGCGATCATGGCGCTCATAATCAGAGAGGCATGGTCCGCATCGCGGTCCGATTCAAGCGCTTCATCTGGATCGAGGACCTTATCGAGCTGGTGGAAAAAGCCGCTTCCTGCGATGTGTACTCCGTTCTCAAAAGACCCGATGAAAAATACGTCACCGAGTACGCCTATGAAAATCCCAAATTCGTCGAAGACGTCGTTCGCGACATAGCCTTCGGGTTGAAGCAAGATCAGAATGTCCGATGGTTTTTGGTGGACGTTGAAAATTTTGAGTCAATTCACAATCACAGCGCTTATGCATTTATCGAAAGGCAAAAGTGACCAGTCAAACCCCAGTCCCGTGAACGAGATCAATACATTCGAGCACGTATGCCGCTGCATGGCCGATCCCGCCTTTTACCCCCATCGGGTATGGAAGCTTGAGAGGCGCGAGACGCACATATCGGTCGTTTTTCTAACCGGCGATTTCGTCTACAAACTCAAGAAGCCTATAGACTTCGGTTTTCTAGACTACCAGGGTCTGAAGACCAGGCAGACAATGTGTGAGCTTGAAGTCAAGCTCAATCAACGGATGTCCCGCGACGTTTACCTGGGTGTTGTTCCATTGAGCAGAAAAGGCGGCGATCTCTTTTTCGGGCAGGGCGGCGAGGTGGTGGAATACGCAGTCAAAATGAAACAACTTCCCGATGATGCCTCTCTTTCGAGCCTGCTCACGAATGGGAAGGTCGCCCCCGAGCTGATGCTGCGACTTGGCAGGCGTCTGGCTGAGTTTTACGCAGCAGCCGAGCGCGGCGGCCGAATCGACTGGTACGGCAGTGCCGACGTCATAGGACTCAACACTGAGGAAAATTTCCGCCAACTGGCGCCTTTCGTTGGAAGACTGCTTGACAGAGAACGCCTCGATTTTGTGATGCAGTCCAGCCGCGGATTCCTAAGGGACTGTGGTCCGCTGTTCAGGCGCAGGGTTAAGGAAGGCAGAATCTGTGACGGTCACGGAGACCTCAGGGCCGAGCATGTCTATTTCTTGGATGAAATTCAGATAATCGACTGCATTGAGTTCAATGAACGTTTTCGATACGGGGACACGGCTGTTGACCTCGCCTTCCTCCACATGGACACGGAACGTCTGGCCAGAGGGGATTTGAGCATGGCGATGCTCAACGGCTATACCGAATCCAGCCGCGATTACGGCATATACTCATTGCTCGACTTCTACTCGTGCTATCGTGCGATAGTTAAGATGAAAATATCCTGCCTGAGCGAAGCCGGATTGGAGGAAAGCTCCAGAAAGCGCGAAATGCAAAGTCGGGCCGTCCAATATCTGGGTCTTGCCTTCAGATACGCAGTGCAGTTTTCCAGACCGACCCTCTATGTGCTGTGCGGATTGCCCGGAACCGGGAAATCGACCTACGCGAAAAACCTGCGTGACATATTCGATATCGCGCTTTTCAGGTCGGACGAGGCCCGGAGGAAGCTTCCCGAATACAATGAGCGAGGGGGCCCCGTGCCCTTCGGCACAGGTATCTACAAGCCTGATATGAGGGGGTTCGTCTATTCCCGGCTGCTCTCGGCGGCTCATGATGAGCTCAGAACGGGACGCCCG
>DASPQK010000369.1:0-18223 GCA_035624985.1 Syntrophobacteraceae bacterium | reverse complement strand
GATTCCGATGTTGCGGAGTATTTTCAGGCGAGCGCCGGAAGAGAAGGAATCGAGACGGCGGTTAACCGCTTTTTGCGTGACCATATAAGCAGAGAAGCTCCGTAAAAGGACAAGCCGTTTAGCCTAAGAAATGATCTGCCTTCCAGGGGATAGCGGGACGCCGCGATAAGACCGGATATCCTGGCCGGCCTTCCTGGGCGCCGCTGCCGGGATCCGCTACGGGAGGCTAACATGCGCATCAATGCGCAAGCAAAAGCGCAGTTTCCTGATACGCGGCGAAGTGAAATCAATCCCTTGTCCTACCGTGGAGCTGTCGAGCACCCGGTTACGCCATGCAACTGGAGATATTCCCACACTCATGCTTTATTTCATGAATAGCGGAATTATCAAGCGGGTATTCTGGAACTTGCGTTTTCGCCGGAGGTCGGGTGGCGAAAAGGCAAAATTCAACCTGTTGCTTCCCCTACAAAACTGAGTTCACAGTAAAGTGAGAGCCGGCGAAGGGAGTCGAACCCTTCGCCAGATAGAGCCAGTAAGGGTTTAGAGGGGGATGGGACACCAGAGGGACACCGGCAGATAAGCGGAAGAGGATTTGAACCTCCGACGTCACCCGCAAACATAGACGGGGCAAGGAGCATTCTGAAGCTGCACCAAAATTGCACAAAAGGGGGGATTAGAGAGATTTTTCCATACCCGCTTTCAGTCTCGACGGACATTTAGTGCAATCTCATCATCCCTTTAGGTCCTATTGATCGTTCATCGCAGAGAAGCCAAATTTTTTCAAATGGGTGCCCGTGAGGAACCAGTATCTCCCCTTTGCTTTTACAGTAATCCGTCAGGGAAAAGTGAAAGAAACCGTTGCGCACAAGCAGCCATGTTGGGGAGAATTGGTACTTTGCATTCGCCTTCTTAGCCAAGATGTCGTTCAAAGATCTTAGTGCGCGAATGCTTATCGGGATAATCCGCCGACCCCGATGAACCTTATCTGGAAAGTCTTTCATATCTAAATTCCCGAGGCGTGTTGCCGCTTCTTCGCCGGTCCCATAGGTATGAGCGACTTCCACTCCAATTTGTTTGTCACCGAGCCGACAAAGAGTGTCTGGCATAGGAGGTTCACACTGACAAATGAAATGGATGTGCCTTTTACGAGTACGATTGTACTCCGCAATGAAACTGAGAACTGCATGATATTCCAGATTGTGCTTCTGTTTATTAAAAGTGTTGTCATTCATGATGTCTCCTTCTAGGAGGGATGTGCTCTAGAAAGATATTTGCTGCTAAGCATATCAGCAAGACGTCTGATCGTACTAGGACTTGCCTCGTCAGGTGGCAGCGCCCATAAAATAGACATCCACTGAATAGTGTCAAATACAAACCACTGGTCTTCGCTATTGCGTTCAGCTTCAAATAATAATCGTGCCCTGCATGACA
Source organism: Syntrophobacteraceae bacterium (assembly GCA_035624985.1). Lineage (GTDB taxonomy): Bacteria > Desulfobacterota > Syntrophobacteria > Syntrophobacterales > Syntrophobacteraceae > SbD1. The sequence continues at coordinate 16,792 of DASPQK010000369.1, read as the reverse complement.
TCAGTGATGCGTAGGCTACCTCTGTATCTGTTCTTAAAATATCTGCAGCGAGTGAGTCAGCAAGCTTTAAGTCTTCCTGGCTGTGCATAGGAGATAGTTTGGCGAAAAGCTTGTTAGTCACAGCTGCCGTAATGGTTAATCCACGATCTTCCCCAAATTTACTGATGAAGGCCGAGGTCAGTTTAACACCAACGGCCATCTATATGACATTAGTATTAGAGTTCATTTCCGCTAAAGATCTGGACACTGTGCTTTTAAATAGTCGGCTGAGTATACCCACTGAATACCCTCCCATGATGCGTCGACTAGCTCGTTACCTGATGCGGGAACGTTTGACCGCTTGTTGATGTTCATCACCGCGTCTTCCAGAAAAAGGCTCTGGCGCCTGGTTGTAAGGTGAATTGTAGCAGTTTACAACATTCCAGGAGCTTAAGGAAGGAGTTTCGAATAGGGAACGAGCTATGAATTGGGGGCTTGGCTCAGTGGCGACAACTGCCCCTGGAATCTTGTCAGTCTCTAGATTCTGAGCTGAGTGCCCTTCATTCAATGCTGTTGATGCGGAGGCGCAAGGATAATGCCAGATTTAGACCGGCCTGGGCTGCTGGGTTGTTAGAGTCCGGGTCCTGGCCGGTCTTCGTCTGGCACCTCCTTGATACCGGAGCGTACCTTATTGCTTTTCGGAGAGCTTCCGGGTTGAGTGTATCTTAAGTCCCTGAGTTCGTCGTCTCGTACCCTTCACTGTATTTCGAGGGTATGAGGCGGGGAACTCGGGAGAATCAGGGTCGAAATCACAAAAGCAGTTTTGGAAATTATAGTGCGGTTATGCTATAAGATTGGGCCTGCTCTGAGTCGAAGGAGTCATGAATGGAAAGAGAAGCTGAAGCCAAGTCTTTTGGAGAGATTCTGGAGGCCGCAGACAAACTGTCCCTGGAAGAACAGGAAGCGCTCATAGATGTCTTATCCCGCCGTACGGCGGATCGAAGGCGCGACCTGCTTGGCAGAGATATTCGAGATGCCCGGAAGGAGTTCAAAGAGGGCAGAGCAAAGTCGGCCGCCCCGGCTGATATTATATCGGAAATTCTCTCATGAAGCGTCTGCTGCTGCGTTCCAACTCCTTTGTCCATTAAGCACGCAGGGTTTTCAAGAAAAATGCCGGCAGTTGCCTACTGAGAGCGCTTGGAAGCATCGAGAATAGTTATACCGACAAGTTCGTCAGCTTTGAAACGCAGCAATATCCCTTCACTCGTCGTTTCCGTGTCAGTCGCCTGTTGAGGGTGCCTGAAGCTGATGTAGAGGACATCGGCCTCGGCATCATAATCCACTTTGAATCGCCGTTCCGGAAACTTCAGTAGCAAAGGGACGGCTTGCGTCACCGATTTTATTGCCTGAGAGACTATGTTTTTTTCCATATGGCCTTCTTTCGATCGACCTTTCTCGCGAAATAAGCCGTGATGATAAAGCCATCATCACCGTTCACCTGCCGATAGATGGCGCACAGGAACCGTTCCCTCCCATAATTGCGAACGGCGATTAATGAGCCGCCATACCCTGGCAACACTATATCAGGCTCAGCAACGGTTTCCAGGACATCATCATAATGGCCTGCCATCTCGTCATGGTTTTCTACAATATGAAACCAGCGTTCTTCGGTCAACCTGATCCGAACGCCGGCGACTGATAAGACCGAGTCCATGTCCAACCCCGCCAATTGCCTGAAATCGCACAGTCCACCTTTTCCAACGTTTACCCGGTATTATACACCGGATACTGACTTGCGCGGCGGAAAACCTCAGAGCTGAGTCTACCTTATTCGCTTTGGGCAAAATCAGCGCGATAAAATAGCCTGAATTTACCAAGTGCCGGTGAACCCGCAGCAAACCCGTAGGATGGGTGCAGCGGAGCGAAACCCGTCAGCCAATTGATCCGTAAGCTGGCGAAGGGAGTCGAACCCTTCATAGAAGAACCTCTATTGTCCCTTTTCAAAACTGGGAATTTACAACATTCCGTCCAGTTATGGGAGAAAATTCTCCGTTTTCAATCATACTGGCTCGACACTTCGCCAGTCTCTAGATTCTACGCTGAGCGCCCTTCATCCAATGCTTTTGATGCGGAGGTTCAAGGATAATGCCAGATTTAAACCGGCCTCGGCCTGGGCTGCGGGACTGTTAGAGTCCGGGTCATGGCCGGTCTTTGTCCAGCGTGTCCTTGATACCGGAACGTACCCTGTCGTTTTTCAAAGGGCCTCCGCGTGGTGTGTCTCCTCAGTCCCTGAGTTCCTCGCCTCGTAACCGTCACAGTGATTCGAGGGTACGAGGCGTCGAACTCAGACCAGGGAATCAGGCTGTGGCTTTCAAGGAAAGGCAGTTGGATTTTCGATGCTGTGAAAAAAATGTCTCGAAATAGGCAATGAATCATTGTAAACAGCTTGCGATGAAATATGGATACGTTCACCCGGATCAGATCCGCTGCAAATGCAGGGGAACACTGGTCCAACCGGGATTGGGGAAGCGTTAAGGCAAACCTGTAAAAGGATACTGGTCAAGCCGGCACAAAGGACATAAAATAAAGATGGATTGGGACGGGACGAGGCAAGGGGGTTGGCAACCCCGGCTCAACTCGCGTTTGGTATTTCACTATTGTTTTTACCTGGTCGCATGATGTCACGAGCGAAGGAAGAATCATGATTTTCCATGTTACGCTTGAAAAGGCCGAAGATGGCTGGATAGTAGTAGAGTGTCCGGCCCTTCCCGGATGCGTTTCACAAGGCAAGGACGAGCAAGAGGCAATTGAGAATATCAAAGAGGCCATAACCGCGTGGCTTTGGGCAGAGGATCAAAAGGCTGTTTCAGCTTTATCGAAACGGACGAGGCAAAAGCCCCTGGTTGTGGCGGTCTAAGTCATGGTGAAGTTGGGAAACATATCGGGCAAGGAAGCCGTCAAAGCTTTTGAAAAAGCTGGTTGGCGAGCGATCGGCCAGGTCGGCAGTCATCTCGTAATGGTCAAAGAAGGGGTACGAGTCAATCTTTCCATCCCTCAGCATAAGGAACTCTCAATTGGTACTCTGCGCAAGCTCATCAGCCTCTCAGGCATGACCGTGGACAAATTTTTGAAACTCCTGTAGACGCTCGTCTATATATCGTAAGACTGTGCAAATAAAAGATAAATGAAAAGCTGGCGAAGGGAGTCGAACCCCCAACCTGCTGATTACAAATCAGCTGCTCTGCCATTGAGCTACGCCAGCCCAGTACTGCAAACGCTTATACCACGCGGATTTCCCAAAAGCAAGGCATGAGCCGGAGTTGGCGCAAAGGGGCATGATGCAGTTCCCGGCAGGTACCGGTAAAAGCAGTATCAGCCTCTCATGTGGATACGTTCAAAAGGAGAAACAATTACGGATAGGAATCCGCTATCTCCTCTTATCCGTGACGCCCGGTGCCGCCCCCTGAGACGCTTCTTTGTCAGTAATGACAACGTAATCCGCTAGGTTCGGGTCAACCGTGGAGAGTGGATAATCTATTGGGACCGGGGCCAGGCTCGTGTACTCGTGTGGTTTGCGCAGACGGGCGAGATAGGGGACTCCAAGGCGGTCGTTTATATGACCCTTTCCGATGGCGACCACTATTACGCAGCCGGGCGCTGCCTGCTTGAGGCGCTCCACAATGGTTTGAGCCATTGTCTCCTCCCAGGCAAGCTGCGCTTCGAAAAAAGATTTGAAGTCTTTGATCTTGCCTTTTTCGTGCTCCGAGTAAGCTTTGCGTATCCGTTCCCGGTTTGCGGGGTCGTCGAGATGAAATTGGCGGGCCACCTGGGAGCGTTCCTCAGGTGAAAGTGACTCCAGGCCGCCCCGGGCTATTTCACTCACGATCTTGTTTGGAGCGTTGAGGCCCAGCACCGGCATGTGCTTCTGTTTCTGCCAATCGATAAGTCCCCGATAAAGGGCGTATGGAAATCCCCACCCCTCTTTCCAGCCGACCTCTTTAAGGAAGCTTTCCTCGGAGATTTGTCCGTTTATATACCGGTCGAGAATTGGTTGGGCCGTTGCCGGAAACATCTCCATCCCGAGTTCGACGCAACGGCCTGCCTCGGAGAGCTTCTGAAGGACCTCGAGTTGAATCTTGTGATCTTCCGTGCTCGTATGTGTTTCCCCGACGTAGACGACCGACGCCTTGGAAATCTTGCCTATAAGCTCATCCATGCTGATTACATCCCCTGTGGCCGTCTCAATGACAGCGCCTACCTGGAGTTTCACAGGATTGCGCTGCTCAGAGGGTGGGTGAATCAATTTGCCCGTCGTTGAGCATGCAGCTATCAGCGAAAGCGCAGCGCACATCGGACAAAGCGCGGCAAGCGAGCGCAAAGCGTGATTGGCGTTTTGATGGAGCCGAATGCGCAAATGCATAATCAGTCCTCCGGGGATTCAGTGATTTTACTGCCGACAATAAGTCTTTGAGCGAATAAAATCACCTATAATCCGACGTTTTTCGATTCATCGCGCAAACGAGCACGTGGAAATTTGCAAAAGCCGTGAACAGATCAACACATTTCCCCGGTTCACAAGGAATATTTCTTTTGAAATCCCCACATTGGATGATGTAAAATATCGTCAATGTCGTGGAACCGTTCAGCGCAAATTATAGAGGGGGAAAAGGCATGATTTTTTTCAAGAAAATCCCCTTTCAACTCGGCTCGGAGATCCTGCTCCGTTCGTGCGATAACCTCACCCACAAGGCGAAAAGCAGGATCGTCGGGGTGCTTGAAAAAGAATTGATTATGATCGTAGAGCCTGTGTTTGCGATTAGCGACAATATAATAGCTATTGTGGACGATTTGCTGGTTGCGTATCTACATGAGGGGTACTTGTTTACGTTCAGGAGCCGATTTCATAAGAAACTTATAATGAATGTTATTTGTATCGATTATCCCAAAGATTTTGAAGTTGAGCAATTGAGAACTGAACAGAGAGTAAGAGTAAACCTCGAGGCTGTATTATTAATAAATGCCCTTAATCTTACTGGACTTGTCAAAGATATAAGCGAAACCGGCTGTTCGTTTGAACTGCCGAAAATCATTTCATTATTCAAAGGCCTCGGGCTTATCGCAACCTTCACGCTTCCAAACGATCAATTGATAAAAGATCTGCAATGTACTATAACAAATGTGAAATATAACCAAATTCACAGAAGGACGGAGATTGGCGTCAGGTTTTTGGGGCCGGCTGAAGAGATTTCTAAAATAGGGGAGCTCGTTCAATTTTGCATGCGGTTTAAAGTATAGCTGGTCGCAAATCGAATCTTGGATGAAGTAACCAGGGAAATTAATCATCGATATCAGGGGCCACGGCTTGTGGTTGTTAATGGCTGCATGCACAGGAGCAGGCAAGTGTTTCGGATAAGGATTCTTTCTGTTTTCTTCTTTCTGGCGTGGTGGGCGCTGTTTAACTCGATTTGTGCGGCCGCTCCATTGATGGTTGAAAAAAACCTGTTTGCTAATGACCGCAAGCCTCCGCCGCCGGAATCGGCCGATACTGCCGGAAAGGCTGCAAAACCGGGTATGCCGGTCGGAAATATACAGCTCGACGGAGTCATTATCGAGAGTAGCGCAAAACGGGCGATATTGCGAATGAAGAGCCTGCCGGCAGCCCCGCCGCCCAAAAAAGGGCAGCCCGCCTCTCCTTTCCTCACCGTTCGAGAGGGCCAGATGGTCAGCGATTACCGGGTGACGAAAATCGAACCTAAGAGCATTTCGTTGGAAAAGGACGGCCAGACGTTCACAATCGGTCTTTTTGCAGCAAATAAAGTATCCTCCCCGGCATCGCCCGTTCCAACCCCTGCCGCCCCTGCTCCCGCACCACAGGAAGGGGAATCGAACCCGGCTGCTGGTGTTCAGCCTCAGCCTGCCGGAAACCTGCCTCCGCAGGCGATGCCTGGCCAGCCACAGCCTTTTGCTCCTCGTCGCGGCTTTGCCGGCAATAGAAACATTCCGCCGAATCTGAATCCCGCGATTCCCGATCCGACAGTAAACCAGGACCCTAATCAGGCCGCCGAACCCGTTGAGGAAGAACAATGAGTACAATCCTTTTTGAAGACGGGCCTGCTTTTACTTTTTAATTCCTAATTCCTAATTCCTAATTCCTAATTGTTTTTAAAGCTTGCTTTTACTTTTTAATTCCTAATTCCTAATTCCTAATTCCTAATTGTTTTTAAAGCTGTTGCCGACGATTTCTTTGGCTTCCTGCTGAATGCGGGCAAGGTGCTCCCTGCTCTTGAAGCTTTCGGTGTAAATCTTGTAAATATCCTCTGTGCCTGACGGACGGGCGGCAAACCAGCCGTTTTTCGTGATGACCTTGATTCCGCCGATTGGCGCACCGTTTGCCGGCGCATGGCTCAGCTTCGCTTCTATTTTTTCGCCTGCAAGCGTGCTGCATGAAATCATCTCCGGGGCGAGCCTGCTTAATATGGATTTTTGCTGCGCGTTTGCCGGTTCGTCGATCCTCTCATAGAATGGGTTTCCGAACCGCGCAGTCAGAGAGGAATATATCTCCCCGGGGTCCTTGCCGCTCTTGGCCATAATTTCCGCCGCCAGAAGGTCCATGATGAAGCCGTCCTTGTCAGTCGACCACACCGTTGAGTTCCGTCTCAAAAAAGAGGCCCCGGCGCTTTCCTCGCACGCAATTGCATAGGAGCCTGAAAGCAGGCCGGAGACAAACCACTTGAACCCGACGGGCACCTCAAATACTTTGCGGCCCAAATAGGAGGATACTCTGTCTATCATGGCGCTGCTCACGAGCGTTTTTGCGACTCCGACACTGTCTTTCCATCCGGGCCGGTTCTGAAACAAGTACCAGACTGCCGCCGATAGGTAGTGATTAGGATTCATCAGCCCCGAACTCCGGGTTACAATCCCATGCCGGTCGCAGTCAGGGTCATTTCCGAAAGCCACGTCGAACTTATCCCTGATATCGATAAGCCCTGCCATGGCATAAGGCGAAGAGCAGTCCATCCGGACTTTTCCGTCTTTATCTACTCGCATGAACCCAAAAGTCGGGTCGAGCGACCGGTTCACAATTTCGACCGATATGCCATACATTTCGGCTATCGGGTCCCAGTAGGGCAGGGAGGCGCCCCCCATCGGATCGACCCCGATTCGAATCCGGGCCGAGCGCACGGCATCCATGTCAATCACATTTCCAAGATCGGCTGCAAATGACGTTACGAAATCGCGCAGGGTTATCCGCCCGCTCTTAAGCGCGCGTTCGTAGGGAATCCTTTTTACGTCGCGATTTTTGCCCCGAAGCAGTTCGTTGGCCCTCTTCTCGATGATGGCAGTCACCTCCGATTGCGCAGGTCCGCCGTCGGGCGGGTTGTATTTGATGCCTCCGTCCTCGGGCGGATTGTGAGAAGGAGTTATCACGATGCCGTCGGCCGGAGGGTCGCTTGCGCTGTTGTGGACCAGGATGGCGTGCGAAATCACCGGGGTGGGAGTATATCCCCAGTCCGACTGGACAAGCATCTCAACGCCGTTTGCGGCGAGAACCTCGATTGTCGTGGCGAAACTGGGTTCCGAGAGAGCGTGAGTGTCCTTCCCCAGAAAAAGAGGCCCCAGGATGCCCCCGGCTTTGCGGAAATCGCAGATGGCCTGAGCTATTGCAAGGATATGGTCCTCGTTGAAAGTGTTTTTGATAGAGGACCCCCTGTGGCCGGAGGTGCCGAATTCAACGAGAAACTGTTTGTCCGAGGGGTCCGGGTGATTGGTGTAGTAGGCTGAGACCAGTCTGGGAATGTTTGCCAGAATTGATGGCGGGGCGGGTTTGCCCGCCAGCGGACTGAGACCCATGTCTTTCCTCCTGTGCTTCGGAAGCTCAGTTTACAATATATTGCCGGCTGAATGAAGTATCCACTGTCAAGGCGAAGATCGCACCCGGCAGGATGAGTGAAACGAAGGCGGGCGGCCGGGTTCCAACCCCGCAGCCGATGCAGGTTTTACCGTGGCTGTATCTCGAAAGGAAAAAAGGGCGCCCCGCGCGGAGCGCCCCTTTCTTTATGGAAGACAAAAGCGGAGAACGGAAAGGGGAGAGAATATCCCTCCCAGGTCCCCCGTCACCCGACTGCTACGACTTAGCCGCAGCGCGGTGTTCAACAAGGTCGTCCACTACCGCAGGTTCAGCCAGAGTGGATGTATCGCCCAGGTCCCCGATCTCGTTTGCGGCAATCTTGCGCAGAATGCGGCGCATGATCTTGCCGGACCGCGTCTTTGGCAGTCCGGGCGCCCACTGAATGTAATCCGGGGTGGCGATGGGGCCGATTTCCTTGCGGACCCATTTCACCAGTTCGTCCCTTAGCTTTTCAGTGGGTTCAACGCCTGCCTTCAGGGTAACGTAAGCGTAGATTCCCTGGCCCTTGATCTCGTGCGGCATCCCGACAACAGCGGCTTCAGCGACCGCACTGTTGGACACCAGCGCGCTTTCCACCTCGGCAGTCCCGATTCGGTGACCCGACACATTTATAACGTCGTCAACGCGGCCAGTGATCCAGTAATAGCCGTCTTCGTCACGGCGTGCGCCGTCTCCGGTGAAATAGAGCCCGGGGTAGGTGGTGAAGTAGGTCTGTCTGAAACGTTCGTGGTCGCCGAAAACAGTGCGAAGCATTCCGGGCCACGGGTCTTTAATGACAAGGTAACCGGAGCCCGCACCTTCGATGGGGGCGCCCTCCGGTGTAATTATTTCGGCCGTGACGCCGAAAAAGGGCAAAGTGGCCGACCCCGGCTTGAGATTGATCGCGCCGGGCAGAGGCGTGATCAGGATGCCGCCGGTCTCGGTTTGCCACCATGTATCTACGATGGGGCAGCGGCCGTCGCCCACAACATTAAAGTACCAGTTCCACACCTCGGGGTTGATGGGTTCGCCTACGGTTCCCAGGACTCTTATAGACTTTCTGGAAGTCTTCTTGACAGGCTCCTCGCCCTGCCTCATTATCGCCCTGATGGCAGTGGGAGCGGTATAAAAGATGTTTACCTGGTGCTTGTCTACAACATTCCAGAAACGCGACCAGTCGGGATAGTTCGGAATACCCTCGTAGATGATGGTGGTCGCCCCATTTGCCAGGGGCCCGTAGAGAATATAGCTGTGGCCGGTTACCCAGCCGATATCGGCGGTGCACCAGTAAACGTCGCCCTCATGATAGTCGAAAATAACCTCGTGCGAAAAGGCGCAATAAACCAGGTAGCCGCCTGTGGTGTGAAGAGTGCCTTTGGGCTTGCCTGTTGAACCTGAAGTGTAGAGTATGTAAAGTGGATCTTCTGCATCCATGTGTTCGGGCGGGCAGTCGGCGGAAGCCTTGGCCATGAGTTCATCCCAGTCCAGATCTCGGCCGGGGGTCATGGGAACAGCGGCCCCGGTGTGTTTGAGCACCACTACGTGCTCTACGCCCGAGACCTTGGTGAGCGCCTCGTCGGTGTTGGTCTTGAGAGGCACCGTTCTCCCGCCGCGAAGACCCTGATCGGCGGTTATCACCACTTTGCCGCCGCAATCCTCGACACGGCTGGCCAGGGAATCGGGAGAAAAGCCCGCGAAAACAACCGAATGGATTACCCCTAAGCGCGCGCACGCCAGCATTGCGATGCCCAGCTCGGGAATCATCGGCAGATATATGGTGGCCCTATCTCCCTTCTTCAATCCCAAAGACTTGAGCACATTCGCGAATTTACAAACTTCCTGGTGAAGTTGTTTGTAGGTGAGTTTGCGGCTTTTTTCGGGATCATCGCCTTCAAAGATAATGGCAACCTGGTTGCCCCTCTTGGCAAGATGCCGGTCAAGACAGTTGTAAGAAACATTCAGTTTTCCATCGACAAACCACTTGATTCGGACGTCCCCTGTAAAGTCACCTTCTTTTACCTTCGTGAACGGTTGGAACCAGTCTATCCTTTGGGCGACTTTTCCCCAAAACCCCTCGGGGTCCTTGACAGATTGCTCGTACATTTTGACGTAATCGTCGTAGTGGATGAACGCACCTTTTTTCCATTCTTCGCGCACAGGGATGAGGTCAGCCATTCTAAATCCTCCTTTGGCTTTTGGATAGTGAGATTAACGAATACAAACCGAATTTCGCTCTTGAATGGTTTTGGAAAATCAGCAAGAGAAGAAGTGGGGAAGACCCGCCTGATGAAAAAGATAGAGTTGAAATTTGCAAGAAGAACTACCTTAGTGGCAAATGTTAACCCAAATTAAGCACCGAACGCCTATACCAGCCTAGCGACTCAAAAGTCAATGAAAAAAATTCTCTCCGCGCCAAAAAAAATCAGCATCATGGGAAGAGGCAAGGGGAAGGGTGGCGCCGCAGACGCGCATGGGCGCATTGCTGCTTTCCGTCCCTCATTAGGTCTTGAGTCAGCCTTAATCTGCGTATATACTCGAAGCGGTCTGCGTCGAGAAAGTACGGCAGGGGACCACACCCCGCTGGACTGGATATCGGCGACTGCTGTTCTTATGCCCTTGTAAAATGTGCGGGTGAACCTTTCCTGTTCGAGGGCTTCGATTCCTTTCGCACTCATATCGAGACGGTATATTGGATGTGCTGACGTTTGAACCGGATTGCTCAGCTTTTTATCCGCATTATGGGGGCGCTGCTTATGGGAAGAATTTATGAATTTGTCACCGGACCGGCTCTGTGGGCCGCTTTTGCGATATTTATCGGGGGCCTTATTGTGCGCGTCACCTATCTTTATGCTTTGAGCAGGAAACCTAAGGGGGCTACTGATAACCACGTGGATCTCAAAAGAGCCTTTCGCGCGATTTGCCATTGGCTGGTGCCTCTTGGAAACAGTGCAGGTTTGCGGTCGCAGCCGGTTTTCGCAACAGTCTCTTTTGTGTTCCATATCTGTCTGCTGGGAGTTCCTCTCTTTGTCTTTGCGCACAACACGCTCTGGGAGGAAGCCTTCAACTTCAGCCTTCCTTCACTGCCCGACTTTTTCTCCGATGCGCTCACGGTGGTGTTCCTCATCTCCGCCCTGCTCCTTCTGGCTGGAAGAGCAGTCCACGCGAAAGCAAGGTCCCTGTCAACAGCCAGGGATTATTGTCTGATCCTTTTGAGCAGCGCCCCTTTCGTTACAGGTTTCCTCGCATATCGCCAGATCGGCCCCTATAAGCCGACCCTGGTTCTGCATATTGTTTTTGCCGAAATACTGCTGGTTATAATTCCATTCAGCATGGGCCACCTTGTGCTTTTCTTTCGGGGCAAATGATGCTTACTATGAGATGTGGAGTAAGAGGAACTCTGATGAAATTTGCAAGGCTTTTTTCGGTCCTTGCTGTAATGCTTGCTTTGGCGCCTGCCGCTTTTTGCCAGGATGCGGTGATGCTCCTCTATCATCAGGAATTTGGCAGGCATCAGCGGCCTGCTGTCGAGTTTGGGCATGGGGCTCATTCGGCAATAATTGACTGCCTCAGGTGTCATCATGATTTCGACGCCTACTCCAATAATCGGGGGGGAGAAGGCCAGCCGTGTGTAAACTGCCATGATGCCCTTCCGGAAGATGGCTCGCTTTCCTTAAGGGACGCCTTTCACCTCCAGTGCAAGGGGTGCCATGAATCCTTCATATCTCAGGGGAGACGCGCTGGCGGGGTTATGTGCGGCGAATGCCATGTCAGGAAGTAGTCGGTTCTTGTTTTACAGGCGGGTAGCTAATAAAATTAGAGGCTATATCCGCCAAGATTCGAGGGTTGGAGTTGGAACCGCGATTAAGGGCCAGAAAAAGGACCTGCTATTATAAAACCCTGGGTATATCGGTTAAGGCATCCCAGGAGGAGATACGCAGCGCTTTTCGTTATCTGGCCATGAAGCTGCATCCTGACCGCAATCCAGGCAATCCGGGGGCTGCCGAACGGTTCAGGGAAGTCCGTGCGGCATATGAAACACTCAAAGATCCCGCGGCGCGCGGAAAGTACGACAGGATTCGCGGATACCGAAAGACAAGGGGGATTTATTCCGACTCATCCTGGACCGACATTCACAATGAAGGGGGCGAAGCTTCTTCATTTGAGGAAATATTTCAGGACGTGTTCGGGATAGGTACGTGTCAGTTCCGTACTATCCGCGGCTGCGACCTGAGGTTCGACTTGCAGATAGCGAGGAGCTCCGTTCAAAGCGGGGGGTTTCACGAAGAAATCAGTTATGTGAGAATGGTCTACTGCCGAAATTGTAATAATGGGGTCAGAAGGTCCGGATGCCGATTGTGCGGTGGGGTTGGAGAGTGTGAGGAGGCCTGCTCGTTTCGTGTGTGGATTCCTGCGGAAATCCAAAACGGAACCCGGATCAGGGTGGCTGGAGCAGGGGATGCCGTGTTGCCTGCTATGGCCCCTGGAGACCTCATTTTACTCGTGCACATCGTTGAGGGGCTTTGAAGGAAAAAGATGTCAACCGGTGAAATGACTCATATAGACGCGCAGGGTCGCTTACGGATGGTTGACGTAAGCCAAAAGGAGCCGACTTGGCGGGAGGCCCGGGCGGAGGCGCTCGTCAGCCTTTCAAGTGAGACCCTGCGGCGTGTGTGCTCGGGCGATCTTGCTAAAGGCAACGTCTTCGAGGCTGCCAGACTTGCCGGAATAATGGCTGCAAAAAAAACGTGGGAGCTTATTCCCCTTTGCCATCAGCTTCAGTTGACCGGGGTCGTGGTGGATTTCTTTCCCGATGAGCCGAAAAACGAGATCAGGATTTGTTCGAGCGTCAAGACAAATGACAGGACCGGCGTGGAGATGGAAGCCCTTGTTGCGGTCACGATCGCGGCCCTGACAATATATGATATGTGTAAGGCCGTCGACCGGGGAATAACTGTCCGTTATGCCCGCCTGACCTTCAAAACGGGCGGGCAAAGCGGTCTGTTTGAGCGTAGTTGACTAAATCGATACTATTCCTCTTTACTCTTGATGTCGATTATGTTAGTCGATAGCGCTTAAATCTGGCAGCGGAGTAAGAATATGGATAAGGAAACCCAGGCACATTTCAAGGAAGTCCTCTTGAAGAGGTTGGAGGAGCTTTATTCCGAAGCTGAAAAAACAGTGGCCGGAATGACCGACAATGAGGAGAATTTCCCTGATCCAACCGACCGGGCGACTCTTGAGTCGGACAGAAATTTCATGCTCCGCATCCGCGACCGTGAACGAAAATTGATCCTGAAGATACGAGAGGCGCTCCAAAGGATCGAGGAAGGCCATTTCGGACAGTGCGACGAATGTGGTGACGATATCGGGTTCGAACGCCTTAACGCCAGGCCGGTCACCACTCTGTGCATAGAGTGCAAACGCAAACAGGAAGCCATGGAGCGCGCCAGAGGGGCGGTGTAGTTTTCAGACGCTGATATTAGGCCGCGCCCTCGACCCGCAGGACCTCACCGGCCCACACAGTTTCCGGTGAGCCATCTTCTCCAAGCAGCAGGAGCGCTCCTTCAGAAGTGAATCCCAGCGCCCTGCCGACAATTTCACGCTTGCCGCATACCACCGTTATGATTTTGCCCAGGATCGCCGAATGCGCCTCCATCTCGGCAATCAGGTCCAGTATCCCGTTTTGCTCAAACCGGTCGTATTGCTTCTCGAATTGGCTCAAAAACTGTAGAAGCACCCTCTGTCTTTTGACAGTAAACCCCAGTTCTATGGCGATCGAGGTTGCAGGGTATCGAAAAGGCCCCCCCATCTCCTCTGTGCTGTGGTTGACATTGATTCCTATGCCCATCACGATGAATCGAGACAAGTCCGGGTCTGACTGCATCTCGGTCAGAATTCCTGCCGCTTTGCGCCCGTTTATCAATACATCGTTTGGCCACTTGATCGAGGCGGAGATCCCGAACTCTTCCCGCAGCGCCTTTACAAGAGCAAGAGCCCCGATATAGGTAGACTGAGGCGCAACTCGGAGAGGCAGAGGATTTCGGAGCAGCATGGACAGATAGATCCCAAGGCTGGGATAGGATATCCATTCACGATTGAGACGACCGCGCCCTTTGCTTTGTTCTTCCGCGACGACAAGGGTCCCGTGGGGAGCGCCTTCAGCGGCCAGGCGCAAAGCATAGTCGTTTGTGGAGCCGGTCTTTCTGAGGTAATGATACGAATGTGCAAGCCACCTGGTTCCTAAATTTGGGACGATCTGTTCCGGGGCGAGCGAGTCCGGCGCCTCCATGAGTCTGTACCTCTCAATCACTTCAGACGCAGCGGCAAACCCGCAGTGACCAGAAAAACCGAAGCGCAGATTCGTGCGAGCTTCTGGTTCGTTAATCCGCAAAGGTCCTGGAACCTTCGCGCAAGCGCGTTGTCCGGCACAATTCCGCCCCCTGTATCGTTTGAGACTATCACAAGAGGATAGTCAACAGCTTCTATCACCGCGCACACTGCATCTACGGCTGCTTCGGCCTCTGTGACTTTGGTTGAGCACAGCAGATTATTTAGCCAAAGCGATATACAATCCACCAGAACCGCCTTGTGCATGTCCTTGAGGCTTTCGAGCGCGCCGCAAAGATCGATTGGCGATTCAATCGTCTCCCACTGCCCCCCCTTGCGTCGTTCCCTGTGCTGTTCTATTCGCAGCTTCATCTCCTCATCGAGCGGTTGTGCCGTTGCAATATATATATAAGGGGGCGCAAGGCGGCCCACAACCGATTCGGCCCAGGCGCTTTTTCCGCTCCTGGCGCCGCCCAGTACGAGCAATGGCGTTTCGATATTTTGTCGGGATCTCCTCACAGGGTTTACCTCATTGAAGCTCACACCGGGGCGCCCCTTTGGGCCAAATGCTGCGACAGGTGTTCGGAGATAAGCCGGTCAACCATGTGGGGCAGGGGTTCTCTGATGGTTCCGACAACAGAGATCGGTTCCTGTGTAATGGGCAGGATTAACTTTGCGGCTTTCGACTCTCCTATCGCACGGACCATCGACGGAGTCATTTCGCCCATCATGGCGTTTGCAAGCAGGATGGCTATAGGACCGATTATTATCTCCGCCTGCCCGGCGCACTGGCGGATCGCATTTTCGCCCGTCGCGCCCCGATTCGCCCCGGCCTTCATCATCTGCGCCGTGGCAATGGCATTTGTTCCAAGCGCCCATAGCTCGGCGCGCTCGCCAAAAACCTCCTTAATCCTCTTTACTATGACGGACCCGATACCGCCACCCTGTCCGTCTATGACCGCAATGCGCATCAGGAACTCCCCTTCGTTAACATCTTTCCACGCCGGAAGGCGAAGACTCAACAGCATTGGGACCGGGCGGGATCTGAATCAGACCGCAATACTCCATGCCCGGAAAAATTCGTGATACCTGATCAAAAAAATCTCCCCTGAGACAGTTTTCACCCGGAAATAGACCATCGGCATTCGAGTGGGGTCAACTGCCCCTTCATACCACCGGTCAACAACCAGATCGACGTGGTAATGCTCCCCTCGCCACGCGAAACTGACAGGTTCCTGAGCTTCCCTGTATTCGTCCCGGGTGATAACCTCTATGCTTTCGAATTGCATTTTCCAGCCCTGTGCATACTCCACGGATACTACTTCTTTCGCTCGTTTTTTTCAATGAAAGTGGGATGGCTGTGAAATTAAAACAGGAGATGATTGTGTGGAGTCAAACTCAACTTTTTCTCTCTAGGCATTTCAAAAAGCCCGCAACGCAATCCGGGCATAATTGAGTCCCTTTGACATCTTCGATGATCGCCAGCGCATCGTCCCTGGAAAACCCTTCGCGGTATGGACGGTCGCTCGTAAGGGCGTCATAGGTGTCCGCAACAGCCACCATTCGGGCCAAAAGAGGAATTTTGTCGCCTTTGAGTCCCTCGGGGTAACCTTTCCCATCGATTCTCTCATGATGACCTGAGAGCGCCGGAATGATATCCGCCAAGCTTTGAATGGGCGCCAGAATTTCAGCTCCTATGCGGGGGTGCTGCTTCAGTATGTCCCATTCCTCGTTGCTGAGCGGACCCGGCTTAAGCAAAATCTCGTCACGGATGCCTATCTTGCCGAGGTCGTGCAATTTCCCGGCAATTCTCACCCTTTCGATCTGTTCCCGGTCCAAAGAAAGCTCAGAGGCGATATCCACCGCCAACGAAGCCACAGACTCCGAATGACCCCTGGTATACCGGTCGCGCGCCTCCAGCGCCAGGATCAGACTGGTTATGCTTGAAATCAATAATTCCCGTTCGGATTCGAGTCTTTTTCTCTCCTTTAGAATCCGGCCGAAATGATCCGACAGAAATCTCTCGGCGGTAACCACCAGCTGGTCGATATTAAATGGTTTAACGAGATAGGCCGAGGCGCCGTACTGGAGCAGTTGCCGCATCCTGCCCCTGTCGCCGTCCGAGCTCATTATTATGAATGGTATTTGATTCAGATCCTTATTTGCATGGACATTCTTGCACAGACCCAAACCATCAAGTTCCGGCATGTGCAGGTCGCTCAAAATCATATCCGGTGTGCATCTGTTGAGGAATTTAAGCGCTTCTTTGCCGTTCTCTACACACATTACCTGGAACCCGGCTTTCGCAAGGGCTTTGCCGATCAGCTTGCGAATAGATGGCGAGTCGTCTACGACAAGCACCATCCTTCCCCTCAACAGCGAGTGTTTATGCAGCACTTCCTTTACGCGCGTGGGCAGATCGTTTTTTGCGTTCGATTTTAAGACATAACTGGCGGCGCCTGCTTTGAATCCTAACTCGATGTCCTCTTCTTTCTCTTTTGAGCTCAGGATGACAACCGGGATTGAATTTTTGGTCGGATGACTCTTGACTTTGGAACAGAAAGTAAATCCATCCATCCTCGGCATTTCGACATC
>DASPQK010000368.1:0-6556 GCA_035624985.1 Syntrophobacteraceae bacterium | reverse complement strand
GTCATGTGTCCGATTTCCCCGGCTGTGTTGCTGAACCCTCCAAGCACCTTGCCCCCGCAGACTATGCCTCCGCCTATTCCGGTCCCAACAAAAATACATATTAGATCGCGGGCCCCCCGGCCTGCTCCAAAAAGCCATTCGCCCCACAGCGCCGCGCGAACGTCATTGGTTACCGTTACGGGCATTGCGCATTCCCTTTCAACTTCGATCCGAAGCGGCACATCATGCCAGTCCAGGTTGGGCGCGAACACTACCGCCCCGGTCTCCGGGTGCACCTGCCCGGCGACACCGATGCCGATCCCCACCGGCGGCGGCACGCACCTGCCCACAAGCTGTCCAATCCCGCCGGCAACCTGTTTTGTCACCGCGTCGAAGCCGCCCTGTGTCTGGGTATCGCAGCGAAGCAGATCCAGCAGACGTCCATGCTCGTCAACCGTGCCAAAGGCTATCTTGGTGCCGCCCAGATCTATCCCGATAGCACAATTTTTCATGCCTTTTTACACTGCTCCGGATACTCAAAGTACTCTTTACGGCTCATCGAGGCTGTGAGCATATGAGTATATATGAGTATATTTAATTTTTTTATATAAGTTTGGAGATTTTTCCAGGCAAAACTCGAACGGAAAAATCCTTCATTTTCCGCCAATCGAGCGACCTGTGACGCGGAACGACCAATACCCCTTCGGCCGTGCCGTGCGACACCGAAACCATGATCTCCAGGCTTCCGTTGTCGAGTTCCAAAGACACCCTGTCACCATCGCAAATCCCCACAGACTCCGCGTCTTTAGGGTTCATCGACATGTACGGTTCACTACCGGCTGCATCAAGCGAATCGGACCAGGCCGAGAATTCCGATGTGCCAAACATCCATTCGACCATCAAAAGTTCGAGGCCATCGGAGCCTGTTGATTTTTCCAGAGACCCCGCATCCTGCCCTGGACCCCGCACAGAACACGCCCCCGGGCCAGGCTCCGAACCGGGAGTCAGTGAATCCCACGGACCTTCCGGCCCTGACCTGCTCTTAAGGACCCTTATTCCATCGACCGGGTAATTGCCCGAACCAAACACCTCGAAAACCGCGTTCTCCGCCGCGATAAACTCAGCCGGAGAGATATTCGCCGGTGCGGCATCCGCAGCGGAGCCGCCCGCAATTTCCCAAAGCACTTTCCAGGCCGGCAGGTGATCGCCCCCGGGAATAAAATTGCGGTAAAGACGAGGCGGGTGTTCTCCTCCCCAGATTGGCGCTCCTCCCTGGTGAACCTGACGCGCAAACTGGACCCTTCCTTCCTGGTTTATATATGTCGAGCCGGTTTCGAAGATGGTGGAAGCCGGATAAAAAACCGAGGCGCGATTGACCGTTTCGGAGGGAAAATAATCAATCGCTATCAGGTGATCGAGCTTTGAGATCGCTCGACCCAGCCTTTGCCGATCCGGATAATAGTGGAAAGGATCGCTCTCGGCAACGACCAGCGCTTTGATGAGACCTTTTTCGATATCGCCGATCAGGTCGGCAAAAGTCGGCAAAGTATCAGACCCGCAAAGCAGCGCTGAACTGAAAGAACCTGCCCCCGCCATAAGATAAAAAAGGCCTGCCTCTTTTCCCGCAAGCCTCAACAGCCTGACGCAGCCGGCAGCAAATGCAGGGGTGGTTTCGCGGGTCACGTCGGTCCCGCAAATAATCACCGGCCTTCGGCTCGACTGGAGTTGCCCGGAAAGCTCACCGATCCAGGCCGGGGGCTCCGTATTGCCGAATTTTGCGAGCAGCGCGCGATAGAAATCCATCGCTTTTTTTTCGAACCCGGCCGAATCCTTCTCGACCGCCCTGCCGACGAGCAAAGCAAGGTAGGGTTCGATCTCAGCCGGTGCTGCGGGTATATGCATTAAATCACAGGGAACGAACACCGGACGCGGGTCGATCGCGATAACAGGGGCGCCCCGCCTGGCGGCCTGCCTGATCGCCAATGCGGACATTGCAGCTTCATTCAGTGGATCGGCCCCCACAAGGATGACTAAATCGGCTTTCTCGATTTCCCGCATCGATACGGCGATTTCGCCGTCAAGATTTTCAACGGCCGAGCGGGTCTTGCGTAATTTTGCAGGATCGAAAAAAAATACCGGGCCTTGCCAATCGCGGTTCCTGCATATTCGCCTGAGCATGCACTGGACCTCAAGGCTGTTTCGAGCCGAGCCGACAGCGGCAATTGCCCGCGGACCATACTTTTCAGCGACATTTCTCAGAACTTTTCCGGCCCCGGCTAAAGCTGCCTGCGCGGAAACCGCGTTCCCCGCGATCCGTGGCGCCAAAGGGCGCATTTGGTGGTCTGCGCCTCCATTCGAATAGGAAAATCCAAACCTCCCCACATCGCATATGAAATAGCCGTTCACGTGCTGATTGAAGCGCGCTTCCACGCGCATGACCCCGCGGTAATGCGCGTTTGCAACCGTATTGCACCCAAGCGGGCAATAGTTGCAAAGCGAGGGCGCTCTCTGAAGGTCCCATCTTCGCACTTTGAACCTGGCCGTCTTGTCGGTGTAAACGCCGGTAGGGCATATGTCAACCAGGTTTCCGGAAAAAGGGCTTTCCAGTTTGCCGTCCGAAAACCTTCCGAAATACATGCGGTTTCCGATCTGCAAGGGACCAAGGTCCTTGAATCCGGCAAACTCCTGGTAATACCTCGAACACCGGTAGCAATGGATGCACCTGTTCATTTCATGCTGAATGTAGGGACCCAGGTACTGGTCACGATACGTTCGCTTGCTGCCCCGAAACCTCCGGATGCCGTGTCCGCCCGATACTGTTTCATCCTGAAGCAGGCATTGCCCGCCTTCGTCGCACACGGGACAATCCAGGGGGTGATTCATCATCAGCAGTTCGATTACCCTCTTGCGAAATTGAACCGCTTCCTCGTCGGTCGTCGAAACGACCATGCCGTCCTGAGCATCTATCATGCAACTCATCTGCACGCCTTTGAAGGGACCCTGGACAAATTTGACGGCGCACATGCGGCATGCCCCAACCGATCCCAACGCCTCGTGATAACAAAAGCGCGGAATGACGATGCCCAACCGTTCGGCGGCCTCAATAACCTTGCTGCCCCCGGGGACCTCTACCTCGATATCGTCAATTATCAGCCTTGGCATGGAACGGACATCCTTTTTGGCTAATGTGTTGTCGCACTTCGTCTTCGAAAGTATCGAGAAGGCTGATTACCGGTTCGGCGGCCCCCGGAGCCAGAGCGCAGTAAGAGTTCCAAACCTCTTTGCACAGTCTCCTCAAATTGGAGATGTCTTCTTCCTGCCCCTCGCCGTTTTCGATTCTCCACAGCAGGTCGCGCATGTAGGGCAACCCTTCCCGGCAGGGCGTACACCATCCGCACGACTCGCGGGCAAAGAATTCAGTCAGGTTCAAAGCGGCCCCCACAAGACAGGTTTTGTGATCGAAGACCATTATGGCGGCTGTGCCAAGGCGGTTTCCAATGTTTTTCAAATCCTCAAAATCCATCGGAACATCGTAATGCTCACCGGTCATGAACCTGGTCGAAGCGCCCCCCGGAAGGCACGCTTTGAACCTGGAACCGGGAGTCATTCCCCCGCAATGTTCCTCTATTATCTCACTTAGCCGTGTGCCGATCGGCAGTTCGACCGCGCCCGGAAAATTGACTTTTCCGCTTATGCAGTAGAGCTTCGTGCCCGCCCCATGAGGCGTGGCGCTCAAGCCCCTGAACCACTCGGGACCGTTGCTCAGAATATGAGGGACGCAGGCCAGGGTTTCCACATTGTTCACAACGGTGGGCTTGTCCCAGAGACCCTTGTCGGTCGGGTACGGAGGCGGCTTTACCGGATTTGCTCTTTTCCCCATAATGGCGTTTAGCAGGGCGCTCCCCTCGCCACAGATGTATCTTCCCCCGCTGCGGTGAACAACGATGTCGAAGGAAAAATCCGTACCCAGGATATTGTTGCCGAGGAAACCCGCCTGCCGCGCATACTCCAGCTCGCGTTCGAATATGACGGCGCTGCTTTCATATGAGGGCCGAACAAAGAAAAAGGCTTTTGAAGCCGAAAAAGAGTAACCGCAAAGCACCATTCCTTCGATCACGCAGTGCGGGTCAACATGGAGCAGCACGCGGTCCTTGAAGGTCCCGGGTTCCATCTCGTCGCCGTTTGCGACGAGGTACCGGGGAAAAGGAGCCGAGTCCGACACGGCAGCCCATTTCCTTCCGGTGGGAAAGCCGGCGCCGCCTCGACCCAGCAGGCCCGATTCATTCACCAGCTCTATGATCTTTTTGGGAGAAATCCGGCCGCCAACAAATTTTTCGAGCGGCCGGTACCCGCCGCTCTCGCGATATTCCTCGATGGTGGCCGACCGGTTCGGTTTCCTGTTCCTGAAAAGTACCTGGGGATATTTGGACATGAGCTATTCGGGTTCCTCGAATTGAGCTTCGTTTGCAAGTTTATCCAGAATCCTGTCGATCTTTTCCGGGGTGAGCTTTCCGTAAACCCGCTTATTTATCACCATTGCGGGAGCACGGTCGCAGTAGCCGATGCAGCAGACCGGCAAGAGCGTAAAAAGCCCGTCGGGGCTCGTCGCACCCAGTGGAACGCCGGCGCGCCCGCTTATGTAGTCAATTACCCGCTGGTGCCCCTCCAGCCAGCACACGGTACTGTCACAAACTTTGATAACATATTTGCCTACCGGGCTCCGGTATATGTAGTCATAAAAGGTTGCAAGCTCCTCGAGCTCAAGCGGAGTCATACCGAGCAGCTTCGCCGCCTCGACCATGGCTTCATCGTTCATCCACCCCTGCACTTCCTGTATCTGGAACATTACATCGACAGCTTTCTCGCGAGGCGATTCGGCCTCGGAGATGATTTTCCGGAGCTTGAGTTTCAATTCATCAGGAAGCATAAGAGTTTTTAGTTTTTAGTTTGTAGTTTTTAGTTATGAGTTGCGAGTTAGCAGCTGCCGGTTGTCTGGGTTGTCAGCCGGGCAAAATATGGGCCAAGAACGTAATTTGTCGAAATTCTTCCAGAATAGGTGAATTTATATTATTTTAAACCAACTGAAAACTAAGTCTGGGCCGGTAAAAGTCAATCGGTGAAGAGCGAGCCTCTTCATCCTCCATGACCGAAGTGGTCCTGCATTAAAAGCACAGCAACGTTAAAATGTGATCCTGGTTCAGTTCCGGGCGGCGCTCGATGAGATTTGAAAAACAATCGGCGGAAGGTTCTTGCTGTCCTGCGCGTGAATGGCCTGACTGCCGATAACCACAATCTCGGAATCAGCCGAGATCCGGCTCGCGGCGCGGATGATATGTTCGAGTTGAGAACGATTCATAAATGGCTCGGCGCTCGGCCTCCGTGAGAATACCGCAAAAAGGGCTGGACTGGCGCAGACGGGTTGCCCGCTCGGAGCGTTCTACCAAAAGCTGCGCCACTTGATCGACGGGGCTGGTGAGAATCTGCGCCCACTCCGCGAACGCAAGCGAGGTGCTGTCGCCGGACTCCTGCCAACGACGCAGGTTGTCTCGCGCTTTGTCAAGCAAGGCTGGGTCTGCCACCAGTTTGCGGGCAATAAGCCGATGCAGGGCAAGGCTGCGTTCGTCAAGGCGGATATGATCGCTATAAACGTGTCCCGTATCAGTCTTGCCCTTGGTCGGGGCTATGAGCTTATCCATCTCGATGGGGGTGAGGTGTTTCCTGTCCTTCACGTCCGTTTCCTTTTAGACGTGCAATTCGTTGTTCATAAAGCCTAAGCAACCTTGGGCGCGAGCCGCTCAACGACAATACCGGCCGAACGCTTGCGCGTCTGTGCAAGATCATAATTCATCTGCATCCGAAGCCAGGTGTCCGCCGTGCCGCCAAACGCCTTTTCAAAACGGATGGCCATTTCAGACGTAACATTGCTGCGTCCGGCAATCACGTTATGAAGCTGCTGGCGGGTTATACCCAGCCCTTTGGCAGCTTCGGCAACACTCAAGCCAAGGTCGTCAAGGCATTCCTTGACGAGAAGGCCGGGATGGACTGGGTTTTTCGTCTCCATGGTTTTTGCCTCCCGTCAGTGATAATCGACAAAATCCACGTCGAAAGCGTCTCCATCTTCAAACCGGAAAATGATCCGCCAATTCGGGCGGACAGTCAGAGAGTAAAAACCTCTCAACTGCCCTTTAAGGCTATGCAGGCGGAAAGTCGCCACGTTCATGCCTTAAGTCTCCTGCGCGGCGTGCAGGGTGGAGAGAATGAGCGCAAACCGCGTCAACATGTTCGGCGGCAACTTGCTGCCGTCATCATGCTCGAAAAACCGCCGCAGCCCCTTATGGTGAAAGGCTCTTATCATCTCTCATACTGTAAAGAGTAATTTTTCATTTTACAAGCGTTTTTTGCTGTTTTCCGGCCCGATTTAAATCATTGCGAATTGTGTGGCGGCTCGGCCCTCTGCTCTAGGAAAGCCCGTTGCAGGTATGCCGCGCCACACTAATTCTTAAATCATTTTGTCCAGTTTTTTCATTGTACTTGCGTTTTGGCGCGTTTAAAAATCTCCGGAGATACTTTCCCGCTC
>DASPQK010000367.1:0-5010 GCA_035624985.1 Syntrophobacteraceae bacterium | reverse complement strand
TTCCCTGGTGAGATATCCCCGCTGGGCGCATTCCATCAAAAAGGAGGCCGAAACTCCCATGGAGATGGTATCCAGGCCATACTCATCGCAATACCAGTTGAACTCCATAATGAACTGGGGATCGAAGATGCCCATGCAGGTACAGGCGCCTGCCGTCTCATACTCGGGTCCGTCCACTCCCACCCGCGCACCCGCCCTCGAGCCGTGCTGCAGGGTCACGTTTTCGCCTGACTTGGCGCACGCGAGATTGCACCCGAAGTAGCACCCGTCCGGGAGTTTTTTCTCAAAATAGCGATTCAGAAAGACATCGGCGAAGATAGCCCTGGCATCGGAATGGCTGCCATACTGAAAGTTGTTCACGGGCAGCAGGTGGTACTTGTCCATGTATTCGATCAAAACCGGTGTCCCCCAGCTGGAAAGGCGCAGCTGCTGGCGGTCCATCTGGCTTACGACCTTCTTGAGACTGCTTCCCGCCTGCTTCACCCCCGCATCGTCAATGGGGTGGTTGGCCCCGATCCGCTCGGAGTTCGAGCGAACGATCACGGCCCTGACACCTTTGCGGCGCATCACGGTGCCCGTTCCGCCGCGCCCGGCCTGCTTGGCTCTCACCCTCTCCCTTCGCTTGTCGTAGAAGAGGCTGTTTACGATCCCAAATCTCGCGTGAAGCGCCCCGATTCCCGTGGTCACGAGGGCGACGTTTTCATCGAAGGCGCCCCCATTGAACTCACGCATCAACGCCTCGCCGTAGGACAGGGCGCCCGAGTCCACGGTCTCGCCATAGGAAGGGGCTTCCGCAATCTCTATGGTTCCCTTGTCTCCGTCCACGATCAGCACCACTTCGGCTTCGCCAATCCCGGAAATGGCAAGGGCATCGAATCCGCAGAGCTTGAGCAGGGACGAGTAGTGGCCGCCGATGTTGGAATCGATGAAGGTGTCGGTGAGCGGAGATATGGTGCCGATAATGAATTTGCCGGCGCCTGGAAATCGCGGCTCGCAGCACAGCGGGCCTCCGGCCATCACCAGAACGTTTTCCGGACTGTCGTATCGTGTATCCTTCGTCGTCTCATCCCAGATGAGCTTCAAGGCGTAGCCGCGGCCACCGATGTATTTTTCCTTGAATTCGGGCGGGAGTTCTTGAATCCAAACCTCATATGAACTCACATCAAGTCGGAGAATCCTGTCCGTGTACCCTCCCTTTATCCGCTCGGGCTTGTAGCTCATGGACTGCATGGTCTTCATTGCACCTCCACAATCGTTTCAAGGGTAACTGCCAAGATCCGCAAAAAGCCTTTCTCGGCGTAAGCAAAGAGGACAAATCATTACAGGCAAGTGTGCAAAAAAGTCAAGGGATTAGCTGCACACCCACAGATGGATCCCATATCCTATTCCCGGCGCAGGCGTCTCCCCGGCTATTTCTCCTGGCGCAGTCAGCCGAGTTTCCCGAGTGTGGATTTCACCGCCGGAAATCTCGCGCATTGTCTCGATGTTACTGGACATTTAAATTCTTGCAGCACAAGGAATCAAGCGAAATTCAACGCCGGAACGTTTATCCAGTAAGTTTGAAGTCAGGTGAGGGAGTCTCGGAAGGTCATCCTTGGTTGCCTCTGAAGCAACCTTATTTTATATTGCAAGAGAGGGCACGAGGCTCTATTGTTCATGTGTGGGCATCGAGACGATGAGTTCCTTGAGGTCTAAAATGAATAAATTCACTGCCATAATCGAAAAGTGCGTTGAAACTGGTTTGTATGTCGGCTATGTCCCTGGTTTTCCAGGGGCACACAGCCAGGGTGAGACCCTGGACGAACTCAATCGGAATTTGCAGGAAGTCATAGGTATGCTTCTCGAAGACGGCGAACCTTTATTGGAAGCTGAATTCGTGGGGACTCACGTAGTAATGGTAGCATAATGGGAAGACTACCTGTCCCGAAACCGGGAGAAGTCGTATCCATTCTTGAGAAGCTCGGGTTTGTCGAAGTCCGCCTGAGAGGGTCCCATCGGCAGTATCGCCACGCTGACGGGCGGCAAACCACGATCCCTTTCCATAAAGGGCAGGTCATCTCTGCAATATTCAATATTATTGAGGAGAATTGCGGGAGACATCGGCCTGAACGTTGAGGAATTTCTTGCGACAGCTTAGTTCCGGCCCTTTTGAAAACTATAAGCTCACTACAGCTTACTTGCAGAGTCTACGATAGAAAAGAAGATTTCGAACTTCGGGAGCGTCCCGCTTCTCACAGTGCTTTAGTATATCGACATTTCTTTCTTGCATAATTAGAACAACCCAAGAATTTCCTCCCATACCTGCTCCGAACTACAAGATATCCATCACATCCCGGCTCCGGACAATGTTCTTGGGTCTGACCACCAGCAGGCATCTCCTCATCTAATTCCAAATTCCTGATGATCTCCTCGACAGCCGATGAGCCTTCAAACCGCCTCATGTGTTCTCCTGTGTCTTTGTGGCTAAGTATGTTCAGACTGCCCTCCCAAGCTATAGCATCGTCGATAATCGCTACCTTTTGGTGCATGCTATGTCGCTCTATTACAATGACGCCTATACTGCGAAACTGTTCGATTACGATGTGAGCCTGGTTTGCCATCTCCCCGGTCTGTTGGTTCCTTGGCCGTGTATACACCCGTATTTCTATGCCCTTGTCCTTCGAGGCCCTGAAATAGTCCATGAAAATGCTGCTGCGCCTAACCGAGAGAAAAGGGCTGAGGATAATGAGTCTTTGATGGCTAAGTTTTACATCCTGGAAGAACTTGGCCCAAAAGTTTTTTTCACTATACAGGTGACCAGTCCCCGCTGCCCCAGCCGGAGACTCGTAAGGATGCGAAAGGACAAGAGCTTTTGTTAAGTTAACGGCATTGGGTCGGACCCTATAGTCGGCCGCCC
This sequence comes from Syntrophobacteraceae bacterium, assembly GCA_035624985.1. Classification (GTDB taxonomy): domain Bacteria; phylum Desulfobacterota; class Syntrophobacteria; order Syntrophobacterales; family Syntrophobacteraceae; genus SbD1. The sequence goes on along the minus strand of DASPQK010000367.1, from coordinate 2,114 downwards.
GCCTACCACTTCTTATATGGCAAGAATTTCCCTGACATAATGACACGGACCCGATCCCCTTTTGGGTCTTCTTCTTTTTCCACTTGCAATGTGAAGTCTATGGCGCTCATGATCCCATCACCAAACTTCTCATGAATTACCGATTTTAACGGCATACCATAGACCTGCATGATCTCATAAAACCGGTAAACCAGCGGATCCGTGGGCACAACCGGGCCCAGACCCTTGACGGGGAAATCCATTAGGGCTTCGGCAGCTTCCGGCTCAAGCCCCAGGACGGTTACGACTTTTTCAGCTTCCTCACGGGAGGCCCTGGACTGCCCATAAAACAAAGCCGCGATCCAGACTTCATCCCTTCCCAGCACCTTTCCCAGGTCAGCGAAACTCAACCCTTTTTCTTTCTTGGCGGAAAAAAGCGTCTCGGTAATTTTCATTTGGTTCCTCCCGGCGATTAGGTTTTGCCAAAGATTGACCCGGAATAATGCACCGATTTTAGTGCCGGAGCGTTCGAATCATCGGGGAAGAAATAAACCTCACTTGTCGATCGAAAAGCCTTCGCATATGATAAAATGATTTCGCAGCGTAGGCTCATAGCCCACGAGTCCTGCCGGTTTGCCGGTTCAATGCGTTTCTTTCCAATGTGCACAATGCCCGGGCAGCCCCTTGCAGGAAGCTGTCGGGATGTTATTCCATGGTCGCCGACCCGGTGGGCGCGCTAGTGGCCGCATTGTCTATAACGCAATTGTTGCCAAATGAGATCACCTTTGCCCCATTGGTCGCCAACATACCTGCTGTAGTGTTATCGGCAATGTAATTGTTGGAGATATAGATAACCGAATCCGCGCCATCCGCCCTTAAACCATAAGTATTATCCGAGGAGACGCAGTTTTCCAGGTTGAGGATGGCTGAAGGACTTGGCAATATTACGCCGAAACCCTCGTTTACGTTGTGGCTCGCAATGCTGTTGGTTATCATAACTTTGGAGTGGCCTTCCGCGCGTGCACCGAATCCGCAGTGCTCGAAACGGCTGTTGGCAACAGTTGCCGAGACAAAACCTGAGGATGGCTTAACCAGAAGCCCTGCCAAACTGACTTGACGAACCAGTGCCCGGTCAACCGATAGTCGCATTTCCCCCGTCCCGGACGGTTCACAGTCGATACCATTTTGTGTAAATCCGTAGATCGTGCAGTTTTCGATGAAGAGCATGGCGCCTGACACAAACCTTACCCCGTTAAGTCCTGCACCAAGACCATCTATATCCAGGTTGCGCAATATCACTGCATCACTTGGTCCTGCCTCCACTACTATGCCGTTAGCACCGGAAACCAGTACTCCGGCCAAGTTCCCTCCGCCGTCAATGGTTATAGATTTGGTGATGGTCAAGGTCCCAAATCCACCCGGGTCAAGCGCATCGATTTCGCCGGATGCGGCTGTTTTCACGATGGCGCCTGCGAAGGTCTTGCAAGGTGCCGTACGGCTGCAGGGGTTTGCATCGTCTCCAACTCCCGAAACCCATGTCCGCGTAGCCTGCGCGTGTACGCTGCCAACCCAGATTAAGGACAATAATACCAACGCACCGATCCACCGAATCGAGCCCAGCATGCTACCCTCCTTTTCCCGTTCCATGCGAACGAATCATCGATATGCTCTGCACCGGATAACAATACAATCAGTTTCCCGGGCTGCTTGGTTCCCTATACCGAAGCTGCCGTCGCCGATCCCAGCTTTAACTGGAATATGCATCAACTTCAGTGCAAGGCATCCCACCCGCATCCTCCGGTCGGGTCTTTGCCCGAAAAAACTTCGGTTGCGTGCCTGAGACTAAGAAAAATATACGATCTCCGGCTCGAGTACGCAAGCTATACGTAGATGCGACAGGTTTTAGCGTTTCAAGGACGCACCTCCATTCCGGGAGTTTGCATCTCGCAACCTGCCTGCCCGGCTTGGGGTTGTCGCCGCAGAGAAACTTTTTGCAACCCTCCCGCATTGCGTCCTGCGCTGGACCATCCATAATCTTTCAACGTCTGGAGCATGGCTGAAATCCCCATTACTGGTACCAGCATATTTCTTTACGACTGCAGGAGGCCGGTGCAAACGCCGCCCCTCTCACCATT
>DASPQK010000366.1:0-12517 GCA_035624985.1 Syntrophobacteraceae bacterium | reverse complement strand
AATCGTGAGGGTGCCGTGACACAAACACAAATTAGAACAAGCAATACCGCCACGCTCAAGATGCAAATCGACCACCGCGAGGTTTCCTTCCCCCCTGGCATAAGCCTTCTCAGGGCAGCGGAACTGAACGGCATTTTCATTCCCTCACTATGCTCCCACAAGGATCTTTCCCCTTTTGGCGGTTGCCGTATGTGTGTTGTGGAAGTAGAGGGTATGCGCGGCTATCCGCTGGCATGCAGCACCATCGCTCAGGAAGGAATGAAGGTGCTTACGAATACCGCCACTCTAAGCGACATGCGCAAGGAAATTCTTCAACTCATTCTCAGCGAGCATCCATCGAGCTGCCTTGTTTGCTCTGAAGCCGATGAGTGCAAGAAATACCAGTATACGATCAGGAAAACCGGGGTAAGCACAGGATGCCGCTATTGCCCGAACGATGGCCAGTGCGAACTTCAATCCGTGGTGGAAAAGGTCGGCTTGACTGATTTATCCTACCCCGTTTACTACCGTGGTTATGAGCCCGAACACGATGATCCGTTTTTCGACAGAGACTACAATGTGTGCATTCTCTGCGGGCGCTGTGTAAGGATGTGTCAGGAACTACGGGGAACTTCGGTTCTTGCCTTTAAATACAGAGGACCTAAGGCACGGATTGGCCCGGCCTTCGGCGACAGTCATGTTGAGGCAGGCTGCGAGTTCTGTGGGGCATGCGTCTCGGTTTGCCCGACCGGAGCCTTGGTGGACAAAAGCTCAAAATGGGACGGAAAGCCGGACGGGATAGAAGTGTCGACCTGTCCGTTCTGCGCTCTGGGGTGCCGGATCGACCTTCATCATAAAGGCGGCAGGCTTTCCAAGGTTTATCCGAACCTGGACCCCGAGATAAACGACGGTCAACTGTGTGTGCGCGGCAGATTTTCCATGCCTGAAACAACCCACCATCACGACCGCGCAAGAAAGCCCATGCTTAGACGCGGCAGGTATTTCCGCGAAGTGAGCTGGGCAGAGGCTCAGGAGGAAGTCAGCAAGAAACTCACCGGCCTCAAGCCGGAAGAATTTCTAATGGTTGTCTCGGGCGATCTGACCAACGAAGGCCTTTATACCGCTCAGAAGTTTGTGCGCTCCTGTATGGGTTGCGATAGTATCGATTCCACCGCGCGCCTGAGCCTCCCCGGAGGACTGGGCCTGTGGTCCAGGCTTCTTGGACTGCCGATCTCGATTAAAGGATTTGCGAAAGCCGATTCCATAATCGCAGTCGGCTTTGATTCCCGATTCTATTTCTCCATTATCGGCGTGGAAATCAGACGTGCCCTCAATAAGGGCGCAAAACTCGTAACAATAGATGCGCGCCACTCAAACCTTGCGCATTACACCGATTTTTCGCTCAAACCCTTCCCCGGCAAAGAAGGAATGGTTCTTGACGCGTTCGGTCAAATCCTCCGTGGCAAAAAGTGCGATCTTGACAAAACAGCGCAAAAAGCGCGCGTCGAAAAGAGCGATCTTGAGAAGGCAATCGATGCAATCGCCTCTACGGAGCGTCTTGCGGTAGTAATCGGGCCGAAGGTCCTGGGATATGGCGCGAAAAAGGACCTGATTGAGGCTGTTTTCAAACTTGCCGAACGCAAAAACACGATCTTTATGCCGCTTTATAACGGCTCAAATGTTCGCGGCGCCCTGGAACTGGGTGTTTTTGGTAAAATCCTTCCAGGGATCGTTGCCTCAAAAGGAAACGGGATTTCACTCGCAGATCTGGTCCAGAAACGCAGGGACCCAAGGGTCCTATACCTTGTGGGGGAATCCCCTTTCTTCGAACGCCCCGATTGTCAATACATAATTTCACAGGATATATACTACCCTCCTTTTGAGGTTGACACCTTTCTGCCGGCTGCAAGCTTTGCGGAAGCCGAGGGGACCCTCACCAATATTGAGGGTAGAATCCAGGAACTCGTGAAGATTGAGACCCTTCCGGAGGGGGAAGTTACAGGCTTTGCACGTCCCGATTGGCAGATCTTCTCGGAGTTGTCTCAAAAACTCGGCTGCAAAGATATGGTTTACCATGACGCAGCCGCCGTCCTTAAAGAGATTCACCAAAAAGTATCAGGTTTTCCGGAAACACCTGACAGACAACCCCGGATACTGACACACCAAAGCGATCTGCCGGTGGAGAATACAGATACCCCTATTACCGGGAAAGGCAGCTATCTGTTAATCGCCGAGCCTGCCGGGTTCAGACATCGGAATACAGATTTATCATATGTAGTGGAAGGTCTCTCAGAACTTGGCCTTGAGAAAGGGTTTCGCTTCAGTCCCGAGGATCTTGAAAAGCTGGGTGTCGAGTCCGGAGGTCTGGTAACTGTTTCATCAATGGGTATGGAAATTACTTCGACTGCAAAGGCTGATATATGTTGCCCACCAGGGATGATCTATTTTCATGTTCCAACGACTTTCGGAGGTCTGGCGCACTCAAAAAACCTTGAGCCGCTTTATCGCTTGAAAGCGAACCCGATCAAAGTATCCGTTAAATCTACAGCGGACACGACTGATAAGAAAACAAAGAAAAAGAGAACATAAAGAGAGGAATAGATCCTGTTTGGAGGCAAAAGATGTATCGAGTAATCGAGCGCCGGATGATCGTTCCAAACCTGCACGAGTTTGTTGTGGAAGCGCCGGAGGTTGCAGGCTCCGTTCAGCCCGGCAACTTCGTCATTGTAAGGCCTGATGAGGCAGGCGAGCGGGTCCCGCTTTCGGCAGCCGATTGGAATAAAGACTCCGGTACTGTAACATCCATATTCATGCAAGTGGGAGCATCGACCGCGAAACTTGCACGACTTAAACCGGGCGATGCAATCCCCACTTACGCCGGCCCCCTGGGCCGTGAAACTGAAATTGTTAATTTCGAGACGGTTGTCTGTATAGGCGGTTGTTACGGCATCGGAAGTATCTATCCGATAGCCCGCGCATTGAAGGAGGCCGGCAACACTGTTTATACAATTCTTGAAGCGCGAAGTTCCTACCTTCTTTATTGGCAAGACAGGTTCGCAGAGCTCTCCGAGCGGGTCATCGAAATTACACGTGACGGTACTGCCGGGTACAAGGGACACATTACAAGGCTTCCTGAGATACTTGCTCTGGAGAAGATCAAGCCGGATCGCATCATTGTCAATGGTTGCACTTTCCAGATGATGAAGGTCTCGGAGGTGACCAGGGAGTTGAGAATCAAAACGATGGTGAGCATGAATCCCATCATGATTGACGGTACCGGTATGTGCGGCGTATGCAGGCTGACCGTTGCCGGCAGGACCCGATTTGCGTGCGTGGACGGCCCCGACTTCGACGGTCACGAAATCGACTGGCACGAGTTTCTCAATCGACGCCGCACATATAATCCTGAAGAAGTTCACCCGCTTCGCAAAAGCGGCTGTGCTTCTCACTTTTAACAATCTGATGAGTTCGTTGAAAACTGCCATTATTGCTGTCTCGGAGGTATACGAAGTTGGCAAAACAGACCGATTACAAACGCCGGCCCATGCCTAAACAGGAACCGTTCGAGCGCATTAAGAATTTCGATGAAGTTGCGCTCGGCTATACCCAAGCTCTGGCAATTGAAGAAGCAAGCCGATGTCTCAACTGTAAAAAGCCGCAATGCAGGGAAGGATGTCCGGTGAGTATAAACATCCCTGCGTTTGTTAAGTGTATCGTCGATAATGATTTTGCTGGCGGCATTAAAACAATCAAAGAGACAAATGCTCTTCCCGCCGTCTGTGGCCGCGTCTGCCCGCAGGAGGAACAGTGCGAGCATAAGTGTATTCTGGGCAGGAAGGGCGAACCGGTTTCCATAGGAAGGCTTGAGCGCTTTTTGGCAGATTGGGAAGCATCTAAAGGAGTAATTGAAAAGCCTGAAATGGCGCATTCCAACGGCAAGAAAATCGGCATCGTGGGCTCGGGTCCTGCGGGAATCACGGTGGCAAACGATCTTGCCTTGCTGGGATATGAAGTAAGGATATTCGAAGCCCTCCATGAGGCTGGCGGGGTTTTGACCTACGGGATTCCGGAATTTCGACTCCCAAAAGCAATCGTCAAACGCGAAGTCGAATATGTCAAAAGCCTCGGGGTAAAGCTCTATCTTGATTACATCGTCGGCAAAACCAGAACCGTCCATAGCATGCTCCAGGAATTCAATGCCATATTTATAGGCGCGGGGGCCGGTTTGCCCTGGTTTTTGGGAATACCTGGAGAAAACCTCAACGGCGTATATTCTGCCAATGAGTATCTCACCCGTTGTAATTTGATGAAGGGTTACCTTTTTCCAGCCCGTGACACGCCCATGAAAAGGCCTGCGAAAGTAGCGGTAATCGGCGGTGGAAATGTTGCGATGGACTCAGCCAGAACAGCATTGAGGCTGGGCGCTGACGAAGCTCACATCATATATCGGCGAAGTCGTGAAGAACTGCCTGCCAGAGTGGAGGAAGTGGAGAATGCAGAAGAGGAAGGGGTCATCTTTGATTATTTGACTTTGCCTATCCGTCTTATCGGCAACGATCAGGGCTGGTTGAGTGAAATTGAGTGCCTGAAGATGCAACTCGACCAACCGGATGAATCGGGGCGAAGAAGTCCGGTACCTGTTAAAGGCTCCGAGTTCAGAATGAAGATCGATGCAGCCGTATGTGCCATCGGCAATAGCCCAAATCCGCTTATCCCAATGACCACACGAGGACTTTCCGTGGGCAGGAAAGGCAATATTGAAGCCGACGAACAGACCGGGAAGACATCTGTTGATAGAATTTGGGCAGGCGGTGACGTCGTAACAGGAGCAGCAACGGTTATCAGCGCCATGGGCGCAGGTAGAAAAGCTGCCAAATCGATTCATGAAACCCTTTCCAAGTAGGCAAAAACGGGGCACCGACATCACCCGTCTATTGCTCCTCCGGTGTTTCATCCAAGTATTATTGGAAAGGAACGCAATGAAATGAAGTTGGATGAAATCAAGAATGTTCTACAGGGTGATATTTTGACGGAACAGGATGATTTATCTCATATCGAGATAGATACGGTCCTGGCCTCTGATGGAATGAGTGAAATTCTTGCATTTCTACAACCAGGGGCTCTTATGGTTACAGGTCTGACGAATATTCAATCTGTCAGAACTGCCAATTTTGCCGACGTCAAGGCAATAGTATATATCCGGGGAAAGCTGCCGAGTGTAAACACAATTTCGTTAGCTCAAAAAAAGGGAATACCCGTGATGACGACAAAACTGGGAATGTTTGATGTATGCGGTATATTGCGAGAGCGCGGCATGAAAGGAGCAATGTAGTAATGGCTGAAGAGCTGTTCAGAAAAGCCTTCATGATTTATGGCGGCAACTTCGATAGAGCTGGAGAGAGTTCCACTCAAATAAAAGAGATATTAGAGAGCCTGCATATCGATGCAACCATAATACGGCGTACTTCAATAGTCGCATTTGAGGCGGAGATGAACGTTGTTATGTACGCGCATTCTGCGAAACTTGATTTAATCATAACGGAAGACTATATATGCCTTGAAATACTTGATGAGGGACCCGGCATACCTGATATTGAACAGGCTATGCAGGAAGGATTTTCTACGGCAAGTGATGAAATGCGCGAGATGGGCTTTGGATTTGGAATGGGATTACCAAACATAAAGAAAAACTCACATGATTTAACGATAGAATCAAATGTGGGGAAAGGAACCAAACTTTCAGCCCGCATAAGGCTTAACGCGGATGCTGGTACATGGCTTCAAAATCAATAAAGAGAAATGCAGAGGCAAGCTTTCCTGCATGAGAGCATGCCCTACGCGAGCGATTCGAGTGAAGGGAGGGAAAGCTGAGGTCCTGTCCGATCTATGCATAGATTGTGGTTCTTGCCTGAAAGTCTGCCCTTCTGGAGCCATAGAGTCTACAACACATTCTTTAAAACAAATTGGAAATTTTAAGTATAAAGTGGCCGTTCCGTCGCCTGTTCTTTTCGGCCATTTCCCAATGGCCGTTTCCCCTGTCCATATTATCGAAGGCCTAAAATCTCTCGGTTTTGACTCGGTTTATTTCTTTCCTGTTGAAGCGGCGCTTGTCAATCGCGCCATTCATCATTATGTGGACAAATGGAAGGGTCGCTTCCCCCTTATATCCAGCTCCTGTCCCGTTATCATAAGGCTAATCCATGTCTCCTATCCCGGAATGATTGAACAGCTTATTCCTGTTCTTCCGCCGCGTGAGCTGGCAAGCCAGCAGGTGAAGGTAGGATTTTCTAAAGAGCTGGGTATTGCAAAGGATCAAATAGGCGCGATATATATAACGTCATGCCAAGCGAAGAGGGTCTCTATCCTTGAATCTGATGAAGGGACAAAAAGTAATACTGACGGCGCAATCGGAATTTCCAGTGTATATAATGGAATTTTGACTGCCAAATATCAGAATAATAAAAAAACAAGCGATCAAAAACCCTCATTCAAAGATCTTTTTCATGACCAGCGGATGCTTCAATGGTCCATGTTTAACGCACAACGAACGAATCTTCAGGGTTGTCGCTATATGTCTCTAACCGGGCTGTCCAATATCATTCGCGTCTTCGATGACATAGAAAAAGGGAAACTCCGCAATTTCGGTTTTCTTGAATGCTATGCGTGTTGGGCGGGTTGCATTAATGGGAATCTGACCGTCGATAATTTCTACGTTACGCGTCACAAGTTGCGACACTTGATGGCCGAGCTTCCCGAAAAGGATGCCTGGGTAGAATCCGAGGTTGAAAGGCGTTACGCTGAAACGAATTTCTTTGGCAGGTCTAATGTTAAGCAGGATCCTTTGAAAAATGACAGGGGACATATCAAACAAAGAATTGAACGCATAAAAAAAGCTGAAGCCGTGTTTGCAACATTACCGGGAGTTAATTGCGGATTATGCGGCGCACCCAATTGCAGAACGCATGCCATGGATATCGCTTCAGGTGAATCTCATCTGACCGATTGCATTTTCTATTCCAAGGATAGCCTTGAGAAGCTTAGAAGAACCCACGTGATTTGCGTCAATACCAAAGATGGAACGTTCAGAATAGGTCACAGCCGAGAAACCTCTTGAGCTAAGGATGTGTCGGGACAAGCGTCCCGGCAATGATGCTTTTCAGCACGCCCACATCACGCAACCCATCCTGAAGTCAACAATTTGTCAGGACTTTCAGAGACAACCCTTCCATCCAATCGATTCGGCCGTAAATTCAGTAACTTATAGTTAGTGCTCTGTAGAACCTATTAAAAGCTGATCCTCTTTGCTGCATAATGAGCAAAAATTTCACGAGAATCGGGATTTTTCCCTTGACAAGTAGAACCTATGATGTATCCTCTTTTCATGCCACACTTATACAAGAAAACATTTGAGGGTAGAACCTACTGGTACCTCCGGGAGGTTCACCGGGTTAACGGTAAGGTGAAGCTGAAGTGGCAGAAGTACCTCGGCACTGCCGAGACCATTCTGGCCAAAATGGAGCAGGCTGAGCTGGCCGGCAGACCCTCACAAATCCGGACCGAGTCCTTTGGGGCTCTGTTTACCGCCTATTGTCTGGAACTGGAGCTCGACACCATCGGCATTATCGATTCCGTTATTTCCAGGGCTCGCAATGAAACCGGCCCAACCGTGGGGGAGTACTTCTTCTATGCGTGGGCAAACCGCATGATTGCACCAAGGAGCAAACGAGGGCTGGAGGAGTGGTATCGCAAAACCGCCATACAGCAGATACGCCCGGTCGAACTCTCAGCATTAAGCTCCGAGCGATACTGGGAAAAATGGCAGCGCCTGTCCGCCGCCCAAATCGAGGAGATTGGCAGACGATTGCTTCAAGAAATATGGGGCAGGTATAAACACTCACCCCACAGCCTTCTTTTTGACACGACCAACTATTACACCTACATGGCAACGAAGACGGAAAGTGAACTGGCTGTACGGGGCCACAACAAGAGCGGAAAACACCACTTGCGCCAGGTCGGGCTGGGACTGCTCCTGGACCGGGACAGTTCGCTGCCCTTGTATTACAAGGTCTATCCGGGAAATCTTCACGACTCGGAACTGTTCCGCCGGGTTCTCGATGAAATGTTCGGCCTGATCATGGGCTTTGCCGATGAGCAAAAGCACCTTACGGTTGTTTTCGATAAAGGCATGAACTCCAAGGATAACCTTGAGCTGATCGATGGCCGGGAGCAAATTCATTTCATAACCACTTACTCCACCTACTTTGCCGAGGAACTGGCAAGAATCAATGCCAAACACTTTGTGCCGCTCGATATTGAAAAAAACCGACAGCTTATGGCGGCGCGAAAGGAAGGCGACAGGCTTTGCGCTTTGCGCACCACTGAAAATCTATGGGGGCGCGAGCGTACGGCGGTTGTCAATTTCAATCCTCTAACCATGCGAAAGAAGCTCTACGATTTTACCGGAAAGCTGGAGCGGCTTCGGGCGGAGTTGATCGAATACCGCAGAAAATACAACCGCAAGGAACGAGATTGGCAAAGTTCTGAAGCGGTTACAAAGCGCTATCGCAAGCTGTGCGACCAACTCTACGTCAGCCATAAATGCTACCGCATTCGCTTCCAGAAGGGGGCCATGAGCTTTCGAAAAGACTTTGCCGAGGTCAGAGCAATCGAGGCGGTAATGGGCAAAAACATCATAGTGACCGACAATCACGACTGGTCAACAGAACAGATCGTGACCGCTTGCCTGGACCGATACCGAATCGAACAGCAGTTTCGCGCAAGCAAGGCGAGTTGTCATATCCAGGTAAATCCGATGTTCCATTGGACCGACGGCAAGATCAGATGCCACCTCCTCACCTGTGTTATCGCTCTGGCCTGCTTGAGGCTTCTTGAGATCAAGACCGGGGATAAGCACACGGCCAAAGCAATTATCGAACAGATGGGAAATCTGAACTGTGTTCTTGCCTGGCAAAGCGGTGCCCAAAAACCACAAACCTATATCGAAGACCCAACCGATTTCCAAGTACAGGTCCTCGCCAGCCTGGGATACCAGATAAAGGGCGGATCGGTTCTACACGTCTAATATCGCTTTTATTTGGTTTTTCAGGGGGTTGGATATTCTTCTTTCGTCAGTCTCTGAAAGTCCTGTTTGTCACACACAATTGGTATGGGAGCAGAGAACGGGACTAATTTTGCAGATTGCGATTTGAGTTGGAATCATCATCATCACCCTTGTATTTATCCATTTGCGCAGGCAGGGAGATAATGAAAGTCGTTCCCTTCTCCACTACACTTTCCACATCGATGAGACCACCGTGCTTTCTAATGGTCCCATATGCCATGGAAAGTCCCAGCCCTGTTCCTTTCCCAGGATCTTTTGTAGTAAAGAAAGGCTCGAATATATGAGGCAGGTGCTCTTCCTTTATCCCTTCGCCTGTATCCGATACCAAAATTTTTATTGAATTATTTGAGTCCAATCCGGTGGTTATCGTGAGCCTACCCTTGCCCTTCATGGCATCTGCGGCATTAATGAACAGGTTCAAGAAAACCTCTTCCAGCCGAGCCGTATTACCAATCACGTCGGGAAGGGTTTCCGCAAGCCGTGTTTCTATTTCTATGCCGTGAAACATCCACTGATCCTTTACCAGATTGAGAGATGTGGAGACAACGTTGTTAATTTCCACAGGCGCCATCTCTCCGGCAGGTATCCTGGAGAAGTCAAGCAAGTTTTGAACGATTTCTTTGCACCGGTTTGTCTGCTCGATAATCTTTCGCGCGTTTTCGTATGCATGAGAGCCCTCGGGGAGATCTTCGAAAATGAGGTTACTGTAAAGCAGTATCCCGCCAAGCGGGTTGTTTATCCCATGGGCTACTCCTGCCGCCATTTTGCCCAGGGCTGTCAATTTCTCCGTTCTCGCCAATTGCAGATATGCATGCTTCAGATTCGCTACCATGCTGTTAAATGAGCGCGCCAGTTCGGCTAATTCGTCTTTGCCTTCGACCTGGATGCTAAAATCCAGATTGCCCTTTTTGACCTCGCGATGTCCTTCGGCAAGTTTGACTACCCGCGTGTGCACTATCTGCCTGATCAAAAGCCCTGCAAAAAGCGCGATGAGCAGAATAGCGCCGATGGAGTAGACGATCATCAGATTGCGTCTGCTGATGATATCCTTATCAAGCTGCGCGAGATTGAACTGAGAGTCGAGCATACCCAGGAAAGTCTGTCTGCCAGGCGATGGATGGCAGGCTGGTGCGGAGCAACTCGGCTCATTGTGAATCGGACTTACAACGCCCAGGATCCTGTAGCCGTTTGAAGATGTAAGGATTCGAGACCCGGCCGTTTCCGGAATGTGTTCAAGCGGCTCCCTGCCGCTGTGGCATACAATGCATTGTTCGGCCTTGAGGTCCGCCGTCTGTCCGATTTCCCGGTGGTTTGTGCTGAAAACCACAGCCCCTGTTTTGTTGTAGATTCTTATGCCTTCGACTCCGGGTTCATTGCCAAGAGAGTCGATCGTTTGCGCGACGTCTTCCAGACGGTTCAACAACATACTCTGGTGCATGGACCGTAGAATTAGAGCGTTAGTGCGTTTGGCCGAAAGAATTATTTGCTGCATAACATGCTCTTCATTGGCCCGGATAATGATGGAGGTCAGTGAAATGAACACAACCGCGCTGACAATCAGGAGCAGGCAAAAAAGCCTGAATGCGAGTAAGTTGATAATCTTTCGCAAGGCTGGTCCCCTCGTGCTCCTCCCAAAAAAACTGAATTTCAAGTTACTATTGTAAACCAACACGATCTGCGATGGCAATTAATGAAGGAATCAATGAGATCAGGTCGGCAGTAATTTGTTCTATAATGGCAGGGAGTTTCTCGTTCATTGCAGTCGAAAGGCTCCCACCGAAGGCTGTTTCGCTGCCTATTTCGATGCCGTAGACCATTTTGAGGTGGGGCATCTCAAATCCGCAGCGCAAGCCAAGTTCCATCAATTCGAAGATATTCAGGCCGTGTGAGGAGAACAGATGCAAGGTCCCGCACCGGTCTCGCCCAAGGATCTTCTTCAGTTCCCCTGCCTCCCCTCCCTTTGTGGTCATGGCATCGATGATAAATATAGCGTCATAACCGAGGATCAGATCGAAGAGGTCGAGTCCGATCATGGAACTAAACGCCACGTCCACCCCGCGGATACTGTCGCGTAGCCTCTGGGCTATTGCCAGCCCCACCCCGTCATCTGACAAGATGGGGTTGCCCATACCAAGGATAAGCGTCTTCATCTGTTGTCCCTCTCAGCGGCTGATTTCTCTTATCAGTCTGCCTTCCTGATCCCTGATTTTCACGTTTAGTGGCATCTTGCCCTGCAGTGAATGGGTCGCGCATGATAGACACGGATCGTAAGCACGAAACGCCATTTCCACCATGTTCAGGAAACCCTCCTTCACTTCCGGGCCTCGGACGAATTCCTGCGCCGCTTTCTTCACCGATAAGCAAATTGGGGCGGCATTATTCTGCGTGGCTACTATGAGATTAACCTTCGTCAGGATGCCTTCATCATCTGTTTCGTAGTGATGGAAGAGCGTCCCGCGGGGGGCTTCCACGCAGCCTACTCCCTTGTTCTTCAGCTTGAGGTTCATGTTTCTGATGTCTTTGCTCGTGAGCTGAGGGTCATCCGCAATGCGCACATTGTGCTCCGCTGCCTGCAGTGCGCAAATCAGACGCGCCCAGTGAGTTGCAAGCGTATGATGGGCGGGCTTGCCCCCCAGGGTGTCAAACATGATCTGCGCCTCTTTTTGTGCCAGCGGAGTCTGCATGGCGTCGGCCACATTCAACCTCGCCAGCGGCGCAACACGATACAGCGCAGAGCCGTTGCCTTCTTTCAAGCCCTGCCAGCCCAGCTTTCTCAAATGGTTGAGTTTGATATAGGTCCACGGCTCGACCCACTCACCTATATACTGATCATAGTCTTGTGCGTCGAACTTTACGTACTCGGTCCCCTCCGGATCCACAACCCGCACTTTCCCGTCATAGAAGTTGGCCCGGTTGTCATCATCCACCAAAGCCATATAGTAAGTCTTCAATTTGTAGGCTTCGTTCATGATCAGAGCTACGTATGAGGTGTTGGAAAGCACAACATCCTTGAAGAGCTTGATGGCAAATTGGGCGAATTCGAGGGAGAATGCGGCAGTTTCCTTGATCCATTTGCGATCCTGCTCGCTGATCCCTCTCGCTACACCGCCGGGGATCCCCCCTTCCGGGTGAGGAGCCTTGCTGAAGATGTGCCTGATGATGTCCCGGTTTCTCTTCCTGACCTCGATAACCTTCAGCCCTGTCTCGGTGCCTAGCTTGCCGATGACACCCAGAATGTTTCGCTCTTTAGGATCGGCGTGCGGGCCGACCACAAAGTCGGGCGCTGCCAGAAAGAAAAAGTGGATGTAATGATCTTCGATATAGAAAGCGTTGTATTCGAGTTCCCTGATCAGGCGAGCCGCCGGAGTGGGTTGGACACTGTAGAGGTCGTCCAGGGCTTTGGTGGCGGCCATATGG
>DASPQK010000365.1:0-23958 GCA_035624985.1 Syntrophobacteraceae bacterium | reverse complement strand
CTTTGACGATAAAAAGCGCGGCGCGGTAATCCCTCGATGTTTTTCGGCAGACGATCCCGATGCGCTTTTTGAAACACTTGCCGAAGAAAACAGAAAAGGGGCAGGCGTCTTCGTTGTCGTTAATGAAACAACGGGCGATGAGGACAAGGATGTTACTGCCGTGAGAGCCTTGTTTGTTGATCTTGACGGCGCTCCTTTGGAGCCGATCACCGGCAATGCTGTTAAGCCGCACATTTTAATTGAATCTTCACCGGAGCATTATCACGCATATTATCTCGTATCTGATTGCCCGCTCGAACGCTTCAAGCCGTTGCAAAGGGCTTTAGCGAAGCGATTTAACGGCGACAATAACATCGTAAATCTTTCCAGAGTAATGAGGCTGCCGGGATTCCTGCATCAAAAGGCGGCTCCCTTTATGACGCGGATCATATCCATTGAAGAGCGCGAGCCGTACAGCGCACAAGAGATCGTTCGAAGGCTTCAACTTGACCAGCTACTTGATGACAGGCGACCTGAGCGACCGGAAGTATCTAACGGCGATCCGCCGAAGATGACCGATGATGAGGTAATAGGGCAGGCTTCCAGGGACGCCGATTTTGCCGAACTCTTCCAGGGGCGCTGGCAGCAATTCGGGTACGGAGATAAAAGCCAATCGAGCGCTGACCTGGTATTTTTCAACAAATTGTTGCCACATTCCAAAAGCCCTGAGCAATTAGCGCGAATTTTTGCGGCTTCCGCTTTAGGTCAAACAACAAAACAAGGGCATGGCAAAATTCCGCGTTGCAAAATCGAAAGTTACGTCGAACGAACAATCAGAAAAGCGTTAGAAGAGCGTCCAATAGATTATGCTATCGTTGAAGGTTTCAAAAGCGCCGTTGATTTGAAAGTTAAGGCCACGCGTTCAAAAGACAATCAAAACAAAACAACTGCGGATTTCCCACAGGGGGTAATGAGCGGCTTTCTCGGAAACTTCGCTGGAATTTACGCTGAATGCTTAGAGCCGCCCGTTCAATTCTTTTTCGCTGCGGCCTTAACCGCGTTAGGGAATCTTTTGTCAGGCCGAATTTCAATTGATTCCGAACTTGCAGCGCAACCTAGATTTTATACGCTCCTATTGGGCCAAAGCGCCGACGACAGAAAAAGCACAGCCATAGATAAAACCGTTGAATTCTTCAAGCGTGAATCAATGGACGGTACTTTCCATACCTGTAATGGCGTTGGAAGTGCGGAAGGCTTGCAGAAGAAATTAGAAGGGCTTAATCCTGACAACGATAAGCGAAAACTCTTGCTTGTTTACGATGAATTCAAAGCGTTTGTAAGCAAATGTAGAACAGAAAGCAGCGTTTTACTTCCATGCGTAAACACGTTTTTCGAAAAATGTGAGTATGATAATCACACCAAAACGAGCAAGATTGAGCTCCACAACGTTCACCTGAGCTTATTGGCGGCTTCAACTATTGACACATTTCAAACCTGTTGGACTTCAACATTCACGGATATTGGTTTTAATAACCGATTGTTCATTGTTACTGGCGAAGGTGAACGCAAATTTAGCATTCCGCCGAAGATTGCTCCAGAAAAGATGTGTAAATTAGGCTTAGAACTTCGAGAAATCATAGCGTTTGTCGGAAACTCGAAAGAATTAACGTTTACCGATGAAGCGCGTTCAGCATACGATAAATGGTATTTGAATCTAGAAAGTTCCATTCATACGAGACGGCTTGACACATACGCCTTCCGTTTAATGCTAATTTTAGCAGCAAACGAATTAATACATAGCATTGATTTGGAAATTGTTGAGAAGGCGACGGCGCTTTGTAATTGGCAGCTTAAAATTAGAAAACTCTATGATCCGCTCGATTGTGACAACGTTTTAGCGAAAATGGAGGAAAAAATTCGTCGGAGCTTGGGAGCCAGAGCGTTAAGCGAACGGGAATTAAAGCAAAGGGTAAATGCTGCGCGGGACGGTCTCTTTGCCTTCAATACGGCGGTCAGGAATCTCATGCAGGCCGGGGAGATCGTGCGCGATAAAACAACGGGAAAATACTGTCCGGCGATGAAAGTGTAGTCAATTCCGTAGTCACTCGAAAAACGGGGTTAAGTATCTGACTTTACAAGGCTATTCAGATTCCTTATAAAGAGGTAGGTTTTTTTTAAAGATACCTTTAATATAGATTTCTGATTCCGTTAGCAAATTCGCGCCGTTAAGCCTATTTTTTTGATGACTACGCTTTTGACTACGCTTTCGAGTCCCACAGGTAGGGAGCCTGCCCCTGTCAGTCACCCCGAACTGTGGGAGTCAACTAGGCAAGTCAATGCAGCAATAAAAGGCAGGAAGTAAAAAGCAAATGATAATGTAATAGTCAAAGCTAAAAAAGGAAAAGAAAATGAAAATGACAACGTTTTTAAAACAAATTGGCAATTACATTGAGATAAAAGGATACTTACAATGTTATTACCTTTGTTACGTAAAAGTTGCACGTCCGGCATGTTTGAGCGTTGTTTAATAAACACAAATGACATTGTTAGCGTTGAGCCGCATATTGAACCGCGAGAAGAAGATAAAGTTCCTTGGAAAAAAGGCTACATGAAAGAAGGTTCGAAATCAGTTGTGCATGTACGAAATTGCAGCGAGCCGATTTATACCGCCGAAACAATAGAAGAGATTTTCAGCATGGAGCAGCGATACAAGTAGTCTTCCGGCTCCTAATCGGGGCTAAATCGGCAGGGGCCTTCCAGGACGCATCGTTGATGATAACCCCTATTAACTTTTCGGGATATGCCATGATGAGACGCGAATTGAGGGAAGCACTGCAAAAAACCTTTCTTGAGCAGTTGATTCTAACCGGCAACGTCAAGTTTTCCGCGCACGCTATCGGGGTTTCGCAGATGAGCGTTTACCGTTGGCGTTGGAAGGATTTAGAATTTGCGGCGCGTTGGAACGATGCTATTCAGCAGGCCACTGACGCTGCGATTAAAAAGGCGCGAAGAAACGCGGTCGATGCTGTTGCTAGGTTCATACTCGAAGGCCGCGCCGTTCCAAAGCGGAAGGCGGAGCGCGAAAGGTGGGGAGTGTGAGCTATGAATCCCTGCCTGCATTGCGCTGAGTCATGGCATGTCGAGCGCCGTCTATCCTGCTCGGATTGCTGCCCGAAGCTGCGGGAATGGAAACAGGCGGCGGCTGACATGGCCGGGCGGATTGCGAAGTTTGGCCGACAAAAGGGGAGCCTATTGGCTTTGTTTCGGAACAAAGCCCGAAAATGCCCACATGACACCTATGCCAAGAACCATCGTTACGATTGGCGGCAAGAACGCCATTCCTGAAAAGAGCAAGAAGTCCCGTTTTCTGCTTTCTTTGGATTTTGCCAATACATTTTGTTCATACCATTTTCCTGAACGAACATATTCTATCATGCCCCTTCTCTCATACGATATTTCATCAGACGTTAATTTAAAGCCAGTGGCCTTATTAACCGCAATGAAGTTCAGCTTTTCGGGGATAGCGTCAACCGCGAAAATTTCCCGCATGTCTTCAATGGTCGGCGGGATAGACAAAATCCAATAGAAAAGGAACTTTTTACCCGACTGCGGATCGTGAATAGAGTACACAATTCTCGTTTGGAGCGCTTCCCGCTCAAGAAAAGCTTCGATTCTTGAATCTATGTCGTCAAGATTATTTATTTCGAGCGGTCCAAGATATTCAAATCGGTCGGGATCATCAGACCCAAGATATTCAACATCGTCATTTACTCCCGAATTGATTGGAGTTTTGTCAGCCAAAATAATAGAACCTGGATCGGGTTTGATTTCCAATTTATCAACGGGTTTTTCGCTTACAATTTCCCATTGATTTTCAGGGGCAATATTCATGAGCTTTTCAATGATTCTGGCGGATTGTTCCTTTGAGCAACCTTGCTTCTGAAAGACGATCATTGCAACATCTTTCGGTTTTAAGGAAGCGAGAAATTCGGCTATCTGTGTCGGGGTCATTCCCGTCCTAATCGCTGCTTGCTTATCAGCCCCGTAGTAATGGCTTAAGTAATCAGCTATTTCATCATCTGTTTTTCCCGCCTGTCTTGCTGCTCGCAAATCAAAAGGCGTGTATCTCTTGATAAACTCCGTGATCTTCTCGGAGATTACCTGTTTTTTGAAAAGGAGCAAAAGTTCCGCATCGGACATCTCTGCCAACGTTCTCCTTGAACACAAACGAGTCTCTTGGTTAGGAGTCAATTCCTTTGGTTCTTTTAGCGTCTTCGCAGGGTCAAGTATGGCCTCACCATCGGCGTATTTCAGGTCTTGGACAGCTTTCAAGCTTTTTATGTATCCAATACCCGTACAGACCCAAAGCGTTCCAAAAACAAGCACCCAAATGGAAGACGCCAGTACCCACAATCGGAAAAAGCCTTTGCGCCAATTCAAATCCCGAAGAGGCATTGTTTTCTCCCTGGAAGAGAGGCAACGCAAGATAAAGGCGGGGACTATTAAACGTAATGAGATTACAACAGAGCTTAGGCACTGTCCATATTGAAAATTTGGCATTCACCAGGGCCTCTATTCCGGTCGAAAACTCCAAAGACGATGTTTGATACGTCCGGGCCTGAGATCGTCGATCCTGGGGCATCCTTGCGCGTCGAATTCAAGGTTCCTGCACGTCAGCCTTCCAAGTCCTTTCGAGAAATTCGGCTACCTTCCGCCGTTTGTTCGGACCGAACGGTTCAGAGTTGACTACCCATTCCCACAGAGCGCGGCAGCGCATTTCTTCATCTTGAGCGGAGGGCGGGTCAAACTCTTCCGGCGCGAAATCCGGGCAGCGCGCGCAGCTAAAAGCCTTCCATCCGGCTGTGACGGCAAGGTCCAGGCAAACGGGGTAATGGCGGCAAAAGAAACGTCGATCCGGGGCATGTGTTTCGGGGCATGGCCAAGGGTGCACGGAAAGGGCCTTGTTAAAGTTCGGCGTTTCCAGTATGATGATTTCACAGCTTTGAAATGTAGCTGAACGGCAGGATCAAAAGAAGGGGTAACAATGCGTTTCGGGGGTATTTTTGGGGGTATATTTCAAATCCTGCGACTAGAATTAATGTGAATACGCAATGTTACGGCTGCGATTTGATGGATACTCCCTCCGCCAGTTTTCGTCCCGCGCGACGCGGGGTCAGCCCTGGTTTCGGGTCTGGTTGTGAGCCGCCGGGCGCTGGTCTCAGGCGAAAATTCACGACAGAAGATTCATAACTCGATTTTGCGGAGAGATGGCCGAGTCGGCTGAAGGCGCTCGCCTGCTAAGCGAGTGTAGGGTGTAAAGCTCTACCGAGGGTTCGAATCCCTCTCTCTCCGCCACGCCATTAGAAAAAATCGAACGGCATCCTGCGGGGGTATTCCGACAATTTCTTGCCCTTCACGCATACCATTTTTGCTTCGCGCAGCGAATCGGGCAAAGCTGAGGGCGGTCCGTCCACAACTATGAAACTCGCCGGCATTCCCGGAACGAGCCGCCCGAGTTCATGCTCCAGACCAAGGAGCCGGGCGCCTTGTGCCGTAGCGCAGAAAATTGCCTCTTCAACGGAATATCCCGCTTCCATCAAGAGTTTCAACTCCCCGAGCAGGGATATACCATGCCTGACCCCAAATCCTCCTGCGTCGGTTCCGGCGGCAACACTGACGCCAAGCTCCCTGGCCCGGCGGATTTGCTCCAGTTGGGTTTCCAGCATACTGTGCGCCGTGTGCGACTGCGCACTGCCGGGATTGCGTGTGTACAAGGCTTTCATGGTGAATGCCGTAGGGACCCAAAAAACCCCACGCTCGGCCATCCTTTTCATATTGTCTTCACCCATGAAGAAGCCATGTTCTATCGAATCGGCCCCCGCCTCGACCGCGAACTGCACAGGGAGCCTTCCGTTTGCGTGGACCATGGTCTTTCGGCCCAGCGCATGCGCAACCTGAAAAGCCGCCGCGAGTTCATCCCGGCTGAATTGGGGAGGCGTCTGCCGGCCGAATTCCCTGAGGCTGTTTACGCCCGAGTTTAGAAGCTTTATGTGGTCGATCCCGTCGCAGTTGGCTCTTATGCTTTCGGCAAGAGTCGATCCCCTGTCCGGAACACGGCCCAGGATCTTCCCATACCTGCCCGAGGCCCGCCACGCCTTTCCGGCGCATTTGATACGGACAAGCGGAGAGCCGTTTTGTCTTACGTACCTGAGAGTGTGGCCCCCGACGTCGCCTCCATCCCTCAGGGCCATGATCCCAAAGGAGAGACTTCTCTCTATCCTTTCACCGATAAGAGTGCTGTTTTGCGCGAACCCATTCCGGAGCTGCCGGAATCGCAGGAATTCATTGATCTTTCCGGACATTGTCAGGTGAACGTGACAGTCTATTAGACCGGGCAGTATAGTGCCGGCCGGATATGCTTCTACACTGTGCCCCGATGCTTTGAGTTCCGCTGGATTTGCGCTGTCAAGAGATGATATCGACCCGTTTTCCACGCACATCAGCACATCATGTTTCGCGGGAGATCCTGTGCCGTCGACGAGCCAGCCCGCAAAATATAAAGACTTCAATCTAAAATCCTTTCGTTCCCCCCCCGCCCGGGGTGCAGTTAAATCGCCCTTATACATTATTTCGCAAGGTTTGGCACCCTGCTTTCGGGGTTGGGCGCAATGCGGACCCCCTGCGGGGGAAGGCAAAAGGCAAAAGTAAAAAGGCAAAAGTAAAATAAGCTTTCACCACGGAGGGCACAGAGGGCACGGAGGGCGAGGACAGTAAACGAACAAGGCAAAAGTAAAAATGGAAAAGGGAAAACCCCCTGCGGGGGAAGGCAAAAGGCAGAAGTAAAAAGGCAAAAGGCAAAAGTAAAGTACCTGTGATCCGTAACCCGTGAACCACGCGAGGAGCGGAGCGGGGGGGATGTATGGGGACGGGTCCTCGCTGTTCTTGCTGTTAATAGAGGGAAATTTATTCTTCCAATGCCCCAACAAGTTGATTTCGTTAGTGTTTTCCGGCTTTATTTTCTGAAATAACAGCGGATAACAGCGGGAAGATCGGGTGAAACGAATGTAGAATGTAGAATGTAGAATGTAGAATGTAGAATGTAGAATGTCCAATTTCGAAGGAAGAAGGCTTGGTGACACCCGCAACCTTTCACCACGGAGGTCACAGAGGCCACGGAGGGCGAGGACGGTAAACGAACAAGGCAAAAGAAAAAAGGGAAAAGACAAAAATAAAGCAAGCTTTCACCACGGAGGGCACAGAGGGCTCGAAGCCCGCGAAGTGCGGAATCGGCCGCACGCGCGGGCGCGTGAGGCCGAGCACTCGGCGCTGAAGGCGGCGGCAATTGAGGCCGGCGGCCCTGCCGCCGCCGCAGCGCCACAGTGAGCAGCGCAGTAGCGAGCCAGGAGCCGAACCGCCATGAGATTCAGTTTTCAAAGAGACGCGACCCGTGTAGTCGCTTCGCGAGTGAGCAGCGACCCCGCGCGGAGCGCGGGAGTT
Organism: Syntrophobacteraceae bacterium; assembly: GCA_035624985.1. GTDB lineage: Bacteria > Desulfobacterota > Syntrophobacteria > Syntrophobacterales > Syntrophobacteraceae > SbD1. The sequence continues at coordinate 16,482 of DASPQK010000365.1, read as the reverse complement.
GAAAAATGTGCTCAAACTCGGCAAATATTATAATTCGTAAGCAGAAGTATTATCAAGAAAAAAATGAAGCGAAATTATCAAAATTTTGCATTTATCTCACCAGGGCGGGTGGCAAAAAAAAGGATAATATCGGGAGATGAGGAAAGGGGCGCGGCTCGCGATGCTTAGAGGCAAGATACTTTGAGTTTGTTGATTCAAAAGGCTCCCTGATGTAGTATCATGGAGTCGGCTTTAGAGCAGCGTCTTTGCAAACCGTAATCGGATCTGCCGGGACAACAGGCATGCCCACTGTATTTATGGAGAGAGGTTATAGGTTCTACTTTTACAGTTTCGATTGCAACGAACGAAAACACGTACACACGTTCAACGTGAGAAATTCGTTTGCAAGTTCTGGCTCCGGCCGGTCGCTTTGAGCGAAAATCATGGTTTCCCTCCGAAGGAACTGAATGTGCTCCGGCAAATAATCGGTTAGAATCGGGGCAAATTATTGGAGGCATGGGATGAACATTGCGGTTAACGTATTTGAGGCCAGGCTACTGGATGTTCGGGTCACTGAAGATGAGATTATAGCGCATCTCGTTGACGGTCGAACCATCAGTGTGCCTCTTGCGTGGTCATGGCGCCTCTCGGATGCAACTCCCGACCAGCGAAACAATTTCGAGATTATAGGCGACGGACAAGGTATCCACTGGCCCGATATAGACGAAGATATCAGCGTGGAGGGGATGCTTTGCGGCTGTCCGGCTCGCCGCCCGGAGTACTCCCCAGAGTCGCAAAAGGGTGCGGAAATGTCGAATTAGCTCTTTCGTGGGCAGGGGTTGCACAATTCAACCGAGGACGAAACGGTGCGAGATTTATACGGCAATTGCAGATTCAATTCGCCGTGGTTGGGGGGTGACTTAGAAGCATAATTTCGGGCGAAAAACGGGCTTCTATGGGCTGTCAAGGCCTGCGTTTTTGACACTTTCCCGCTGAGATTGGGCTGTTAGCTTGGTGCGACGGCGCAGCTTCCGCAAATGCGTAGCTGGACCCTCAAACAACGTGTATACCTGAACGCAGTCAGAATGAGAAAAGGTCAATGATTTCGTATCATATGCCGAGTATTTGGGAATTTAACATCGTGGCAAGTTCTGTCTTTACCTCCATCAGGCTCCTTAGTGGAGTCGAGCCGGCGCAGATTTACCTACTCGATGTATAGCTTTTCCGGTCTGACCCGGATTTGACAACGTGGGGCACAGTATGGGTCACAAGGCTGGCCTTATGACAGAGCAGCCATACTGAGAGTCATCCCGTAATTAAGCACCTTTGGTACGACCTCACATCTGAATATCTTCAGCTATAGGCCGCTGGTGTACCCTCTAAACAACTGAATGTCGTCTATCACAGCCTGGTAGTCCTCTTGCAGGCTGCGATGAAGCCTTGCGTTTTCAAGAGCAATCGCTCCAAACTCGGCCATTGACTGGGCGAATTCAACTTCGAAATCATTGAATCGACGGGGCGAAGATGTATACAAGCGCATTGCGCCTATGACCTTCTCTTGCAGGATTATGGGAACTGAGAGGATGGAAGCGATCCCCTCTTTCTCAGCCTCATTCGGATATTGAGCCCTTGAGTCCCGTTTCGCATCCTCGATCCAGACAACCTCGCCCATCATTGTTGCTGCAATGCTTTGGTCCGTGGCGACCGGGCCCTTATTGAGGTACTGATCGGAGAGTCCTTTAGAACAGACCACATTCAAGGTTTTGCTCTTCGGGCTCGCCAGTCTGATAGAGCAAGCCTTCACTTTCAGATTCTCAACGGTTTTGTTTACAATGAGATCAAGGATTTCCTGAATATGCAGAGTCGAGGTCAAGGCCTTAGCCGCTTCCCTTATGACCTTGAGGTATTCAAGCTCTATAAGGACTTTCTCGAGCAGCATTGCGTTTTCAAAGGCGATACCTCCCTGCTCGGCCAGCGAGACAGCGAACTTCATCTCTTCCGATGTGAAGTACCTCTCTTCAGCACAGTACAACCGAAGCACTCCGATAATCTGCTCCCTGACAATAATCGGAACCGAGACAATCGTTACAATCCCTTCTTTCATAGCTGCCTCGGGGTATTGAACGCGAGAGTCCGCCCTGGAGTCCCTGATGACCACGACCTCGCCGTCGAGAGCGTCCCCGATGCTTTTTCCCGCATCCACAACACCCTTATTTTGGTACTCATTGCTGAGGCCGCAGGAAGCAGCCATTTTCAGTTCCTTTCTCTCGTCGTCCAAAAGAAGTATCGCACAGCCCTTGACATCAAAGGCCTTGACAATACTATCAGCCAGCACCTTCAAACGTTGTTTAACAGAAAGTGTCTTGCTGAGGCTCTTGCTAAACTGCTCAAATACTCTTAAGAACTGAGTCTCCCGCGTCTCCATAGCGTGTCCTCCTTTGGTTGGTGCACTGAAAAAAGCCTGAATCCTGATCGGGACGACGCCGCGTAAGTCAATCGCCTTTGATGGCGCCGGTTGTCATCCGATTCCCATAGTAGCGCAACGCGCCCGGGTGGTATGGCAGGAACGTGTTGTGGACGAAGTTGGCCGGAACCGTGTCTTCGGCGGCTGGATGGGCCTCCACCAGCTCCTGGTGGTTGGTGAAGACTGCGTCTACAATGGCGTAAACGAGATCGTCAGGCAAGCTCTTGCTGGCGACGGCAAAGTTGTAGAGACCAACGGTTGCATAGTCTTTCTTCAATGATGGATAGATCCCTGCCGGGATGGTCGAAGGGGTCAGCTCGGGAATCGCCAGACGCAGGGCGACGATTTCGTCTTTTGAGGGCGCAACAAATATAATTTTTTTCTTCGCCTCCAACTTGGCTATTGCCGGGAATGGGACGCCAACCGCCGCCGCCAGTGCGTCGAGCTTTCCATCTGAAAGCCTCTCGCCGAGTTCCTCCCAGGTGCCGTAGCTCAAGTCTGCATCGATTTTCAGTGTCTTCAGAAAGACCGGAATATAAGTACCGGCCGTACCCCGGTTCGGCCCAACGCCTATTCTCTTTCCGGCCATATCGCTAATGGAACGGATTCTTGCGTCTTTCAACGCAACGAAGTGAAACGGGGTGTCATACATTGGAAAAAGGGCGCGTATCGACCGATACTGCTTACCGTTCGTCCACTCCGCCGTGCCGTTCCACGCCTGCAGCGCGGCGCCAACCGTGACAAAGCCAAGCTGCGCTTCGCCGGCCTCGATCATCTGTATATTCTGATTGGGTCCTTCGGTGGTCCGTTCCGCTACCGGCAAGCCCAGGGCGCGTGTCAGGATTTTCGCCAGTCCTGTGCCGTAGAGATGGTATGTGCCGCCCGGCGACGCGGTGAGGATGGTCAGGGTTGGGGGCCAGTTGGGCTCGGCGGGCCAAACAGGCATTGCCGATGCGGCCAAAGCCGCCATTGTGATCACCACGATAACAAACAAGATTGTTTTCATAGCCCGAATTTCACTCCCCGGCTTCAGTTTCCGGCACGGCGGCGGAACTGGTCGCAACGTCGGCCAGAGGCAGCAATTCCGCGTCATAATCACCAGCCAACACTCTCGCCGCCTTTTTGGCGTCGAACGCCTTCTCCCACCTGGCGACGACGACGGTGGCGACGCCGTTGCCGATAAGATTGGTGATGGCGCGGGCCTCCGACATGAAACGGTCGACGCCGAGCAGCAGCGTTAATCCCGCAACCGGCACCTTACCGACCGAAGACAGGGTAGCCGCCAGCGTAATGAAACCGCCGCCAGTCACTGCCGCCGCTCCTTTCGAGGTCAACAGCAGCACCGCAAGGATCGTAATCTGATCGCTCAGCGACAAAGGCACGTTGGTCGCCTGGGCAATAAAGATCGCAGCCATTGTAAGGTAAATCGAAGTGCCGTCCAGATTGAACGAGTAGCCGGTGGGTATTACCAGGCCGACCACTGAGCGATCGCAACCGAGGCGCTCCATCTTCTCCATCATCCGTGGCAGCACGGATTCGGATGATGAGGTACCGAGCACGATGAAAATCTCTTCCCTTATGTAAACAAGGAACCGCCACAGGCTGAAACCGGCGAGTCTTGCCACCAGCCAAAGGACAATAAAGACGAAGACACCGCAGGTGATATAGACCCCTGCCATCAGTTTGCCAAGTGACAACAGCGTTCCCAGCCCGTATTTACCGATGGTGAATGCCATCGCTGCCCCGGCTCCTATTGGGGCTAGCTGCATTATCATTTCGATTATCCGAAAGAGCACGTGGCCGGTTTCGTCGAGAAACATGAGGATCCCTTCTCCGCGCTTTCCAACCCAATTCAATGCAATCCCGAAAAGAACGGCAAACAGCAGCACCTGTAGGATCTCGCCTTTTGCGAACGCGTCGAAAACGGTATTGGGAATGATGTTCAGCAGGAACTCCTCGGTGCTGTGAGTCTTTGCCGCCGTCGCGTAGCTGGCAATCGCTTTGGTGTCGAGTGTGGCTGGATCCGCGTTGATGCCGGCCCCTGGCCGCAGCACATTGACGACCACAAGGCCTATGATGAGCGCAACCGTTGACATCACCTCAAAATAGACCAGCGCTTTGACCCCAACGCGACCCACATCTTTCATATGCCCCATCTTTGCGATGCCGACGACAACTGTGCAAAAAATAATGGGGGCGATCATCATTTTGATCAGTTTGATAAACGAGTCGCCAAGAGGTTTCAATGACTGCGCCGTTTCGGGGGACATGAAACCGAGTGCAACGCCAATGACTATGCCGCAGATAACCCTGAAATAGAGCGTGCTATGGAACGCTTTCTTTTGGCCGGGCATTTGTTCCTCCTTTGTAAATTGGTGGACGGCCAATCCAAGGAGATGTGGGAACGCGCTTTAAGAACATGACGTAAGAACGCGAGGAAACCCGCTTTATTGGGTTCTCAGGATGCTACATGTTGAAAATAACAGCTTATGTTGGTGCTCTCAAGGAATTTTACATTACCGGCCTGGGCAGACCGGAGAAAACAATTTCATCCAAACCAGCTTCGTTTGTGTTCCTGCTGAGCATTTCGCAGTCGACAAGCCTCTCGTGCGACTTGACAAAAGAGTCGCTCAAAACCTTCACATTGCCAGATCGCATGGTGCCCTACGAGAACAGGTCCGACGGGGAGACTTTGGTCCTCCGCGTCTCGAAAATCGTGCTTAACCGTACAGATTTTCAATCCACCTGGTTGCCTCACTGTCGCTGATTTTTCCGAAGTAACGCTGAGTGGTGGAGAGATTGGCGTGGCGGAGAATCACCTTGCTCACGATCTCAATCGGGACACCTGATCTGGAGGCATATGTGGCGGCGTGCCTTCTGAGATCATGTGGTCGCAGCTCAGTGCCGGCCAGCTTGCCTGCCTTTTTCACAACAAGCCGTGCTGCTGCATAAGTGATCGGGAATATTCTGTTGCCGGGCTTAATACCTCTATCCCGGATGCACTTTTGGAGTCGATCAGCGATCCTCCTCGGGATAAACACGATTTCAGCTTCTTTTCCGCTCTTTGGAGCCTGTAGGATAAGCTTCTGATCAATAACATCTTCCGGTGTGAGCTTCAGGACTTCCCCGACTCGCATTCCTCCTATTGCCATGAGCTCCAGGATAAGCCGATTTCGCACTTTTGTTGTTCTGAAGCTGATCTCATCGACGGTCTCCTTTTCCACAATGCTCCAGTGGTGCGGCTTTCCAGGCCGATACAGTTTCCGAAGCATTGGCGTGTCACAGTGGTTTTGAATGGTGGGATCGAAGTTGATCTTGATGAAGTTGAAAAAGGCTTTCAGGTGAGAATACCGCCCGTGTTTCGTTTGCTGCTTGTCTCCCTCTGTTATTTTATTCAAAAAGGACAGGATCTCCTCTGAACTGATTCCAGCAAGTTTGCGAGAGTCTCCGAGGAAATCGTGGAACTTTGAAAGGGTGGCACTATACGACTCGATTGTATTTTTTTCCGGAATTCGTTTTGTGGTGCTCAAGATAGACGCGGGTTGCGTGATCAAGTTTCATTACTCTCTCGTTTCTGGTTCGAAATTGCCGCGGAACGGCTATCGATTTAAATTTAAGAATCCTTTTCATAGGTTAACGGAAATCGGCGCTCCTCGTCGCTGACGTTTCCGGCAAGCTGGAGAAAAGAAGCCTATCGGGGTTCCCACCATTCCCTCTGCGTTGGATGTCTTGCCTACAATCTGCTCCACATGATCCGGGACACGGCGTTCTGGGGTGAGAGCGTCAAGCCGTCCATAGAGTCGATAATCAGGCGGCTTGTAAAGGCTGGGGCCAACGTCGTCTAGCATGCGAGGCGATGGCACGTCCATATTGCGTCGGTTTTTCCTCTCGCCCGGTACTATCGGATTTTATTCCCCTGATCCCTTCAGGTCGGACAGGCGGGATGTAGGTTATACAAAGCTCCGGGAATGGAGGTGCGCCCTGAAAACGGGAAAATAGGTCCTATCGACGTATAACTTGTGTATTCCAACCGGAGATCGTATACTTTTTACAGTCTCGGGCGCGCAACTGAAGTTTTTTCGGGCGAAGACCCGACCCGAAAATGCGGTTGGGATGCCTGGCACTGAAGCCTGTCCCCGCGCAGGCGGGGATTGGTGCATTACCGGATTGATAGAAACCGGTTCGGCGGAAAGTTTGTCTATAGGCCAATTTAGATCGCAAGCGATGGCGCGCGCGACTTTCAGGTAATAACCCTGCAACAGCCGGGGTAACATAGGCGGTCCAACCTAAATATGACTGCCGATACTGTCTGTACCGCTCTGCCAAACTATACGCTGTCAACACCGTTCAGCGAGCGGCAATGTGCGGCAGATGCCAATTTTGTGCAATGTGGAGACAATCAGGTACTCATCGACAACAACGGAAGGGGAGCAAGCAAACATAGAATTAAATAAAAGCTAATTGTCCTGCCGCCGACGGTCCAGAGCTGCGAACCTTATTGAAGGGAAAGGACTGAGAGATGAGAGTCAACTTTCGGAAGATTCTGACCTCCAAGTATTTTCTCATTCCTGCGATCGCGCTGCTCATTTACACGATCGCGGGCTTTTTTGTTCTTCCATTTGCGATCCGGTGGTATGTGCCCAAATATTTCAAGGAAAATCTGCAATGTCAGGCGATCCTGAACAAAGTCAGCATAAATCCATTTCTTTTGACATTTAGAGCAAGCGGGTTCAGCCTCGCTCAGCCAGACGGTTCACCGGTGGTTGCCTTTGACAGTTTTTCCGTAGATTACAAGATCAGCGGCCTTTTTCGCCGGGCTGCCGTATTCCGGCGGATTTCTCTCGACAGGCCTGTGGTCAATGTGGTTTTTGATGCCAACGGCGGGTTGAACCTGCAAAGACTTGTTCCTAAACCTTCCCAAGAGCCCAAGGCCGAAGAACCTCCCACAACCACATCCAAGCCCGTGCGGATGCTTATGGAAAGCGTCGCCATCCACGAAGGAAAGCTTACCGTCGTAGACAGGCGCCAAAGCAGGCCCGCGGAACTGAAAATTGAAAGGTTCTCCTTCGACCTGAAGAATCTTTCGACCCTAAAAGAACATGACGGAAAGTGTTCTTTCAACGCGACCACCCCGGAGGGGGAAAAAATCGAATGGGAAGGGGATGTTTCTCTTTTGCCCCCTCGTTCAAAGGGTAAGCTTAGTCTAAGCGGGATCAGGGCGACAACCCTGTGGAGTTTCGTGCGGGACAGCCTGAACCTCGATCTTGCGCAAGGAAGCTTCAATGTCACCACCACATATGAGATCGATGCCGGCATAACTCCCCTTCAGATTGCGCTCGAAGGAGTCAAAATAGGTCTCTCGGACCTTTCCCTCAAGCTCCTCGAATCCGAGAAGCCCTTTTTGAATTTGACCAGGGTGGAGTTGGCCGCACCCCGCATCGACCTGGGTAACAGGACCCTTAATGTAGAGAAGATCCTCCTGGAGGGCGGTTCGGTGGATGTCCACATAGACAGTTCCGGCCGCCCCAACCTCCAGCGGATTGTTCGCGAATCAGCGCCTAAGAAAGACAACGAACAGCAGGCGCCACCCCCTGAATCGGTCTCTGCGCCAACGTCCGGGAATACGCCTGCCACCGCGCCCGATTCCCCGTTTAAAGTGACGATAGACGCCGTGGACATCAAGGACGTCGCGGTTGGCCTGGAAGATGTGAGCCGAAATAACCCTCTCAAAGGCACCATATCCAGTATCGGTCTGCACTTAAAGGCGAGTATCGAAGCGGGTTCAAACGGTGCAAAAGTAACTGTTAGCGATATTTCGAGTGAGCTAAAAGCGGTCAAAGCCGGCCATGCGCAGTCATCTGATACACAATTCGAGACGGAAAAGCTGACCATCGAAGGCGGGCAGTGCGATCTTTCCACCCGCACTCTGACTGTGACGCGCGTTGCCCTGACCAATGGCAATGTGGACGTCATCCGGGACCGGAATGGGCAGCTCAACTGGCTGAAGCTCTTCGAGCCCAAAAGCGGCACGCCGGGAGAGACGGAATCAAAATCAACGCCGCCTTCAGACCCTGGTTGGAAATTCCTCGTTAAGTCCTTTGAAATCGACAGCTTTAAATCAAAGCTCTCGGATTTCCAGAAAAATCCCCAAAAACCCCTTTTCGATATCCAGGGCATCAACGTCAGGCTCACCGAGATAGACGGCAAGTCCCCCATGGATTTTTCGGCCGGCTTTCAGACGCAGGACAAGGGCAGCGTTTCAATAACCGGCAAGGTGGACCCTTCCGCCCCTTCGGTCGAAGCCGACGTCAAGGTTGCGGGGGTCGTGCTCACACCTTTGCAGCCTTATCTGGAACCGTTTATCACCCTGGTGCTGCGGTCTGCGGCAGTTTCGACCCAGGGCAAGATCCGGTACGGCCTTCCCGGAAAAGGGGCCAAACTTACCTACGTTGGAAATTTCAGTATAGCAAAACTCAGCCTTACGGAACCCAAGTCCAACGAGACCTTCATCGGGTTCGACAACATGCAGATTCCCAAATTATCCTTGAAGCTTGGGCCGAATAAGCTGGAGGCTCCCGAGGTCGTAGTCGTCAAACCCGTTGGCTCTCTGAAGATTGCAGAAGACCGAACCGTGAACCTTGCTGCGATCGTAAAGGAACATGGGAACAAGGGGAAGGTTGAACCGCCGTCTAAAGCCTCGGCGAAGAGGAACGACGATCCGTTCCCTTTTAAGATTGGAAATATTAGAGTCCAGGGAGGGAACATCCTTTTTGCCGACTTCAGCCTAAGACCCAAGTTTCAAGCCAAGATCCACGACTTCAAGGGAATTGTGAGCGGCCTGAGCTCAGGTAAAGACTCAGTGGCCAGGATGCAGTTCGACGGAAAAGTGGATCAGTATGGTATGGCCAAAATCGGTGGGGTCATGCGGCTGTATGATTTCAAACGCTCTTCAGACATCGATATAGTCTTCAGAAACGTCGAAATGACTAGTCTCTCCCCTTATTCAGGGAAATTTGCCGGCTACAAGATCAAATCAGGCAAGCTCTCAATGGACCTCAAGTACAAGATTCAAGAGAAACAATTGGTAGGGGAAAACAAGATCGTTGTGGACAACCTGGTGCTTGGAGAAAAGGTTGAAAGCCCGGATGCCCTGAATTTGCCTCTGAAACTGGCTGTTGCCGTATTGAAGGACTCAGACGGTCGGATCGATATCGGCCTTCCCGTAACAGGAGATCTCGACAACCCGCAGTTCAGTATCTGGCCGCTGGTTTGGAAGGCTTTAGTGAATGTATTGACCAAGGTGGTGACCGCCCCGTTTAAGGCCCTTGGGGGGCTTTTCGGTGTAGGAGAGACTGCTGAGTTCAATTCGGTCGATTTTGAGCCCGGGAGCGGCGAACTGATGCCGCCTGAAAAGGAAAAGCTGAAGAAACTTGCGGATGCTTTGCACAAGCGGCCCGAGCTTACACTTGAGGTGCAGGGACGGTACAGCCCGGAAACGGACGGCATGCAGTTCAAGGACCTCAATTTGCGCCGTGCCGTTTACAAACGCCTTGGGATAGAGATCACAGGAGACAAAGACCCTGGACCTCTGGACCTTACAGATTCAAAAACTCGGCGGGTCCTGGAGGACACATTCAGGGAGCGGTTCGGCAAATCCGCCCTGAGCGAGCTTGAACAGGGTATTAAAGAGGGGAAAATCAAGCCGCGAATGCCAACCGGCCAACAGGAACAAAAGGAAAAGAGAAAGAAAGCGGGCCGTTTTTCCCGCATGATGAACAGCGTCAAACTCTACAAGCTGATACCTGGAGGGAAAAGCCCCGAGCAGGCCGCCGCGTGGGCCGGAGAGATCTATGTCAGGCTTGTGGAGAGCGAGCCGGTGTCCGATGAATCCTTGTTGCGGCTCGGGGGGGAGCGTGCCAGGGCGATAGTCCAGGAACTGCAAACCAGCGGGGGGATTGCGGCGGATCGCGTGAGCACAAAGGACCCCGAAGGAACGCCGGAAGATGCCGAGCCTTCGGCAAAACTTTCTCTGGGCGCTGTTTAGCGGGCGATTTGTCATTTCTGGGGTAAGAAATGAATACTTTGATATCAAAGATCAGGCTATTCGTGAAATATGATTTTTGGCGGATTGATGTTGGGTCACTTTCGGCCCCACGCGCCTTAGCGATTAAGTGTATGCGGATTCTTGTCGCCGCCCTGCAAGGGTTCGCGGGAGACAATTGTTCGTTCAGGGCATCCGCACTAACCCTTTGCACTCTGCTGTCGATAGTGCCGGTTTTGGCATTGGCTTTTGGCATAGCCCAAGGATTTGGCCTGGAAAAAGCTATCGAGAGAGAACTTTTTGAAGAACTCAGAGGGCAGGAAGAGGTTGCCAGATGGATAGTTACTTTCGCTTACTCCTTCCTTAATACTACAAAGGGTGGCCTTATCGCCGGCGTTGGCGTTTTGGCGCTGCTCCTAACCGTGGTTAAAGTTTTAAGAGATGTTGAAAAAGCCTTCAATGAAATCTGGAAGACCAGGGAACAAAGAAGTATTCCGAGAACTATAAGCGATTACCTCACAATAATTATCGTTGCCCCTATCCTGCTCGTTGCTTCAAGCAGCCTGATGGTTGTTATAAAAAGCGGAGCCGGCGCCCAGACAAGTCAAATGATAGTGTGGCAATACATAAGCCCGGCGCTGCTTCCGATTCTCAAGATTCTGCCTTATTGTGTAATCTGGGCGCTGTTTACCTTTATTTACATGTCCATGCCAAACACAAGGGTGAATTTCAGATCGGGTCTTCTGGGCGGGATTATTGCAGGTACTGTCTTTGAATTATTTCAGTCGGCCTATATTACCTTCCAGGTGGGAGTATCAAAATACAATGCGATCTACGGGAGTTTCGCCGCTCTCCCGCTCTTCATTATCTGGCTGCAGACCAGCTGGTTAATTGTTCTTTTCGGAGCGGAGATATCTTACGCCTGCCAAAATTCAGAAGACTATCTCTTAGATCCCGAAAAGGCAAAGATCAGCCATAAATATAAAATGTTGCTGGCGTTAAATATCTGTTACATTATCATAAAGAATTTTCAAACGGCGGCAAGATGCTGCACTCTGGAGTACATCTCCCGCACTTTACAGATCTCCATGTCGCTTGTCAGGGGAATAATTGAGGAACTGGTCGAGGCGGAATTGATTTGCGCGACCTTCGTGCAGCCGCATCAGGAAGGAACGAAAGACGGGTGCGTGATCTATCAACCAGCATCGCCAACCGACAGGTTCAGCATAAAGTATGTCATCGACTCTTTGGAATCACACGGCGTCAGTGATTTGCCTGTAAACGCCGAACAGGGTTTTACGAGAATCGCGGAAAAAGTGGAGGCCCTAGCAGATACGCTTAAAAGAGCCCCGTCGAATATCTTGCTAAAGGATTTATGAATTGTTCCCGGTCCGGGACTGAGTCGCTCTTTAGACAACACTGACCGATTAGTCTTGGCTTCGTGCTGTTTCCGCATTTCTGCATGCGCAGAAAATACTGCCGAAATTTAGTTATCTCTCCTTTTGTTGAAACATTTCACTTACTTAGAGCTTTAGATATTCGAATCTCAATCAGATTCAGGGCAGTCCCTCGACATGTTTCTTTCTGGGTAGAATTTTGCGTTTTCGGAACGAACCCGTATGGAAACATGGGGATCTGGCTGGATCTCGGGAGTTAGGGGACAAATCGAATCGTGGAGAGGGGTTGATACAGTCTGCCTCGCATCCTGCCTTCGATTCCGGAGCATTCCTGGGGGATCGGGAAGCGAGGAGATCGGGTGAAACGAATGTAGAATGTAGAATGTAGAATGTCCAATTTCGAAGGAAGAAAGCCTGGTGAGACCGGCAACCTTTCACCACGGAGGTCCCAGAGGCCACGGAGGGCGAGCAGGGTAAACGAACAAGGTAAAAGGCAAAAATAAAATAACCTCTTACCCGACTGCGGGTCTTTTACAGGTTTTGCCGGGCGTCTCGCCTGTAAATTCAGGCGAAATAGAGGTGCGCAGTAGCGAGCCAGGAACCGAACCGCCATGAGATTCAGTTTTCAAAGAGACGCGACCCGTGTAGTCGCTTCGCGAGTGAGCAGCGACCCCGCGCGGAGCGCGGGACTGGAAAGCTCACTCAAACTCGGCAAATATTATACTTCGCAACAAGAAGCATTGTCAAGAAAACAATGAAGCGAAATTATCAAAATTTTGCATTTATCTCACCAGGGCGGGTGGCAAAAAAAGGGATAATATCGGGAGATGAAGAAAGGGGCGAGGCTTGCGATGCTTCAATTTTGGGGCGAAAAACGGGCTTCCAAGGGCTGTTAAGGCATGCGCTTTTGACACTTTCCCGCTGAGATTGGGCTGTTAGCTTGGTCCGACCCCGCAGCACTGTATCTCTTTGGCCGGCGCTTGTCGAATGAGCACAGATCTCTTCAGGGCTGCCTTGATTTTGAAAAGCATTTGCTGTTCATCCGGTAAAGGCTCTCCGCGCTTAAGCCCTGCATCCAGGCCTGCTTTGACATAGCGGCGAACGGTCTTTCGGTCATATCCGAAGGACCTGGTTATCGCCTTGATGCCGGCTCCCTGGTGCCACTGATACAAAATCTCCATAACTTCATTCATCTGAATTACCCTTGAATTACCCTCCTCGGCATGTTCTCTCCTCTCAGGAATTCTGTTGTCAGACCCTGAGAGTACAGGACATGGTTACTCAATTGCACCTCGACCCAGGGGGGAGTTAATCTGAAACTGGGGGGAATTGTCGTGATCACAACCCCCTTAAAAGGGGGGAATTATCATGACGCTCGACAGTAATGCAAAACCTCACCGCCAGCCGATAACCATGCGAATTCCTGTAGCGGACTCTTTCATAACTCAGAGCCTTGAAAAATGCACTACCCTGGAGGTCTCCGGATACACTCCTGCAATGCCGCCAAGCTCGACGGGATGGAATGGGGTTAGGCCCAATGCCACCTTAGTATCGGCATATCCGATACACAAAATAGGCAATATCAATATTTTCCACTTGACCCGAGTCTCCGATTCCATTAAGGTGAGTCTCGGAAAAGGTTGAGCAGACACAGAAATTACCAATCGTCGGCAGCCTGAAAAGATGTTTTATGAGAAGATCCACATCTGTAGCGGAGATAGAATTAGCCCATAGCCAACCACACTACTTTTAGAAAAGGAGAATCTCATGCCTTTGGTGACCATTAAACTGATTGAAGGTGTATATTCGCAGGAGAAGAAGGAGCAGATGATTCGACGTATGACCGAGACCATGGTTGATCTGGAAGGCGAGCACATGCGGCCCGTGACCTGGGTGGTCATAGAGGAAGTGAAAAGCGGTGACTGGGGGGTTGGCGGCAAGGCATTCTCCTGCTCAGACGTTAAAGCGCTGGCCGATGGCGAAGTGATTTAAGTCCCGCCTGTCCTTGCCATCATGAATGGGGGGCGCCTTTCATATTCCGTGTTTGTCTAATATGAAAATATAAGAGGTGTCCCCGCCCGCACTTTCCGAAGCAAGGTGGTCTCCGTTTGACCAGTTGTTAGTAGACTTCTTTGGACACGCCGGCAACGCTCACTCAGTTCCCGGCCTGAGGCCGGACGCTATCGCATCAAATCAAGCACACCACCAACAGCACTCCAGCTCTTCAGGCCAAAAGCGGAACCGATATCCACGAAACTGTCTTTTCATTTATTACGAATCAGGTGAATGACCACCGCGCGGGGTTCGTTCGACTGTCCCCTTCGGCATTTGAGCAGTGAGCACAATCCGCGAAAATGTTTCCTCGAACCTGACTTCATTCCGGGTGCAGTCACGGACTTTCGAATGTGGAATTCCTCCTAAGCCGTGGTGGTCTCAAATATGGAATATCCCTCAGACGGGGAGGTTGATTTCGAAAGGGAAAAAGTTAAGGCAGCCGAATCAGGGCGTGGCTTAGACGCTATTTTTACGTTAGAAACGTTTCAGGGCTTGACCGGTGAAACCTGCAACGTTATAGGTGATAAATGATAATTCGTTTTCGCCACGAAGGGTTAGAGCGGCTGTTCTTGAAGGGGGACCCAAGCGCGGTGTCCGCGCAGCATCAGCCGAAGCTCCAGCAGGTTTTGGCCTTCCTGAATGTCAGTCAGGAACCAAGTGATATGAGTCTGCCCGGATTCCGATTGCATCCTTTCAAGGGCGAGCGCAAAGGACAATGGGCGGTGTCCGTAACGGGTAATTTACGGGTCGTGTTCGAGTTTGAGGGCGAGAACGCTACAAACGTCGATCTTATCGATTACCACTGACCGCCGAAAAGGGAGGAATCCTTGAAGATGCATAATCCACCGCACCCCGGCGAAATTATCCGCGATCAGTGCCTTGAGCCGCTTGGCCTTACTATCACGGCAGCGGCTAAAGGCCTCGGCGTGACGCGCAAGGCGCTGTCAGAACTGGTGAACGGGCACAGCGGCGTGTCGCCGGAAATGGCCATCCGCCTTTCCAAAGCTTTCGGGAGCAGTCCCGAGACTTGGCTGCGGCTACAGCTGCAATACGATCTCTGGCACGCCGAACGCCGCGCCGGCAGCATCAAAGTGACGCGGTTTTCTGAACAAGCGCCGGCCTGAGGTTATATTGGCGGCATATTGACAACCTTAGGCGCCAAGGAATCCTATCTGCTCGATTGAAGAAGCAACATAGCGTTATTGCAGCCGCGGGGCAACCGGTCATTCATCGCTTATTGTGCCGGATGGCGGGAAAGGGGGGACAAAGGCGCAATCAACAGAGTTTCCGGTGTGGAAATGACCCCTGATATCCCCCCTGTGGCCTCAATCATCGAATATCCCTCAGGTAGGCGCCAAGTCGGATAATGTGGAATAGGCGCCCTGAACCGTCTTCTATAGTTTCAGTCAGGCAATATCCCTCCGTCAGCGAGAGACGTTTCTCACAATAATACCCTCATGAGCGACCGCACTGCTTACAGCCACGATCCGCCGAGATTGGGCTGTTATAACGGACGACAGAAGTCGGATGTCGGAAGACAGAGAAAAACAGCCCGCTGGCCGTAAGATCGCGTCAACTTTCTTTTGAGGCTTGCTATAGTTCGGTCCGACCAGGCCCGACCCCGTTCGCCCATTCGATCATATTTCTCCAATTGTTCTGCCGGTTTGCAATGTGCATGATTCATTTATTGGAGGGCGGAAAGAGGGACGCCGCTGCTCTTTAGTTTTGTGACGCGATAAGATGGAGATGCCGATGAAAGCATACGAGTACTATGCGGAGATTCTGCCGGACGGGCACCTGTCTATTCCCGAAGATCTCAGAGGGAAGCTGAAATTGGATTCGAAAATGAGGGTTATGCTCCTCCTGGAAGATGACGACACGCTGTGGGAAAAGCTTAGGACTTCCGAGTTGGCGGCGGGATACCCCGAAGAAGATTCAATGTATGACTCCCTATAGATTTGGCGATATCGTCCTCATTGGCTTCCCTCACACTGACGTGCAAGGGGTTTCGAAAAGGCCCGCGATTGTGATTTACGACTCAGGCGACCAGGACGTCCCCGTTGCCAGAGTAACCACTCATTTGTATGCGACTGGGGCTGACTACAAAATCGTTGACTGGCAGAGATATGGCCTTTTGGCGGAATCTTTTGTAAGGCTCGGCAAGCTGGCTACGATAAGAAAGAGTTTTATTGTCAGGCAACTGGGTGCGGTAGGACCTGAAGAAATCACTGAATTGAGGTCAATCTTGCGAAAGATGTTCTCGTTATAAGGGTTGGATCTGGGTCTGCTTATGGCGCCAAAGGGCAATGTGCCACGGTATTTAGGCAGAAAGTATCTATCTGCTGGGGAAGTGTGATCCATCTCTCCTGCGCTTGGACGGCTGTTTTTAATACTAAAAATGGCCTTTTAAGCCGGAAAATTGGCATGATTTTACGCTAATTGACTGTAAATTTAATCAGTTGCTCTGGTCCGACCCAATGCCGCTAACTTAAGCAACTTATTGAATTCAGAGCGCTTTTTGGTTTGTTCCGTCGGTGCAACCATGC
>DASPQK010000364.1:0-17501 GCA_035624985.1 Syntrophobacteraceae bacterium | reverse complement strand
GTTCCTCCGGATATCTGGTCCCGCCATTCTCTGACTTCGGACAACAGCAACGATGTCATCGGCTCGCCGCAGCAATTCACACTGCTCTACGCAGGCCAGATATACGATAAAATAGGCGCGTTCATTCAGGGAAGTTACTTTAACACCACGACCAGCCATGGCTTTCCGATGATCGTGGACGCTTCGGATATCCGTTATGCCAACAGCACCCAATTGTGCGACAAAGACCTCATTTTCGGGGTCACCGTGAACAATGACCCAAGTGTGGAAGACGTCTGGAATACAACCCCAGCATTCAGCTTTCCTTACGCCATATCCAGCATCGCTCCAGTACCCGCTGCAACCCCTCTGATCGATACCCTGTCGTCGCAAGTTGGAGGTGCGGGGCTTTACTTTTACTGGAATAATACTATATACGTGCTCGCCTCACTTTACCGTACTGCGGACAATGGAATCACTTTTCCATTCGGCGCCGGTTTACGTCCTTTCGCCGTGCAGGTCCATGGAGCGCTTCCTTACTGGCGCATCGCCTTTACCCACCAGTATGGCTCTCATTCCTTCGAGATCGGCACTTTCGGGTTGGTGGGCGACACTTTTGTTGGCGCCGACAGAAGTCAACCCCTCACGGACCACTTCACAGACGTCGCCATTGATGCGCAGTACCAGTACCTTCGTGACAAACATGCGTTTTCAGTACAGACAACCTGGATTCACGAGGATGAGAACCGCTCCGGCAGCTTTGCCGCGAGCGCCGCTACAAACACGTCCGATTCGCTTGATTCATACAAGATCACAGGGAACTACTACTACAGAAGCCAAAATTGCGGAACTATCGGGGGTTCTGCCGGATTTTTTTCCATAACCGGCGATACAGACCCGCTGCTCTATTCAGGGAGTGCGAACGGAAGCCCTGACAGCAGAGGAGTAATACTCGAACTAGATTACCTGCCGCCCTGGAAATGCCCTTACACCAAATTATCCTTGCAATACGTCATCTACAATAAGTTTAACGGCGCCGGTACAAACTACGACGGGTCAGGCCGCAATGCATCGGACAACAACACTTTATTCTTTTTGATCTGGACTGCATTTTGAACTTTTACTAGCGCGGAGGGTAAACATGTTCGACTCGCTTTATGAATTTCTTGCCGACATCGGCTATGGTCACCCACTTCACCCCATGTTTGTACACACAGCTTCAGGTGTGCCGACCGTAGCACTTATCCTTGCACTTGTTGCGCTGCTTTCCCGGCGCCCGGACTTTGCCAAATCGGCCCGTCACTGCATGGTGCTCGCTTTTATTTTCTCCTTTCCCGCTGTTTTTTTCGGAGTTACGGACTGGGAATACTTTTACTCTGGAGTCTGGCTGGAACCGATTACCATAAAGATTATGCTGGCTGGCGCTTTGCTGATTTTTCTCGGTTTTGCCATTTTTTTCGGGCGCGGGGGCAGGTTCGCCTCCAGGTTAGTCCTTGCCAGCTATTCGCTGGCCTTTCTCTGTGTAGTAGCCCTTGGCTATTTTGGGGCTGAACTGGCATTTGGCGCCAAAGTGCCCGCTGCACCTCCGGAATACCAAGCGGGGGAAAAGATCTACATGAAGAATTGCAGCGCCTGTCACCCATTCGGCGGTAATATCGTAAATGCTAAGCTTTCGGTGACCGGGGCGCCGCAGCTTGTTGAATTCAGGATTTTTCTTCTCTACCTTCGTGACCCCAAGCAACCCAAACCGGCCGTACCCTTGATGCCGATTGTCCCGCCGACGAAAATTTCCGACGAGCAGGCAAAGCAGTTATTCGACTATGTCACCAAGGTGCTTGAAAGACCGAGAAGGCCGCTGGATCCTTCACTGTACCCGGCTCCCCACTCTTAGGAATTCACGATCAGTTCTGCGGCGATCTTAGTCGGTTTTTTTACGAGACGAAACATGCATTGCAACAATCAGTGGTCGCTGGCGGACAAATGCCCCGGCTATCCCGATCCGCCGGTATCGCAGCTTCCCGGAGATTGGACGAGGTTGACTATTTACCACCAGCGTGTTGAATTTCAAGACGGGGAGAGAAACTTCCGCTGAACGTTATTCTCCGCATCTCAGCTGCGTCTCTGCGCATCGGTTTGTCCATTAGTTTGTCTCCTGTAATAGAAAGGGAGCAAACACGCCAACGGCGGGTCACACAGGATCATATTCTCCTGTCCCTACGAGGGGAAGCACCTTGTCGACCGTAAAGAAGACGATCGATCTGGGTCCCCCTTTTTCTTCAACCTCAGGCGGATAGATTTTTCGGCGCAATGAACGAATAAGTTCGGTATCCTTTTCTTCACGGACCTTAGTGAGATAGATCCTCTTTCCCTTATAGCCCGGTCCATTTTCCCGAAAAAGGTAGGCTGCATAGGGATTGGAATTGAGATTGCGATGAGTGAGGCGGTCCGGCATGATGAATGCGAGAGTGCCGTCGTCCATGATATGCGGCCGTGAATAGATGGCTGCATTGACCCTGCCCTCGGCGTCTGCCGTCGACAAGACTCCCACACCCTGGTTTTGTTCAAAGTATTCTATCAAGCTCATCTCCATACTCCAAATATGAGTTACAATCCAGTTGCATCTCCCGTCCACATGAGTCTTTTCAACCTATCGGATAAGATAGGAACGTATCTCTTAACTGCAAAGAGCCTTAGCTTTAAAGAGCCGGCTGAGCCTAACCGTTCCTATTTGGGCATTCCCTTAGGGCCGGCCGGTTAAAAGTCCCTGCCTGGCTGACCTGGAGCCCTCGGTGAGGGCCTGACAAAATAAGACCTGACTGCAGCGGATCAATGGCGGAGACACCTTAGCCGGCTTGGCTCTCCACCCCCGAGGCATGGACTGATCCAGCTGTTTGTAAATAACGGCAGAAACGGAACCGACGGTTTTGCACATCTCTCCAAACGGGTATTTTTTCGAACCAGGATGATTAACTTGCGATTGATTACGGTACATTTTTCTTACGGGTCTTTGGTGTCGTGAGATTTGTTTTGGGGTTGATCTGGCTGTCTCGCTTTTGAAACGAGTTTCTGGAAGGAGTATGTCATGAAGGTCAAAATCGATTATGGTCTTTGCATGGGTGACCAAAATTGCCACAAGGTATGTCCTGAAGTTTTTGATTTCGATCAAGACCAGCTGCAATCGAGGGTCCGCGTTGACAGCGTACCCGCTCACCTGGAGGACAAAGTTAGACAGGCGGCCAGGGAATGTGCACCTGGAGCCATCGTTATAGTAGAGTGATCTGTCCCGGTCGGATGGAAGACTCGGGGATCCTTCAACAGGTCTTTCGGACGATGGCGATGATGAAGTGATATTCGGCTTTGAAAACGACAGGGAGGAGAGTCCACATGGATCCAAGGAATTCGCTGAGGGAAGAACATGGCGCAATAATGAAAATGCTCGCTGTCCTTCAGAAGTTTTTTGCAAAACCTATAGATTTAAAAGGTGGAGACGCAAAAGACCTCGAAGCGCTCATCAAATTCTTTGAGATCTATGTGGACCGTTATCACCACGGAAAAGAAGAGCAACACCTGTTTCCGGCACTCTCACGCGCTCGAACTCCCAATATTGATTCTCTCATCAACTCGCTCATTGATGACCACCGTCAGGCCCGCGAGGACATGAGGCAGATAAAATCCCATGCTGTTCATCCTTCTGCCGGGGTCGACAGCAATGAGCCCGGCGAAGGAGTGCAACATTACGTGGACTTGGTCAGAAAGCATATCCGCATAGAAAACTCGGGGCTTCTTCCGTTGATCGAAGAAGTGCTTTCCGGAACCGAAAGGTTGCAGATGGCTGGAGAGTTCCTTGACCTGGAGGACGCGATTCTGGGTTCTGGGGGGCTCCAAACATTCCTGGAAAGCGTCCGGACACTTTACCAGAAGTATTCCCTCCAGTAGTTTCAACAAACAGGGCTGTATGCAGACGTGGCGATAGAGTAAAAGGTTTAAATGACGGGATTTTTGAGGGGTACTATTATCATGGGCGAAGCCGATCGAACGGTTATGCTCATGGACCATTTTGAAGATAAGAATATCAAAGGATTGCCGCCCATGCTGAAGGCCGAGATCGACAGGGCTATCGATGCGAGCAATAAAAATGGATTATGACGGCGTAATGAAATTTTTTGGCTCCTGAGTTATTCGATTACGCCCGGAAAGGCAAGTATCCGCTGAACGAGAATCCCCCAGAATTCCGGTACTCCACGCAATCGGGAAGTTGCTTTATAGTGCCATCCCAAATGGCTGCTGCAGCTTTGACATAAGGCCAGGCTCCAACCGTATCCGTAAAACCAGCTGTACTCCTCGGTCGGGTTGCCCAAAGTGATGGCGCCTGGACATGATGAGAATGTGAAAAAGTCACAAAATACCCCGGCAGGGTTGGTAAAACCATGTCGCTTTATGCCTAAAACGGCGATCAGTCGATCCGCGTATGTAATAACCGACTCACACGCTGAACATCGGTAGGCTTTCGATCCGTTTCCGCCGATTCCAGCGGAAAGAGGCCCCGATCCTGTCTGCATCGCTGATATAACCCCATATCGTCTGACTATACCACCAGTCTGAATCCGTCTGTGCCTGGCGCCTCAAAGTAGGAAGTTCCGAGCATCAGGCTCACGGTTCGGCTCAGCTCTCTTTATAAAACAGCCCCGGAGATTTGTCTATTTCCGAAAGATCCGGAGCAGGATAGAAATGACTAGACTGAGCAGAATCATGGTCGTGATTGGAATATAGATCTTAAGATTCGGTCGGTTGATCACGATGTCTCCCGGCAGCCGGCCTAGAGGCAATTTGGCGAGCCAGGGCCAGAGCAGGCCGGTTAGAGTAATGACGACACCAACAACTATCAGGATCTTCCGCATGAGAGACCACCAATCAATAGGCTTCAACTCCAAAAAGATACGATCTTCTGTAGTGGAGGTAGTGTTCCGAGATAAAGTTCAGAGGTTTCTTCGCCGTATTGAAGTCCTCATTATCGGCGTTGAGAACTCCCTTACCACTGTTATCCACACCCATCTCTTTGTAAGACTTGTCATTTTCGTGTTTTTTGTGCAAGAATTCGTCTGCTATAGCAAGCGTCAAAAGAAAGTTGACACGATCTTACGGCCCGTGGGATGTTTTTCTCTGTTTTCCGACATCCGACCCCCGATTAGATACACTTCGGGGGCCGGCTTTCTGTGGTCCGTTATAGTCGTCGTCATTAGGATTTTCAGCGCTTTCTGCGCCCCGGCGGTGGATTTTTCCGGTCGCTGCCCGAGTTGGTGGTGATAAAATCGTGGACGAAGCCAACTTCACATACAATATCGATGATCGTCTACCGGTCAAGCTGGCCGTACTCTACGCCCTTCAGTGGGCAGTCATAATTTTTCCCATCTTCATGACTTCGGCCATGCTGGCGGCAAGGGTGCTCAAGATGGGGCCCGTCGATGAAGTGCGGTTTCTACAGCTTATACTGCTGTCCTCGGGCATCTTTACGACTGTCCAGTGCCTTTGGGGGCACAGGTATCCACTGATAGACGGCCCATCGACGGCGCTGCTTCTGACTTTCCTTGCAGTGGCGCCCTACGGCCTGCCTGCCGTGCAGGCCGCAGAAATAGCAGGCGGTCTGTTGCTCATGGCGGCCGTAATAATCGTTAAACCGAAAAGAATAATCCCCGTGATGACCCCGAACGTGATCGGGGCGATCCTGATGCTCATCTCCTTGACACTGCTGCCCTGGCTGAGCAGGCTGATGACAGGCCAGGGATCGTCTCACTGCGGCGGCGACCCGGTCAAATTCCTGTTCAGCGTCGTCCTGGTGCTTCTTATGAGCGTCATGGCCTACAGGCTCAAAGGGTTTTTCAAATCAGTCTGGCTGATCGCGGGAATGGCCGTTGGGACAGCCTTTTTCTCCTTTCTCGAAGCACCTTCATTCACTCATCTTCTCTCAGCCTCATGGTTTTCCATTCCGCCCGGCATCATCCCCTCCGGACCGCAGTTCACTATTCCAGCCGTTATCGCTTTTGCGGTTTCTTATGTGGCCGTTGTGGTAAACAGCATAGGGAGCATTCAGGCCATCGCCAATATCACCGGCGGCGAGCGACTGCCCGAGGCAATCCCACGCGGCCTGTTCATAAACGGCGCAGCAGGCGTTTTCTGCGGGCTTACGGGAATAATAGGCCTGGTCAGCTACAGCGTAAGTCCTGCAATAGTGCTTTCCATACGGGTTGCAAGCCGCTTTGCGGTTGCCTGGTGCGGGATTGTGTTCATTTTGGCGGCTTTCATACCGAAGTTCGCCGCTTTCTTCGCGCTCGTTCCAACGCCTGTTATCGGTGCTGCCCTGTGCACCGCAATGGGCATTCAGATCGGGGCGGCGCTGGAAATCGTAGCCGGATCGGGCATCGACCAGCGCAGCTATTACATTGTCGGTCTTCCGGTCGTTTTGGGCACCTTGATCGGCTTTCTGCCTCAGGAGATCGTTAGTGAACTGCCGCAGGCGTTTCGTGTGTTTCTCGGCAATGGGCTTGTATTCGGAATACTGTTGGTCCTGTTTCTCGAACATGTGGCGATGAAAAACAGGGTCAGGGGCTAGGGGTTAGGGGTGCACTTCAGGCGAATGCGCTGCGCGCGGGTTCGGGGTCAGAGGGTAAGCAGCCGGGGGTTCTTATCCCTCGCCTCCGACCCGGTGAAGCCGCGCCCGGCGAAGCCGCCTATTACCTCGCACCGCTTGCTTTGTCGCCAATCGCTAACCGCAAAATAACCAAGCGAGGCGCCAGATGAGTCAATCGGCAGCCATGGAAGAGCGATGTCCCCGATGCGGAGAAGTTCTGCGCTTGCACCGAAATCCGCGATTGACGGTTGATATCATTATTGAGGTCACCGGAAGGGGGGTTATTCTGATCGAGCGCAAGAATCCGCCTTTTGGCTGGGCCATTCCCGGCGGGTTCGTAGATTACGGTGAGACGCTGGAGGCTGCGGCGATTCGGGAGGCTCGGGAGGAAACAGGGATGGAACTGGTGAACCTGAGGCAGTTTCATGCATATTCCGACCCCCGAAGAGACCCGAGGGGACATACGGTAAGCGTTGTTTTCACTGCGATCGGAAGAGGTTTTCCACTGGCTGCTGACAATGCGAAAAATCTTCAAATATTCCCGCTCGACGGGCTGCCGGAGCACCTTGCGTTCGATCATGCTTCGATTTTGGCGGATTATTCCGCGACAGGTCGATAGGACGATGGGGCGTATGGGAAGCACACGACTCAAGGGTTGGGACAAAGACATACAAGGGGTTATGAATTGCTTGAAAAGCCAGCTATAATCAATGAAGGGCGAACGGCAGAACAAACCGGGCGCCGCATGTTACTGCCAAACCGTTGGAAAGAGGCGTATGAAGTCGGCGGAAGAGTCTGACAATGTGGTTGTCGAGAATCTGGCATCGGCCAGCGTCGGCATTTATGACAGAGCCGGCAGGAAGGTCGAACAGCGCCAGTGGATTGTAAGGGAAAAGCCGGTCACTCTTTATCTGAACGGCAAAGAGATAGTCACTCTTTTGTGCGCTGGGCATCACCTTGACGAGCTTGCCGCGGGATTTCTCTACGCAGAAGGTTTTCTCCGCTCTCCGGAAGATATTCTTGACATGGAGATCGATAATGAAGCCGGCACGGTGCAAGTCTCCGCCAGGACAGACGATGCGATAACCGAGCGATTGTGGCAGAAACGCACGATTTCATCCGGGTGCGCCAAAGGCTCTCTTTTTTATTATTCGCTCGATGCGCTTTTGAGCAAGCCGGTCAAAAGCGAGGTTCGGATCTCTGCCGGTCGGATTCTTGACCGTCTGGAGGACCTGAACCGTCTAAGCGAAGCATACCGCCGCACCCACGGCGTCCACAATACGGCCCTTGCAGACCCGGACAGGATCATCCTTTTTCGCGACGACATCGGCCGCCACAACGCGGTGGATATGATAGTTGGACATGTCTTTCTACATGGAATCGCGCTTGCGGACAAAATGCTGATCACCACCGGCAGGCTGACCTCCGAATTATTAATCAAGGCAGCCAAAGTGAACCTGCCCATCCTTATCAGCCGAAATACGGCCACAAGCCTGGCGATCGAGCTCGCTGTTTCGCTGGGAATCACACTCATCGGGTTCGCTCGAGCGGGCAAGTTTACGGTATACAGCGGGCAGGAGAGAATAGATGCCGGTATACCTGGATAACGCTGCAACCAGCTTTCCCAAGCCTAAGGCGGTGGTCGAGGCGGTGGGACATGTGCTCGAAGGTGTGGGCGCTTCACCGGGCAGAGGATCGCACAAACATGCCGCGGAAGCGATGACCATTGTTTCCGAATGCAGGCAAAAGGCCGCCACCATATTTGGAGTCAAGGACCCGGACCGTGTAGTTTTCACGAAGAATGCCACAGAGGGCATCAATGTTGTGCTCAAAGGCTGGCTGAGGCCGGGGGACAGGGTCCTTTATTCCGCAATGGAACATAATTCCGTGGTTCGCCCTTTGTGGAGGCTGGCGTCTCAGGGGGTCAACATCGAAATGATACCGTGCAGCCCCAGCGGGGTGCTCGACCTTGAGATCCTCTCGCAGATGCTTCACGAGGAGACCAGGCTGGTCGTGCTGGTGCATGTGTCGAATGTGAACGGGGCGCTGATGCCTCTTGAAGAAGTGGCCCGACTGTGCTCTCGGGCGGGAACACCTCTGTTTTTGGATGCCGCGCAGAGCGCGGGGTTGCAGCCCATTGAAGCCGAACAACTTGGGATTGGAATGCTCGCCTGTTCCGGCCACAAGGCTTTGCTCGGGCCTGCCGGGGTCGGTATTCTCTACGTGAGGCCCGACCTCGATGTGCTGCCCCTGATCGAAGGAGGCACCGGCAGCCGCTCGGACGAATTCGAACAGCCTGAATTCTGTCCCGACAGATACGAGAGCGGAACGCCCAATCTGCCCGGCCTGGCAGGGCTTCGCGAAGGCATCGGCTACATCCTGCAAACGGGCATGAACCGTATCCGCAATCATGAAATCGGACTTGCTCACCACATTGAAAGCGAGTTATGGCGAATTCCCGGCGTGCGGGTGTTTGAGCCGGAAAAGCGCGGTTCGGGTACGGTTTCTTTTGTAGTCGAGCAGATGAATCCGGCAGATACGGGTTCGATCCTCGACCAGGCATTCGACATCGCGGTGAGAACGGGCCTGCATTGCGCTCCGCTCGCTCACCGGACGATTGGCACCTTCCCGGCGGGCACCGTTCGGGTTTCGCCCGGATTTTCGACAAATATCGAAAACATCGAATATTTCATAAATGGGCTTCGCTGGATCGTTACGCGGAGAGGATAAATGAGCGGAAGCGGGGAGCAGGGGGCAAGGAGCGGCAAGGAATGCAAAAGGCAGGTATCCGTAAAGCCAGAACAGCCGATGTAGTGCAGATTCACAAAATATTGTGGCATTTTGCGAAGGATGAAAAACTTCTGCCCCGGTCTTTGAGCCAGCTTTATACGACCGTGCGTGACATGGTGGTTTTCGAAGACGAGTCCGGGCATGTTGCGGGATGCTGCACTCTGCACATCGTCGATGAAGATCTTGCCGAAATCCGCTCGCTGGCCGTACTGAAATCCCATCAGCATCTGGGGATAGGCCGCAGTCTGGTGGAGGCATGCATATCGGAGGCAAGGGAACTTGGAATCCGCAAGCTATTTGCCCTGACCGTCGAGGCAGGATTTTTCCAACGCCTGGGCTTTCGGCCGGAGAATAAAGAGGACTTGCCTCATAAGGTTTGGTGGGACTGCATGAACTGCCCCAAGTACCCCAATTACTGCGACGAATCCGCCTTGGTGTTGGATATTGCCTGATGAGACGGAATTTGTGGCGCTCATGGTCCACCAGGATTATAATGTGAAATTGAGGCACGTCCCGCGTGCCTTTCTTAGTGTTTGCACGGTTCGCTGAATCAGTGCTCTATGATAGCCGTTCCCTGATTTGAGGATCGCCAACAATGATAACCGCCGTTCTCAAAAAGATATTCGGAAGCCATAATGAGCGCATACTGAAAAGTCTTTGGCCCATCGTCGATGAAATTAACGGCCTTGAGGCCGAGGTTAAGAAATTGAGCGATGACGGGCTCAGGGCCAAGACCTCCGAATTCAAGGAGCGCCTGGAAAAGGGGGAACAAATCGACGATCTTCTTCCCGAAGCTTTCGCCGTAGTCCGGGAGGCTTCCGTCCGCACTCTGGGGATGCGTCCCTTCGACGTCCAGTTGATAGGAGGCATTGTCCTTCACCAGGGGAAAATATCCGAGATGAAGACCGGTGAGGGCAAGACCCTGGTGGCCACCATGCCGATCTACCTCAACGCACTGAGCGGCAGGGGGGTCCACCTGGTCACGGTAAATGATTATCTGGCCAAGCGCGACAGCGAGTGGATGGGTAAGATATACAAATTCCTTGGGCTGACGGTGGGCTGCATCGTTCACGGACTCGACGACCTCGAAAGGCAGCAGGCCTACAACGCCGACATAACCTATGGCACTAACAACGAGTTCGGGTTCGATTATCTGCGCGACAACATGAAGTTCCGCCAGGAGGAGCTTGTTCAGCGCGACCTTCACTACACTATCGTGGACGAGGTGGACAGCATCCTGATTGACGAAGCGAGGACCCCTCTCATCATATCGGGTCCGGCGGAAAAATCCACCGAGCTCTATTACAGGATAAACCGTATTATACCGCAGCTGCAGGAAGAGATTCATTTTACGAAGGAAGAAAAAACCCGCACCGTTGCCCTGAACGAGGATGGCGTAGCGAGGGTGGAGCGGCTGCTTGCCATCCAAAACCTCTACGATCCGCGCAACATGACCATTAATCATCACGTGCAGCAGGCGCTGCGGGCTCATGTTCTTTTTAAGCGGGACGTTGATTACATCGTAAAGGATGGCCAGGTAATCATAGTCGATGAGTTCACGGGCCGGCTCATGCCGGGCAGGCGTTACAGCGAGGGACTCCACCAGGCCCTCGAAGCCAAGGAAGCCGTAAGGGTCGAAAATGAAAACCAGACGCTGGCCTCGATTACTTTTCAGAATTATTTCCGTATGTACGAAAAACTTGCGGGCATGACCGGCACCGCCGAGACCGAAGCGGCTGAATTTGCCAAGATTTACAAGCTCGACGTTGTGGTGATCCCTACTAACAAGGAAATGATCCGCAACGACCTTCCCGACTGCATATACCGGACGGAGGCCGAAAAGTTCAGGGCGGTCGCCAGGGAGATAAAGGAACTCAACAGAATAAACAGGCCTGTGCTGGTGGGAACCATCAGTATCACCAAGTCGGAAAAGTTGAGCGAAATGCTCAAGCGCACAGGTGTCCCGCACCAGGTGCTAAACGCCAAGCACCACGAAAAAGAGGCGGAAATAGTCGCCAGGGCCGGACAGCCGGGTGCCGTGACTATCTCGACAAACATGGCGGGCCGCGGCACCGACATCGTCCTCGGGCCGGGCGTGGTGGAGCTGGAAGGCTTGCACATCATCGGCACGGAACGTCATGAGGCCCGGCGGATCGACAACCAGCTCAGGGGCCGTTCCGGTAGGCAGGGAGACCCCGGATCGTCACGGTTTTATCTCTCGCTCGAAGACGACCTGATGAGGATTTTTGCCGCCGACAGGCTTTCGGGCCTCATGCAGCGGATCGGCATGGCGGAAGACGAACCGATCGAACACCGGCTTATCAGCAAGGCCATCGAAAATGCCCAGAGCCGTGTTGAGGCGCATAACTTCAGCATCCGCAAAAACATCATCGAATACGACGACGTCATGAACCAGCAGCGCGAGATCATCTACCGGCAAAGACGGGAAGCTCTCCAGGGCGGAGATCTCAAGCCCGCTGTTTTCGATATGATTGAAGACATTCTTGACTCCATTGCCGAAGCTCACACGACGGAAAAGTCCTACGGCGAAGATTGGGACCTGGAAGGGATCAACAAGGAAATGCCGCGCATTTTCGGCATCCAGCCGAATTTCACGGGGGAATCTCTTGAGGACATGAGTCGCGAGGAGCTGAGGGAACATCTGGGCGAGCTTGTGCGGCAACGCTACGATGCCCGTGAGGCGAGGATTATCCGGGAGTTCGGCGAGCCGATGATGCGCGACCTGGAAAACCATATTATCCTCCAGACTGTAGATGCGCTTTGGAAAGATCACCTGTTGAACATGGATCATCTAAAGGAGGGAATCGGTCTGCGCAGCTACGGGCAGAAGGACCCGCTGGTCGAGTACAAGCGCGAAGGCCACGAGATGTTCCAGCAGATGATAGATCGTATAAAGGAAGAAGCGCTCCAGAAGCTCTTCCATGTAGAGCTTCAGAGGGAGGAGCAGTTCCAGGAGATGCGGGCCGAACAGGAAGACCAGCCGATGTTCTATGGGCCTGCCGAAGGGGCGGTCCCCAGGCAGGTGGTGAGAAAGGAAGGCAAGGTTGGCAGAAACGATCCCTGTCCCTGCGGAAGCGGCAAAAAATACAAAAGGTGTCATGGTAGGTAGAGAATCGTTCGAAGTCCCCGGTTTTCTTGCAGGAGCGATTGAATCCGGCATGCGCTACGCGGGCAGGCTCGACCTGGCTCTGATCTATGCTCCAAATCCGGCCGGCTGCGTTGCCTCAGGCGTTTTCACCAGGAATTCCTTTTGCGCGGCCCCGGTGGAACTGTGCCGGGAACGCCTTGAAAAACACAGGGCAAGGGCAATTCTCGTCAATGCGGGAATCGCCAATGCGTGCACAGGCGGGGAGGGAAAAACCCGGGCGATTGAAATGGCCCGGATTGCCTCAGAGGCCCTCGGATGCCCCGCAGACTCGGTGCTCGTTTCTTCGACCGGCGTTATTGGAATGCAAGTGGATCCGGCCCCGGTCGCCCGCTGCATGCCCGCGCTCGTCGGCAACCTCCGGCCCCACGGGTGGCGGGACGCTGCAAAAGCTATAATGACAACGGATACCGTCGAAAAAACGGCGAGTGCGAAAATCAACCTGGGCGCCGGTTTGGACGTTACCATCGGCGGCATTGCCAAAGGCTCCGGGATGATAGCTCCGGACATGGCGACCCTTCTCGTATTTGTGTGCACCGACGCAAACCTGAGCGCCGAAGTTCTCGATTACTGGGCCCTGGCCGGGGCGAACCGCTCCTTTAACTGCATAACGGTCGACGGCGATACGAGCACCAATGATACGCTGATCGTGCTCGCGAGCGGAGCCGCGGCAAATCCGCTCATAACAGATATCGGGTCGAGCGAAAGCCTGGCTTTCGGTGGGGCGCTCACCGCCGTTCTCCGCGACCTGGCGATCCAGGTAGTGATGGATGCGGAGGGCGCCACCAAGCTGATCCAAATCGAGGTCAGCGGAGCAGCCGACCGCGAAAGCGCCAGAAAGGTCGCCTTCACCGTAGCCAACTCGCCGCTGGTAAAGACCGCTTTTTTCGGTCAGGATGCAAACTGGGGCAGGATAGTGGCTGCCGCCGGAAGGGCCGGCGTGCCACTGGCGCCCGGTCGGGTGGGCCTTTTCTTTGAAGACCTTTGCGTGTTTGAAAACGGCGCACCGGTTTTGGACGAAAAGATCGAACAGAAGGCATCCCGGATATTCAAACAAAAGGAAATACGCGTTCTCCTGAGGCTCGGACAGGGAGATGCTTCCTTTACGGCCTGGACCTGCGACCTGTCTCTGGATTACGTGAAGATCAACTCGTCTTACAGAAGTTAGAATTGAGGAAGGACGATCCTTATGCGCGCGCTGGTCGGGCAACCCGCCATCCCTTTCGTCCTCACGGATGCCGAGGGCAAAACTCACCGGCTCGATCACTATCGGGGTTCATGGCTTCTTATGGTTTTTCATCGGCACCTGGGGTGACTTCCCTGCCGAGGGCATCTGCTGCAGTTGCAGCGCCGCGAAGCTGAACTCGAGAGGCTGAGGGTAAAAGTCGCCGTCGTCACCTTCGAAGCCGGATTTCTCGCCAGGGCTTATATTGAGGATACGGGCCTTCGCTGGCCTCTTTTGATTGACACGAACCGTGAGCTTTTCTCGGCCTATGGCATGCTTGCAGCCGGCTTTTGGGACATATGGGGGCCGGCCACATGGTGGGCCTACCTCAAAGAAATAGCACGAGGCCGCCTCCCCGTAAAATCGCAGGGCGACATCAGCCAGAGAGGGGGCGATGTTCTCATAGACCCGGACGGAATCGTCAGGCTGCATCATGTCGGAAAGGGCCCTGCGGACCGCCCCTCCCCGGAGTCTATTTTGAGGGTGCTCGGACGAGAGCAGTCCCTGGAGCGACAAGCCCCGGAATAAGCCGCCGGAAACGCTTATTTGTCGCCTTTTTCGACCGGATAATCCGCTTCCATCCAGGCTTTTATTCCTCCCGGGCAACGGTAGACGTTCGTATACCCCAGCCTGATCGCCCACATTGCCGCGTTGTGGCTGCGTCCGCATTTCGTAAATCCGCAATAAAAAACGATCTTTCGGCCCTTGTCCGATCCGAGGAGTTTTTCGAGAGCTTCCTTTTTTGCATCATCCAGTTGCGACATCTCTTCCTTAGGGAATTCCATCTGAAGAGCAGTCGGAATATGATTCTTCTTGTAGCTGTCTTCGAGCGGCATAGTGTCCACTATGATCATCGGCTCCTTTTTGTCCAGCCATGCCTTCAATTCCTCGGTCGTAACGATGCTGTAGCCGCCCTTTATGACTTCATTTGCAAACTGGACTGCAAGTTTTTCGGTTTCCGTTTCTTTGCTGCCCCACTCGAGTGCGTAAGCTGTTGCGTTTATGCTCCACATCATAAAGCTGACAAGGATAAACGGTATGAGTTTGCCTTTCCTGACCATTTCGGCTCCTTTCATTTGCTCTTTGGCCGTTGTGGAATTCTGTTCAGCGCGAAAGAGATTTCGGATTCACCCTGGACCCGGCCATCAGATAGAATGATGCAGCCATCAGGCACAAGTCCCTCAGAAAAGCTAGAACGAGAGTGTTCCTTGCGTGGATCTCCAGTTGTGAAAAACAGCCGCAATCAACATCTAGATTCTTCCATATGGCGTATCCCAGCACGAAAAGAAAGCATGTGAGAAGCCCGCACACGGTCGTAAGGCTACCCCGGACCTTAAAGAGAAGACCGGTTCCGGCGAGAAGTTCAACGGCGGGAAGAGCTATCGCCGCGGGAACCAGCAGTTCTTCGGGAAGCAGGCCGTATGCTGAAATCGTGCGGGCAAATGCGCGCGGGTCTACAAGCTTGAGGCCTCCCGCCAGGATAAAGATTGCGCCGAGCAGGATGCGCACGAGTCGGCAAATCCGGGGTGAATGAAAAAACAAAGACCGAAGCGATATCAAGGCGACCTCGCGAATTGAGAATTTCAGCCCTCAAATTAGACCGAGCACGCAGGAAAGTCAACTTAATAATAAGGCTAATTCCTATTGGAACCATAGATAAATCCAATTTAACGAGGCGGCAATACGGCCGGGCGTGGGCCCAACTTAATCGCGGCCGGCCACTTGGTGCTTACTTTTGTTACAGATAGATCCCGTAAGGCGTGGAGTTATCGAGTCCCAACTCGTTAAGCATGCTGTATTCCGACTGCACGGCGTCCAATATGACCGTTTCCAAATCGGCAAGAACATATTCGTCGATAGCCAATGCCTTGATCTCCGGGGAAGCCGCAACATCGGCCGGTCGCTCCGAATTGGTGCTGATACCCATTTTTCTGCACACTTGATTTGAAATCCGCACCGCGATCGATAAAATATCGCTTGCATCGAAATCCGGGCTGTGGTGATTCAGGGATATGTTGGAGTAGACAACCGGTATGCTCCATGCGTCCAACAGTTTATATCCCTGTTGGGCATGCATCGATTCGATAGTGATTGAAATATTAGGATGCCGGAGGTCTATATTGATGTCAGCGGAATATATAGCTTCTACTGTCTTAATAATAACAAGTTTTCCAATATCATGCAATAAACCAGCCAAAAATCCCTCATCTTCAAACTTGCGGTATCCAAGCTCATGTAAAAGCCACTTAGAGCCAATAGATACGCATAATGCATGCTGCCAAAGTATTTCCAAATATTTCGACAGCATCTTGTTTTGTGATTTATAGTAGGTATGTTGGCAGCTGCATATAACAAGGTTTAAAATGTGATTTGAACCCAGACACATTACAGCGTCTCTGACTGTACGGACACTTCTGTTCGTTCCTGAATAGAAAGTGGAATTTGCCAATTTCAAAACATTGGTCGCTATAGCTTGGTCCTTGCTGATAACCTGGGAGATCTGATCGATTGAAGCATCGTCGGAAGCGAGTAATTGCCGCAGTTCAAATGCGGCCCCGGGGAACACCGGCAGTTTCAATTGCGTCAAACTCGCATGTCGCTCCACGGTATCAGACAGTGACAGGATTTTTCCCCCGGTTTCCATAATTTGCTCCCATGTTTTACTCGAGTGAAGAACGCCTCCTCAATCCATTACCGCGCTCCCGGATGGTTTGCAGAGTAGAATTCCAATTGGGCGATTACCCTTCCCCGATATAATCGACAAGTATCGAGTCGCGCATAAGAACTATTCCACAGTCTGAGAGATAGCTCATAGGGTCCTGGATCAGGTCCGACGCGGGCTCTATAGCACATATTGGACACCGGATCGGGTCCGAGGCAGGCTGTATAGGACGTATAGAGGCCGTGAGGGGCCGAACCGGCTTCGCGTGGGGAAAAATTATTCCGGTTCGCCGCACTCAGTTTTTGTTTTTTTGCCCTTTGAGCAGTATGGCCGCGCTCTCGTGCACGGCTTCCGACAGTGTCGGGTGGGCGTGAACGGCTCGGCTCAGTTCTTCGGCGCTCATATGCGATTTGATCGCGATAACGCATTCGGCGATAAGCTCTGAGGCGCGCTGACCGACGATGTGTACGCCCAGGATGCGACCGGATCTCGAGTGGGCAAGGATTTTAACGAACCCGTCAGTTTCGCCGAGACACTGGGCCCTCGCGGTCCCACGAAAGGGGAAAACCGCCGATCCATATTCGACGCCAAGGCTTTTGAGTTCCTCCTCGGTTTTTCCCACCGAGGCCGCTTCAGGGGAGGTATAGATTACGGCGGGAATGGCATCGTAATTCAGCTCACTGGCAAGCCCGGCAATTCGTTCGACCGCAGCGATCCCCTCGGCCGATGCCTTGTGGGCGAGCATCGGGCCGGGCGCCAGGTCTCCTATTGCATACACCCCCGGGATATTTGTCCGGTAATCCTCATCGACCATGACAAAGCCTCTCGAGTCCAGCCGAATCCCAAGTTCATCGATACCGAAGCCATGCACCAGGGGCCTTCTGCCGACCGCGATAAGCACCCTGTCGAATTCGGCTTCCTCCTGCACCCCATCACCCGGCTCCAGGAACAGTCTGACTGCGCTTCCGGCGTTTTCGGCGCCCGTTACTTTCGTATTGAGGCGAAAATTAAGGCCATCCTGCCGAAGCAGCCGCTCGAGAAGCCTGCCTGCCTG
>DASPQK010000363.1:0-8020 GCA_035624985.1 Syntrophobacteraceae bacterium | reverse complement strand
CCGTAAGCGAAGTCCAAGGCAAGTATTTCGTCGCTGTCGTGAGCCCTGAGAACAAGGTGGCAATCAAATCGGTCAAAGTCGGGCAATGGTTCGGGAGGCTCTGGGTCATCGACGAGGGTCTGCAGGCGGGGGATAAGGTGGTCGCCGAAGGGACACAAAAAGTGCGGGAAGGCATGGCAGTAAGCCCGAAGCCTTTTGTGGCGGAGGCTCAAGCGGAGCCCGGTGCGTCACAGAAACCGGAAGCAAAGCAAGGGGCCAAACCGCAGTCCAAACCGGAAAAGAGGTAACCCGCCATGGCTAAGTTCTTTATTAACCGGCCGATCGTTGCCATTGTCATTGCCATCATCATGGTGATCGTGGGTGTTGTGGCCATCCTCGGCCTGCCCATCTCCCAGTACCCCAACATCGTCCCCCCGGAAATCTTTATCAATACGACCTACACGGGAGCCGATGCACAGACTGTTGAGCAGTCCGTTGCGACCCCGATCGAGCAGGAGATGAGCGGTGTCGACAATATGAACTATATGTACTCGCTCAACGCCAATAACGGCGAGTTGAAGCTGTACGTGAACTTCGACGTAAAGACGGACCCGAATATCGATCAGGTGTTGGCCCAGATTCGAAAGAGCCAGGCCGATGCCAAGCTCCCCCAGGAGGTCCGCGATTACGGCGTTACGGTCAAGAAGTCGACGTCCTCCCCCTTGATCATTGTGAGCCTCTATTCACCCAAGGGCACGTACGACGCAACCTTTCTTGCCAATTATGCCAACATCAACCTCAACGACCAGATGACCCGTGTTCCGGGGATTTCCATGGTCACCGTTTATGGCGCCGGCCAGTACGCCATGCGGTTTTGGGTGAAACCGGACCAGTTAGCGAAGCTCAACATCACGATTCCCGAGATCGTGAACGCCATTAGGCAACAGAACACGGTCAACCCTGCGGGCCAGATCGGCGGCGAACCAGCGCCTCCCGGCCAGGAGTTTACCTATGCCGTCAGAGCGCAGGGTCGGCTGGAAACAGAGGGGGAGTTCGGAAAGATCGTGCTACGGGCGAACGCGGACGGGTCCTTCGTGCGGCTCAAGGATGTCGCCAGGGTCGAGCTTGGATCCCAGACGTATGCCTTGGCCGGACGCCTGAACGGAAAGCCAGCCGCGGTTCTCTTTCTCACCCAACTCCCCGGCACCAACGCGATCCAGGCCGTCGACGGCGTGAGGAAACTGATGGAGAAAGCAAAACAGTCCTTTCCGCCGGACCTGGACTATGAGGTTTCTCTCGATACCACCTTCGCCGTCCGGGAAGGTATCAAAGAAGTCCTCAAGACCCTTTACGAGGCGATGATCCTGGTCATCATCGTCGTCTTCATCTTTCTCCAGGGATGGCGAGCCACCCTCATCCCGGCACTCGCCGTTCCGGTGTCGCTCATCGCAACCTTCGCCACGTTCCCACTTCTGGGTTTCAGCATTAACACCATTGCCCTCATGGGGTTGGTGCTTGCCATAGGCCTCGTTGTAGACGACGCCATCGTAGTGGTCGAGGCAGTGGAACACCATATTGAGAAAGGCTTGTCGCCCAAGGAGGCGACTCAGAAGGCAATGGGGGAAGTCTCCGGACCTGTTGTGGCTATTGCGCTTGTCCTGGCAGCCGTCTTTCTGCCGAGCGTCTTCATCCCGGGGATCACGGGACGGCTCTTTTCACAGTTCGCGGTCACCATTGCCATATCGGTCCTGATATCCGCCTTTAACGCACTCACGTTGAGCCCGGCGCTCTCGGCTATGATTCTCAAGCCCAAGAAAGCAGGACGTGGACCATTGGCTAAATTCTACGGTTGGTTCAATCGGGTCTTCGGAAAAGCCACGAATGGTTACGTACGTCTTTGCGGCGCGGCCATCCGAAAATTACTGATCAGTATTCTCCTGCTCGTTGTCATGACAGTGGGGACGGGTTTGATCGGCGGCAAGGTGCCAGGAGGCTTCCTCCCGGAAGAAGATCAGGGGTATATGTATGCCGGCGTGCAGCTGCCGGATGCGGCATCCCTCCAGCGGACCGAGGCTGCTGTAAGCGAGATGGAAAAGATCATCATGGCGACACCTGGCGTCGAGATCTGTACGTCGGTCGCCGGTTACAGCATGCTGAGCGGCGTCACCAACACCTACAGCGGGTTCTTCTTTATCACGCTCAAGCCCTGGGAGGAACGGAAAAAACCGGAGGAGAAGTATGAGGCCATCATGACCCACCTGAACCGGGAGTTTGCGAAACTTCCGCAGGGAATCGCTTTCGCCTTCTCTCCTCCTGCCATCCCCGGCATCGGAACTTCAGGGGGCGTCACCATGGTGATCGAGGATCGGGCAGGTAGGGACATCCGCTTCCTAACCCAGAACGCGCAGAAGTTCCTCGCCGAGGCGCGCAAACGGCCCGAGCTGGCCCGCGTCACCACAACCTTCACCCCCACCGTGCCCCAGACCTTCGTCAATGTGGACCGTGACAAAGTCCTCAAACAGGGAGTCGAGATCAGCGACGTCTACCGGACCCTGCAGACCTTCATGGGCGCTTACTTCGTCAACTACTTCAACCGCTTTGGCCGCCAGTGGCAGGTTTATGTGCAGGCGGAGGGAGAGTACCGGACTCAGGCCCAGCAACTCGGACAGTTTTACGTGCGCAACAGCAAGGGCGACATGGTTCCCCTCTCGGCGCTGACGAGCTTCGAGCAGCGCTCCGGTCCTGAATTCACCATGCGTTATAACCTCTATCGTTCTGCGCAGATCAACGCCTCCGCAGCCCCTGGGTACAGTTCTCTCCAGGCCATGAAGGCACTCGAAGAGGTCTTCAAAAACGTGATGCCTCAGGAGATGGGCTATGATTACATCGGTATGTCCTATCAGGAGAAGAAAGCCAGCGAGGGCGTGCCGATCTCCGTCATCTTCGGGATGTCTCTGTTTTTCGTCTTCTTGATCCTCGCCGCCCAGTACGAGAGCTGGTCGCTCCCCTTCAGCGTGCTTCTCGGAACACCCATCGCCGTTTTCGGAGCCTTTGCCTTCATCCTACTCCGAAAAATGGAATTTAACCTTTATGCCCAGATCGGCCTTGTGATGCTCATCGGGTTGGCGGCCAAAAACGCCATTCTGATTGTGGAGTTTGCCAAGGTGGAATACGAGAAGGGCAAACCGATCATGGATGCCGCGTTGGAGGGTGCCCGCCTGCGCCTCCGGCCGATATTGATGACGTCTTTTGCCTTTATTCTGGGTTGTGTGCCCCTGGCCATCGCCGCAGGCTCGGGTGCCGTCGCTCGGAAGGTCATGGGTACGGCCGTCATCGGGGGGATGTTGACTGCCACCTGCATTGCCATCTTCATCATCCCGGCGACGTTCTATCTGGTGGAAAAGCTCGCCCATCGCAAGGACAAGGGAGGACACGAGCCGCAAAAAGGACCCAACATTTCTGCGGGCGGAGGTACGATATGAAGAAGGCGATCATCCTTCTGGTAGTTGCTTTGCTGGCCGGGTGTGCCGTAGGCCCTGACTACAAGCGTCCGGCCATTGACATCCCTCAGAACTGGCGCTTCGAAGACAAGGAAGCGAAGGACGTTGCCAATACGGCCTGGTGGCAGCAGTTTAATGATCCTGTCCTGAATGAGCTGATTCAGATCGCCCTCCGGGAGAACAAAGACCTTAAGGTCGCGGTGGCCAGAATCGGAGAATTTGTGGGGCAATACGTAACCACAAGGGCAAGTTTATTCCCGCAGTTCGGGGTCGGAGCCTCCGGCGGAGTGCAACGGATAACAAAGACGGGCTTACCCGCACTCCCTCCTGGAACAGAGAACACGGATGACGTGTGGTCGGTTTTTGTGAACGGCAGTTGGGAAATTGACATTTGGGGAAAGATCCGTCGCGCTACAGAAGCGGCTCGTGCCGGAATCCTCAGCAGCGAAGAAGGGCGAAGGGCAGTCATTCTGTCTCTCGTTGCGGCTGTGGCCAGCGCCTACATCGATCTCCGGGATGCTGACATGGAGATGGAGATCTCGATCAAGACGGCGGACGCTTACAGGGAGTCCCTGCACATCTTCGAACTCCGGTTCAAAGAAGGATTTTCCTCATCCATCGAAGTGAACATGGTCAAGGCTGAGTACGAGCGGGCTCTGGCAGCAATCTTTTTCTATGAAAAGACCATCCCCCAACTGGAGAACGCCCTCAGTATCCTTCTGGGCCGTAACCCAGGCCCCATCCCCCGGGGAAGGACCCTCGATGGGCTTGCCTTGCCGGATGTCCCTGCCGGATTGCCCTCGGGCCTTCTTGAACAGCGGCCTGACATCCGCGGGGCAGAACAGGACCTGATCGCGGCCAATGCGCAGATCGGCGCCGCCAAAGCCCTCTATTATCCCGCGATCTCTCTGACGGCTGCTTTCGGGTACTCCAGCGCGGACCTCTCGAAACTTTTCAAGAGCCCTGCTCAGGCCTGGAGCGTGGCTGCACCTGTGATCGCACCGATCTTTACGGCAGGCGCCATCAGGGGACAGGTGAAGTTCGCCGAGTCCCGGCAGCAAGAGTTGGTGGTGCGCTATCAGCAGGCCATCCAGTCCGCTTTTCGGGAGGTGGACGACGCTCTCGTTGACCAGAAACAGACCAAACCCCAGCTCGAAGCATTAGGTCGTCGAACCGAAGCCCTCAGGGAGTATGCCAGGCTGGCACAACTTCGGTTTGACAATGGTTATACCAGTTACTTGGAAGTTCTGGACGCGAACCGAAGCCTGTTTGACGCTGAATTGAATTACGCACAAACCAAGGCGACCCTTTTCAGGTCTTTTGTTAACCTTTACAAGGCGATGGGGGGCGGTTGGGTGACGGAGGCGGACAAGATGACAGGCGAAGACATAGCGAAGGAGAGTTCCACGAAGGGGTACCTCATACCGCCATAATTCTTATTCGCCTTTTTATCGTATTTCCGAATTCCTAAGAAAAAGTGAGCAGGCGTAATGTTTCGAGAGATCCTCTTGGCATTTATTCTCGTTTCGATCAATGTTTCTATTCATGCCACTGGCATGGTGGAGCTTTTCAGGTGGCTGATGCGAAAGCAGCCCAAGATCGAAAAGAAATTTGGTACGGTTGACAACACACTCCTTTTTATCAAAATTTTCGCGGTCATCCTGGCTCTGCATTTGGCTGAAATATGCGTATGGGCTGGTTTCTACACTCTTTGGGGCATCCTTAAGGATTTTGAATCCGCCGTATACTTCTCGATAGTTACTTACTCAACGATTGGCTATGGGGATGTCACACTCCCTGTTGGGTGGCGACTCCTCGGTGCAATCGAGGGAGTGACAGGAATATTGACATTCGGTTGGTCGACCGGTGTTATTTTTGCCGTGGCGAGCAGGCTCATGGCGATTCGGGTCGGACGGGACAGATTTAAACCAGACTAAAAGGTTGGACTCGGCCTCCTTCTACCTTGATGGGAAGGTTGGGATGGGGGTAATGGCTCCACTCGGGTAATGTTGAAAAGAACCTCCACGTCAGGAGGACGGGATGAGCCACGGAACAGAAGTCTTACTGGGGCTATTTGTAATCTTTGTTGGGGCTCAAATTGGGGCGGAAGTCGCACAACGGCTGAAGTTTTCCGCGGTCGTTGTCAGGTGGACAGGGCAGAAAGAAAATAAACAGGCATGAACTCCGGATTAATGTCGATAAAAAAGCATTGTGTCGTTATCTCGACAGATAATCAAATTCTATCCGTCTTGAGAGAGGCAGGCCATTTTGATAAAAACCTATTTCTATCGATACCTTATCCCGAAAATCAAAAACCATCTTCCATATGGCACGTATTTCGCTATCTCTTTCTCCGGGGTTTGGGTCGCTTGGCAAGAAACGAGATTAGTCTGTTAAGGTGAGGATATTCCAGTGAATGCCTTGATCTTTCTGATCGTCTTTCCCTTATGCATCGCAGGATTAGCACTGGTATTGCCGCTCGGTACGGCTCTCAGAAGAACAATCGGGGTGATCGCCAATATTGTGCTGGCCGCGGTGCCAATCTATCTGCTGGTCACTTATCTTGATCGGGGGCCCGTCTACTTCCACCTTGAGAGTCATGTGGCCAATATTTCCATGCTTGTGGTCGAGGTGCTCATCGCAGCATTTATTGTTTATATTTCTCTTCGGTCAAAACAATATCTTTGCATACTGCTTGTCGTTGTCCAGTCAATGATAATGTTGACCTTTGAGTTTACTGCCGGCGGTACGATGAAGGTCGAGCACAGTCTCTTCGTGGATAAATTTTCCATTATTATGGCTCTGATTGTTGGCATTATCGGAAGCGCCATCTGTCTCTATGCGATCGGATACATCCCCGAATATCACGAGCACCATAAGGAAGTAAAAGACAGACGCCGGTATTTTGCTTTCCTCATCTACCTCTTCCTGTCCGCCATGTTTGGCATCGTTTTTTCGAATAATCTCATCTGGCTCTATTTCTTCTGGGAAATAACAACCATCTGCTCGGCTCTGTTAATCGGTTATAGAAACGACAAGCAGTCGATTGAGAGTTTGTTTCGGGCATTGAAGATGAACCTGCTGGGAGGCGTGGTGTTTGCGATCGGCCTCGTCTACCTGTATACCTCCTCCCACACCATGGAATTAGATAAACTGATCCGTCTGGATCAAAGCTACGCTCTGCTTCCCGCCGTCTGCATTGCCTTTGCAGGACTGGTCAAATCGGCCCAGCTTCCGTTTTCCTCGTGGCTGACCGGGGCCATGGTTGCTCCGACGCCGGTGTCCGCACTGCTCCATTCAAGCACGATGGTCAAAGCCGGGGTCTATGTCATTCTGAGGGTTGCCCCGGTGATGGAGAACACGGTTGCGGCAAAAATGCTCATGCTCATCGGTGGGGTGAGTTTCCTGGTCACGGCACTGATCGCCATTTCCCAGAGCAATGCTAAAAAGGTGCTTGCCTACTCGACCATTTCTAACCTCGGGTTGATCGTGGCCTGCGCAGGAATCAATACCCCTGCGGCCATGTGGTCGGCGCTGCTTCTGATCATCTTCCATGCCGTGGCAAAGTCGCTTCTC
The DNA here is from genome assembly GCA_035624985.1 of Syntrophobacteraceae bacterium. Taxonomy (GTDB): domain Bacteria; phylum Desulfobacterota; class Syntrophobacteria; order Syntrophobacterales; family Syntrophobacteraceae; genus SbD1. The sequence continues at coordinate 965 of DASPQK010000363.1, read as the reverse complement.
TTCCTTTGTGTGGGGATTGTGGAATACAAGCTCGAAAGCCGTGACATCGAGGATATGGACTACTTGATCATGCGACTGCCGAAGCTCACGGCAGTGATGATGATCGGCATGGCCGGGATGTTTCTCGCGCCTTTCGGGATGATCATCAGCAAATTCGTAACCCTCAAAGCCTTTGTCGATGCCAATCCGGGAATGGCGATCATCTTAGCCTACGGAAGTGGAGCGACGGTCTTTTTCTGGGCAAAATGGATGGGCAAAATCATGTCGATTAAACACGGCGTCGCTGAGGTGATGGAACATCGGGTCAGTCGCTGGGAATGGATTACGCTGTATATTTTGGCTGTCTCCACCGTGGTGGTATGTCTTGCCTTCCCGTTGATCTCTTCCGGGATCATCAACCCTTATCTGACGGAGCTGTTCGGTAAAATCCCAGCTCCTGATACCTTTAATGTTATGGTGATTTTCGTCATCATGCTTGGTTTGCTGATCCTCCTTCCCGTGGGCCTTTTCTACTTTGCATTTGCCAATAAGAATTATAAGCGGGTGGGAACCTATCTCGGAGGGGCGAATATCGACAATATTACCTTCGAAGGGGCCATGGCCTCGACGCAGACCATCGAACTCAAGAACTACTATCTGGAAAAGTACTTTGGAGAAGATCGTTTGTTCATAATCGGCGTTCTTGTTTCCTTGACGCTGGTCTTCGTGATGTTCGGAGTGGCATTCGTATGAAGAGTATCTATGAGGCCTATCAATCTCTGAGTATTCTGGAAAGAATGCTGGTTTTTCTCGTGATCGCACCTTTTGTGGGAGGATTTCTGGCCGGTGTGGATCGAAAACTGAGTGCACGGTTGCAGGGCCGATACGGCCCACCGTTGAGGCAGCCTTTTTTCGACGTTCTGAAACTCCTTCAGAAAGAGAGAATCGTCGTCAACAAGTTCCAGAATTTCAATATCGTTCTGCTT
>DASPQK010000362.1:0-26888 GCA_035624985.1 Syntrophobacteraceae bacterium | reverse complement strand
ACTTGAAATTAGTACCATGTTGTGGTACCAAATACTGATGAAACGGAAGCATAAACACACTTTGGACTCGATCTTTTCTCATCCTGCCTCCGGCAACATCCGGTGGACCGACATCGTATCATTGTTGCGTGAGTTGGGGGCGGAGATCAAGGAACGAGGGGGTTCTCGCGTGGAAGTGTTTTTGTTCGGGCAGGTCAGGGTGTTTCATCGGCCACACCGTGGGCTGGATACGGACAAAGGGGCTGTGGCCGCTATTCGCAGATGGCTGGAAAGGCACGGAGTGAAACCATGAAAAACATAATGGAGATTGACGGGCATAAGGCCCTTATTTCTTTCGACCCGGATATTGGTATGCTTCGAGGGGAATTCCTGGGGCTTTCCGGTGGTGCGGACTTTTATGCCACCGACGTACAGGGTTTGCTGAATGAAGGCAGAAAGTCTCTTGAGGTTTACCTGCAAGCTTGTGAGGAACGCGGGATCGCCCCCTTCAAGCGCTACTCCGGAAGATTCAATGTCAGGATTTCTCCCGATTTGCATGCCGACATTGTCACCGCTGCCGAGGCATCCGGAATGAGCCTCAATCAGTGGGTGGAAAAAGCACTTTCACAATGTGCGAATGATTGAAGAGCATATCTCGACGGTTCAGTACTCAACCAGCCTATCCCAAGGAATGTTGCATGATGAAGACCACCAAGGTGGGCTCAGGGGCGTGCTTCATCATGACCATCATATGATTTTGCCACAGGATATTCCATGTTTGAGACCATCGGGGAGGTTTCCGGCATGAAATCCACACCTGAAGACTCAGGTTGATTGCGCCCGAATGAAATAACCTCCAACAAAACACTCACTCCGCGAGGGCTTACGAAGAAGTATGAAATGAGGGAGAGTCCTTGAAAAAGGAACAGGTCGGTTTTTCACCATTTCTTCCTTTTTCAAGGACTGACCCTCACACGCTGCGATCATCTGGTCGCGATGCCCAGCCAGTCCCAATCTCTGGGCATATTCCAATTGCAGCATGGGGTTTTTAACGGGATCAAATTCTGTTCATTAAGAATTATGACAAAGCCGAATGGTATATTGATCCAAATACGCAAGCTCGTCCTGCGGCGGGGTCGAGCCCGGACAGAAGGGTTCAAGGGTGAAAAGAGCCTTATTATCACTCGTGCTGCTTGCAATACTTCAATTTTTCCCTTTCCCGGCTATCGGGCAAAATGGCTCAACTTTTCCGGCGGGTGAGAAACTTGTTGTGGGCGTGGTAAATGATCCCCCCTACCTCATAAAGGGCAAGAACGGTGAATGGACCGGTTTTAGTGTCGAGATTTGGAAAGCAGTCGCAAACGAGCTAAGGGTTAATTACGAATTCAAGGAAATGGAGTTTTCCAGGCTTCTTGACTCCCTGAAGGAAAACAAGATCGATCTTGCAATCGATGGTTTTTTCCTATTGGCAGAGCGTGAAAAATACATGGATTTCACTGTTCCTCTGGGCAGTACACGACTTGCTGTGGCGACCTTGCCCGATAAATTGGATCACCCCTGGATAGCGGCTATAAAGATTTTCTTTTCCTGGGCAATCATCAAGATCATCTTCTTTTTGCTTGCAACTCTTTGCCTGCTCGGTTTTCTGCTTTGGTTCATAGAGCGTGTGCACAACCCTGAACACTTCGGGGGCGGGTTGATACACGGGATCGGATCAGGGATTTACTGGGTTGGTTCCACCCTTGCCTCCGGGGTCTGTTTCGGGATCAACCTGAAATCGTTTTCAGCAAGGGCCCTGGGCCTCGTCTGGATGCTGGTCTGTGCCCTGATGTTAAGTGCTCTAACCGCATCGCTGACTACTTCTCTTACCGCGCGCAGGAACCTGGCGAGCACCATAAGTGAAGAATCCGTGCGGCATATGCGCATGGCAGGAATCAAGGGCAGCGCAGAGGCTGCTGAGTTGGAAAAAATGAACGCGACGTCCTACACGTTGCACAACACGGAGGAAGATGCCCTGAAGGCGATATTCAATAAAGATGCCGATGGGTACCTCTATGATGAGATCACGCTCCACTATTACAGGGACAACCACTATAAAGACAAGATTTCCGTCTACCCTACAAACCTGAGAAGGTTTTCTTTCGCCTATGGCCTGCCCAAGGACAGTCCATGGAGAACCAGGATTAATGTTGCCCTGATGAACTTCATGGAAAAACCCGATTGGCCTTTTCTACTCAGCCGCTACGGGCTTGGGCAAAATTTCGAGGAAATACCCTACGCCCGTTTTGATACCAGGGGGAGACAATCCCAATGACCTGCTATTGCCTTGCGGCCCCCTTTGTATTTCAGGTATGTCAAGCGTGCAGGTCTTAAGTACCTGGCAGCGGTAAGGGACAGAGGGTCTCGGCCCCGGGCTCGTTCAGGCCGGTTCTTGACCCTTGCATCGGATTGCGGGAACGGTTGGAACTCAGGGTTGGATCGCCTGATCAATTGAACGGAATATTCAGGCTCAGCCTAATCATAAGCTGCCGCGAGGCATTCAACAGCCAACCTGGGCCAGACTTCATTCTGGTCTGCTGTATCGTCAACAGGAAATTCCCACGCTCCCATTTGATAAAAGAATCACTCTCCAGCAGCCACTAGCTCTCATCAAGAAAAGCTGCACTCACGTTTGTACCGGAATTCCACGGTTAATTGCCGCCGTAAATACACATCCCTATCTCACGCGGATACCGCCGTGCACAACCGCTGATTCGGTACCCGAGCCGTCTTGGACTTTGAAATAGACGGTCTTGGTTCCAGAGCCGGCGCTAAGGGTGAAGGACGGATCCTTAGAGTACGTCTGCCAGGACGCGCCAATGAAACTGGAGGATTCGCCGGCCACGTATTGAGTTGGAGCGCTTCCGCTTACGGTGTTGTTTAGAATTACACTGGCGGAATTGGTCCCGATGCCGTTGGCATCGTGAGACCCTGAAGCTAGCGTGATTTTGAAAGAACTGACATACGGCGCAATGTTTGCGATCTTCATCTGGAGTCCTGGAGTCAGCTGGCTCATCGGTATCACACACTCCGCATTGTAAACACCGGAAACGGAATCCATGTTGGGTCCCAGCAGATATTCGGGGCCGCGTGGGGAGCGGGATCGACCGGGATAAAGAAAGCATATTGGGACTGTTTGCCTCTGCATTTATTTCGGCCTTCATAGTAGCTTATCTGTTTCTTCTATTTAAAGATCGGGACTCGCTTCGGTCGGAGAGATTTCATCTCTCCAGAATCATGCCTTAACCAGCCCAAAATGACGTGCATTTTGGGCAGCACCTCTTGCGGACGCATTTCTGATAGACAAACATCTGTTTCCATGTACGCCTCAGAAGAGGTAAAATATTGTGCAAATTATCGTCCGAAACCTTCCGGATTGCCCGATGAATCGCGACCCCGGCCATTTCCGCGAGTTTTCCGCATGCCTAGCGCGCGAACACCGCCACAACGCAATCCGCATGGCCGGAGAATCGGGCGTGCGCCGCGCCGGAACGCCCGTGGCGGCCTCCCGGACACTCGGCCCTGCCCTGTCTGCAAGCTGCACGATTTTTGCCGCCGGTTGCAATTTCAAATTCCGGGAAAGGGTGAGGTTAGCGGCTACGGGCGGGAACGGCGCTTGCCGCTTCATACGTCCTTGCCCGAGGCTGCCTCACCGATCCCCGGAACCGGCGCGAATGCGAATCCTCTGCGCAGTGCACTATCAAAACATACATCACAACGAGGAGATACACAGGATGGTCAAGATGGATTGCCGGCTCAAGGAACAGGGGTTTTCGCCGGGAAGCTGCGCCGTTCGCACGCAGCGCGAAAAACTTACCGCATGCACAGCAGCCCTGAGGGAGTCCGGGGGTAAGCTCGAACGACTGATCCACGCCTTGCACCTCTCCAGGCCCGAGAACTACTTTTCCATCTACCAGTCGGGCTGTAATATGAGCTGCCGCAAGTGCCACTCGTGGCAGTTCAGCCAAATTGCCGACGGAACGTGGATGTCGCCGGAAGTCGTCCTCGGCTTCGCTCTTGCCTACGAAAAAGGGGTGACCCTGTGGGAACCAAGGCAGAAGGCTACCGCCTGGCATGCCCAGGAATCCTGCCGGTGTTGCGGCGCGTGCGTTCTCTACGGGGAGCGGAGCATGCTGTGTCCCGCCGTGCTGCCGCGCGAATCGATTGTGCTCAGCCCCCAGGGACATGGCCCTGCGCGAAACATTCTTGCATTTACAGGCGGGGATGTGATGTGCCGCCCGGAGTTCTATGGCCGGTGCGCAAGCCTCGTGAAGGAAAAGACCAGGCTTTGGGTCCTGCTGGAAACGAACGGATTCGGTCTTACAGCACAAAACCTTGATTATCTGAGAGATTCCGGCGTGGATGCATTTTGGCTCGACATAAAGGCATTCGACCCCGACAAGCACAAGTGGCTTACCGGCTGCGATAATGACCGCATACTCGGCCTACCGGAGCAAATCCTTGCTCGCGGCTTTGTCCTCGAGGTGCTCTCGCTGTATATTCCAGGCCTGGTCGAGGCCGACCAGCTCACGGAGATCGCACGGATGCTCGCCCGGAGCGATCCAAAGATTCCCTTCACTATTCTGGCCTTCTTTCCGGAATATAAGATGAGGGATTTCCGGCCGCCAAGCCTTACCGAGATGGTGAAAGCCTATGAGCAGGTTACGGCAGCCGGTCTAACCAGTGTGCGCCTGGGAAATCTCGGGCAGTTCGTCAGGACCGACGAAGATCTACGATACCTCCTTGCCAGCTTGGATGGAAACGCTTTCTGAAGGAGACTTGGTTTCATGATTTATCCTATGCCGCTTTTGATCGAGGTGGTGGAGATAAGGGGAAGATGCCCGGTGTACCGCGTTGGCAGCTCCATTGTTCTCAAGGAAGGATATATATTGGATATTGCCGGAAACAGCGCGGTGTGCATGCACTCGCTTGCATCCATTTTCCCATATTATGTGGCTCTTTCACGCGGCATCAAGGCCGCGGATCTCGGCCTGTCGAAGGGGGGCACGGCTTCGGATAAAGCTTACGTGCAGTGCCTTGACCCTTGCTATATTACAGGGGGAGGAACGGTCGTTTTCGCGATAGGCGCTATGCCTGAAGGTGTCGCCGAGGCCTGATTTTCCAAATTGGACACAGTGCAGCGCGGTTTTTTTTCTAATCCGCCGGTTTGCTTTAATTGTCGATCTTTTTTTGACAAAATGGAAAAGAATCTCTTATAATCTTGCGCATATGATCGGCCTCACTTTCCCGCATTTCAAAAAGGACGGTAATCTGCCTGAGGTTCGCAAGGTCCTGTCTGTCGTCGATGAGGAGGAAAGGCAGTAAACCTATCATGATCGCAAAGGACAAGCTATGACAGGGAATTCAAGATGGAAAACATTGGAAATGGAATGTCCCGAGGAGCAGCGGACGGCAAAGCTTCTTCTAGAGTGGATTTCCATGGAAGGCAAATTCCTTCTGAACAGCATTCACTGCGACCACCCCAGGCTCCGGGAAACCGACAACTGGGATTGCAATTGGTCGTGCCTTGAAAGGATCCCCCCTGAAGAGGCTTTCTGAATTGTCATTAGCCATAAGCCACTTGCTCCCGGCCTGAACGCGGCCGGTCGCGCCAAACCTTTCCCAGGGCCGGCCAACATCCTGGCCGTAAGCAAAAGACAGGGCCGTTATACCCTCCCGGATAGAACTGCCGGCTTTGACCTTCCGATTGCAGCCGATCGAGCGTTTCTTGGACCCAAAGGAATGCTTTTCATTTTCGGCTAATGGCTGTAGATATAGACTTCGCCAGCAAAATGAGTCCATCGACGAAACTGCATTTTGATGATAATAGAGTGAGTCGGGCGGGGCGACCCTAGTGGGCGCGTAAAACTGCACCAAATGCATCTGCCTGGGGATAGTCGTGTGTTGATGATGTCTTGTCGAAATGGGAATCAAATGGATGAAAAATGTCTACTAATGATGAGCATCGTGAGAAACCGGACAAGCGGCTGACGCCGATCGATCTTTACAAGCTCACCCCCAAAACCAATTGCAGAGAATGCGGTTTTGCGTCGTGTTTTGCCTTTTCGACTCAGGTTATCACGGGGCAGGCCAGCATCGAGGTCTGCCCCCATCTTGAGGGGAAGCAATTTCAGGAGTTCATGAGCCTGCTCGCCGATCAGCCGGAGGAAGGTATTGGGTTGAAGCGCGAAGGGTTTGAGAAGGCCCTCCAGTTCCTTCGCCAGGAGATCCTGAAATGGGATTTTCGGAGCATCGCGGACAGCCTGGGGGCTAAGCACTTCGAGGCTGACGGCAAGCCTGCGCTGGAGCTCATATACTTTGGGCGGGAAGTGGTTCTTACAGCCGGCGAAATCAGGGGATGCGATTCTGCCGAAGCTCTCGATTCCTATGAAAAGATCCTGCTCTACAACTACGTCATCGGCGGTGCAGTTGAACCGGCAGGCGTGTGGATCGGTATGGAAAGCCTCCCTAACTCCGTATCCAAAATCCAAAGCCTCAAAGCCCATTGCCAGGAACCTCTGGCTAAGAAATCGGCCGGGGAAATCCACCGCCTTCCATCGGCCATAGCCGGCATCGGAAAAGAAGTGTCCCTTCCAGGCGCAAAAGCCGACTTTGCAGCCGAGTTCCAAGTTCTGCCGAAGCTCGCTGTTCGCATACTCTGGTGGGACGAGGACGAGCGAGAGGGTTTTCAAGCCGAAACCAAATTTCTGTTCGATTCGAAAGTACTGGGGGTGTTGGACCTGGAATCCTTGCTCTTCACCTGCGAGCAGATCACCGACCGGATCCTGGAAAGGCTACCATCATAACAGCAACTTTTTTTGCCGTGTAAAGAAGGAGAACTAAATGACGATTATGCCCATTGCGCCGCTCATGATCGAGCACCGTCTGATAGAGAGGATGATCCGGGTGATCGCCAGGGAGCTTATCCGGATCGAAGAAACGGGGCAAATAGACCCCGGGTTCATAGATATGGCCGTCGATTTTGTTAGAACCTACGCCGACAACTGTCACCACGGCAAGGAAGAGGATATTCTCTTCAGGCAGCTCGGGGAAAAGCCGCTGACAGGCGAATTGAAGGAGATGCTGGCCGAACTGATCGAGGAGCATCGGAAAGGAAGGCAGGTCGTAAACGACATAGTCAAAGCCAAAGAGGAATACATAAGGGGAAGCAGCGAGAGCGTCTCGCGAATAATGGAGTCTTTGCGTTACCTTGTCGAATTCTATCCCAAACACATTGAGAAGGAAGACCGGCACTTCTTCCAGCCCTGCATGCGCTATTTCACTCAGGATGAAAGGGACCGGATGCTTAAGGAGGAGTACGACTTCGACAGGGACCTGGTCCATAAGAAGTACAGGGCCTCAGTGGAAAAGGCGGAAAAAGCCGGCGCAAAACAAGGCCGGTGATGGCGCCAGGCATAAGGACTGCTCAGGGATGGGGAACAGACGATAGATGCGCTTGCCGAGAAGAGACGACCCTTGCGGCCAGGGCTTATATCTGCACTGTCATTCGAAGCTCTGCACATTTTTGACAGGAGGGGACCATGCAGTATGATCTTACAGAGGAACAGCTGCTGCTGCAAAAGACGGTCAGACGTATGGCAAAAGACAAAGTCGCCCCCGGGGCGGGCAGCCGCGATGAATCGGAAGAATTTGACTGGGATATGGTGGAACTCCTGCGCGAGAACGGCCTCTATGGGACCGATTTCCCCGAGGCTTACGGGGGATCGGAGGCCGGGATGCTCGCTCTGTGCCTTGCGATCGAAGAGCTGTCCAAAGCGGACGCCGCGACCGGCCTGCTCCTTGCGGACCAGGAACTTGGTTCTCTGCCCATCCTTCTTGCAGCAAACGAGTCGCAAAGGCAAAGGTATCTGCCGCAGCTGGCGGGGGGAAAGCTTGCAGCCTTTGCCCTGACCGAACCCAGCGCAGGCTCCGACGTGGCCCAACTGCGCTGCCGCGCAGTAAGAGACGGTGACTGCTATATTCTGAACGGGACCAAGACCTTCATCACCAACGGCGGGGTGGCGGACATCATTACGGTCTATGCGGTGGTTGATCCGGACAAACCTGCGCACAAGAATGCCTCTGTCTTTGTCGTGGAGAAAGGAACCCCGGGTTTTTCGATTGGCAAAAGGGAAAAGAAAATGGGCATTTGCTGGTCGGACACGGCCGAACTGATTTTCGATGAATGCAGGGTGCCGGCGGAGAACCTTCTCGGAGCAGAAGGACAGGGGTTCCTTATAATGATGAAGACGCTGGATTTTTCGAGGCCCGCTGTTGGGGCGCAAGCCCTCGGCATTGCCGCCGGGGCGTTTGAATACGCGGTGGCATATGCAAAGGAGCGTCAGGCGTTTGGACAACCCATCATCGAACACCAGGGAATAGCCTTTAAGCTTGCGGACATGGCAATGCGCACGGAAGCCGCGAGGCAGTTGCTCTACAAGACCTGCGCCCTGTTCCAGGAGCTGCCCAAGGACCTGAGCCGCGTCAGTTCCGAACTCATCCGCATGAGTTCCATGGCCAAATGCGTGTGCTCCGATGTGGCCATGTGGGTGACGACCGAAGCGGTGCAGGTGCTGGGAGGCTATGGGTATATACGGGAATTTCCGGTCGAAAGGATGATGCGCGACGCCAAGATTACCCAGATTTACGAAGGAACCAATGAAATTCAACGTATGGTCATAGCAAGGACCCTTTAAATGCGCTACGGATTGGCCGGCGGCTTGAACGCGACTTGAAGCCAAACGAAGGAGTTCAGACCATGAACAAACAGGACGATATTGTCATCGTATCGGCCGTGCGCACCGCGATCGCCAAATTCGGCGGCGCGCTGAGAGATATAAAGGCGTCGAGACTGGCGGCACATGTCATGCTCGAAGCACTCCGGCGCGCAAAGGACCTGGATGCCGCTCTGCTGGACTATATAATCGTCGGGGACTGCATTCAGTGTCCGGATGAAGCCAACACTGCGCGCACGGCTGCGCTTATGGCCGGCCTGCCGGTGCATGTGCCCGCTTTAACGGTGCAGCAGCAATGTTCCTCGTCCATGCAGGCCCTTGTCCTGGGCGTGCAGCAAATTCGATGTGGGGATTCCCAAATAGTTCTAGCGGCGGGAGTCGAATCCATGAGTTCGGCCCCTTATTATCTTTCCAACGCCAGGTGGGGCATGCGGCTGACCCATCAGGAGGCAACCGATTCTCTCTGGGAAGCGCTCCACTCGGGAAGCCGCCTGCTGGGAAATCCCATGCTGATGGGAATCACAGCGGAAAACCTGGCTCAAAAATATGCAATCCCTCGCCGCGACCAGGACGAGGTCGCTCTGCGAAGCCATAACAATGCGGAAGCCGCCATCAGAGCCGGCAGGTTTAAAGAAGAAATTGCCCCTTTTGAAATTCCCGGTCCGAAAGGGCAAAGGACGATATTCGAACAGGACGAGCACCCACGGTTTGGACTCAGCATGGCTGACCTGGAGAAGCTCAAACCGTCCTTCAAACAGGACGGCACCGTTACCGCCGGAAACTCCTCAGGGCTCAATGACGGGGCAGCGGCCGCCATTCTCATGACCAGGGCAAAAGCCCGCGAATTCGGCCTGGCTCCGCTTGCGACCTTTGTATGCAACGCCGCGGCGGGCGTGGAGCCGCACCTCATGGGAATCGGACCCGTGCCTTCAACCACCAGGGCTTTGAGCAAAGCCGGGATGAGGCTGCAAGACATTGGGCTGATCGAATTAAATGAGGCGTTCGCCGCCCAGTATCTCGCGTGCGAACGGGACCTGAAGCTTGACCGTTCGATAACTAACGTGAACGGGAGCGGCATAGGGCTGGGCCACCCCGTGGGATGCACGGGGTTGCGCATTGTCGTCAGCCTTATCCATGAAATGGCGCGCCGCGACATCGAGACAGGACTCGCCACGCTGTGTGTAGGGGGCGGCATGGGACTCACAATTATCGTGATCCGTAACTGAAAAGGAAAGAACATGGAGATCAGAAACATATGCATATTAGGCGCCGGCATTATGGGTTCGGGCATAGCCCAGGTGGTTGCTGAAGCCGGATTCAACGTGAGCCTGAACGACATTGAAGACAGGTTTATCCAAAACGGCATAAGTTCGATTAGAAAGAACCTCGAACGCGCCGTTTCCAAGGGAAAGATGCAGGCCTCGGACGCCGAATCGGTTGCGGGACGCATCAAAGGAACGACCGCCCTGGAAGAAGCGGCGACCGACAGCCATATCGTCATAGAAGCCGTAATCGAATTTATGAGCTTGAAGCGGGAAGTGTTCGGAAAGCTTGACGCCATTTGTAAACCCGACACAATATTCTGCTCGAACACTTCAGGGCTTTCCATCACAGAGATAGCGTCCGCAACGAAGCGGCCCGAAAAATTCATCGGGATGCATTTTTTCAATCCGGTGCCGGTGATGAAGCTGGTGGAGCTGATACGCGGATTTCTCACTTCCGATGAGACTTTGGCAACGGCAAAAAGCTTTGTCGAAAAAACGGGCAAGACCCCTATCGAAGTCAAGGAAGCCCCTGGGTTCGCGGTCAACCGAATACTTTGCCCCTTGCTCAACGAAGCGATTTTTACGCTCGCCGAAGGAATCGCGTCGGCTGAAGACATCGACCGCGCAATGGTCTTGGGCGCAAATCACCCCATCGGCCCCCTGGGACTTTCGGATATGATCGGCCTCGATACGCTACTGCTCGTTCTGGACGCGCTGCATCAGGAACTGGGCGAGGACAAATACCGGCCCTCTCCTCTACTTCGCAAGATGGTCCGCGCAGGCTGTCTGGGGCGGAAAACAGGCAAAGGGTTCTTTGATTACACAAAATAAGGATCTTCGAAAAGGACGAGAAGCAACTATGGACTACACCAACATTCTTTTTGAAATTCGGGACCGGGTCGGCATTGTGACTTTCAACCGGCCGAAAGCTCTCAATGCCCTGAATCCCCAAACCGTAGAAGAACTTGGCGATGCAGTGGAGCGTGCGCGAGGCGATGACGCCATCCGGGTGCTCATCCTTACCGGCGCGGGAGACAGGGCCTTCATAGCTGGGGCGGACATATCCGAGTTTCCCCGTATGAATCCTCTTCAGGCAAGGCTTTTCTCCGAACTGGGCCACCAGGTATTTTACCGGATAGAGCAGTTGCCAAAGCCGGTAATAGCCTGCGTGAACGGGTTTGCGCTGGGCGGCGGATGCGAACTTGCGATGTCGTGCGACTTTATCTATGCCTCCGACAAGGCGAAGTTCGGGCAGCCCGAGATCAACCTGGGGATCATTCCGGGATTTGGCGGCACGCAGAGGCTTTCGCGGCTGATAGGGCGGGCAAAAGCCAAAGAACTGTGCATGACGGCCGAAATGATCGATGCACAGGAGGCCAAGGAACTCGGGCTGGTCGCGAAGGTCTTTCCGTCTGAGCGGCTTATGGAGGAGACGATGAAAGTGGCCGGCGCCCTTGCCCTGAAGTCCGCCTCCGCGCTGCGTTCAATCAAGAAGGTGATCGACTGCGGATCGGACATTGACCTGAGGTCCGGATGCGCGCTCGAAGCGGAGGCTTTTGGCATTTGCTTCGGCACGGAAGACGCGCGGGAAGGGATCTCCGCGTTTCTCGAAAAGCGCAAGCCTGAATTCAAGGGCAGTCTTGACCGCTGAGCGCCCAAAACGCGCAGGCGGCAATAATCGCCGGAAGATAGATCGACTGGCCGCCCGACTGGAGCGCTCTCGGGGTTGGCTGGTCAGACAGGCGTTGACCGACTGGATCAAGCAGGAAGAAGAACTCTATCTGCTAAAGCAGTCTTATGACTTCCCGGCGTCTGTTAACGAACCGGCGGCGGCCCGCATCGTTCAATCGTTGACAGCAGCCCCGATCCGGCTCCCGCAATACCCCCTCGCTTACAGAAAACTTCAAGAATTCGAACGGCGTGATGTCCGCCGGATCATCACTGGATACCGTGAGCTGCCATACCGGACCCCGCACTTTACAAGGTTTGTGCTGCGTGTGCGGCGCGCGAGGGAAGACAGACAGATGCAGATTGACAGTGTCTGCCGTTGTGCTGTAAACAACGACAGGCCGAAGGCCTGTTTTTTGTTTACAGTTCCCGGGGAAACCCCGTTTTGGATCAATCAGGGTCTAGGGTCCGGTCAAACCGAAAGGCGGGCGCAATGCGCAAATCGGTTGCTGTTGCAGGTGTGGTTTTTTTTGTGTTTTTTGCCCTCACGCCTTCGGCCTGGAGCGTCGACGAGATCAGGATAGGTTTTAACATCCCGATGACCGGCGACATCCCCAAGGTCGGAGAATCTTCCAAATATGCGGCGGAAATCCGGCTTGCGGAAATCAATGGGGCGGGCGGACTCAAAGTGGGTGACACGACCTACAGGGTCAGGTTTATTTACGAAGATAACGAGGCGAAGGCCGAGTCCGCAGTGGCCGTAGCGCTCAAGCTGATCGCCGAAGACCGCGTGATTGGAATAATCGGTCCACAGGCAAGCAAACAGGCGATACCCGCAGGCGAAGTATGCAACGCCAACAAGACCCCCATGATCTCGCCCTGGTCGACCAATCCCAAGACAACCGAAAACCGGCCCTACGTTTTCAGGGCCTGCTTTCTGGATGCTTTCCAGGGACCGGTGGCGGCCAAGTTTGCCGCCGAAGAATTCAAGGCCCAAAAAGCGGCAGTTCTATATGACATATCGAGCGACTATCCGAAGGGTCTTGCCGAGTTCTTCAAGGAAGCTTTCGAAAAGATCGACGGACCCGGTTCGGTAGTTGCTTTCGAGACTTTTACCCACGGCGACAAGGACTTTAGCGCTCAATTGACCAAGATAGCCAAGTCCGATGCGGATGTTCTTTTTACGCCGCAGTACTACGATGAGGTTCCCCTGATCGTGCGGCAGGCGCGGGAACTGGGGTGGAAAAAGCCTATACTGGGAAGCGACAGCTGGGGATCGGCAGAGTTGATGAACCTTTGCGGCGACGCCTGCAAGGGGTCCTTCTTCAGCACTCACTTTGCCGCTGCCGGCGCCTCGGGCGCCACGAGGCAATTTATTGACAAGTACAACGCCAGGTACGGCTACGTTCCCGACGACGTAGCGGCGCTCACCTGGGACTCGATAAACCTGATGTGCCTGGCCATCCGGAATATGGGTGAGCTTACCGGCAAGATCGAAAAGGACCGGGACGCCGTTAAGGACCAGCTAACCCGGATAAAAGATTTCGAAGGCATTACCGGCAAGATGACCTTCGGTGCGAGTGGAAATCCGGTCAAGTGCGCCGTGATAGTCAAGATCAGCGACAAAGGCGAGTTTGAATTCCATAAGTCCGTTTGTCCGTGACTGACTTGCGGGGAGAAGGCAGGACGCGGCGAGGCGCGTGAGTGAATATGTTCTTAGAAACATTTTTCCAGGACCTGCTTAACGCCCTTCAGTGGGGGAGCTTCTATGCACTGATAGCTCTTGGCTACACAATGGTCTACGGGGTGCTGCTCCTGATCAACTTCGCGCACGGCGATATATTCATGGTAGGGGCGTATGTCGGTTTTTTCATAGCCTCATTTTTGCTGGGCCGCAACGGTTCCTTTCCGCCCGGATTGCCGCCGGCGGTGGTCTTCTGCCTCACGGTTACGCTAACCATGGTGATTACATCGGGGGTCGGAATAGCCATCGAGAGGATTGCCTACCGTCCCTTGCGGCGCAAAGGCGCCTCGCGCCTCTACCTGGTAATTACGGCCCTTATGTGCGGGCTTATCCTGGAAAACGGCAACCTCGCCCTGCTCGGAGCAAGCCGCCGCAGCTTCCCGGAGCTTCTTTCAAATACGGCTTACAATATTGGAGGGGTAACTTTCACCAATGTCAAAGTGCTGGTGGTCCTGACCACGGTGCTCGTTTTCGTTGTGCTCGAGACAATCGTGCGCAAGACCCGGATAGGAATGGCCATGCGCGCCATCTCCTATGACAGGATGGCCGTTCCGTTGATGGGCATTCCTCTTGATACGGTCATCGTTTTCACCTTCGTAATGGGTTCTTCGATGGCTGCGCTTGCAGGAGTGCTTTTCGCCATCGCATACCCCGTGCTCGATCCCTACATGGGGGCGCTGGTCGGATGGAAGGCTTTCATTGCGGCTGTTTTGGGCGGGATTGGAGAAATTCGCGGCGCCATCGCCGGGGGATTTCTTCTTGGGTTTGTCGAAATTTTCGTTGCGGCTTTCTTTCCTTCGACCTTACGCGACCTTATCGCTTTCAGCATTCTGCTGGCGTTTCTCAGTATGAGGCCCACGGGTATTTTCGGCGTGGCGCGAGCCACGAAGATCTAGGCCGCCATGCGAAAATATGCCCCCATTCTATCCTACGCCACACTTTGCACCCTGATCGTCGCCGCTTCGCAACTGGGCGTTTTGAACGGTTATGTGCAACTCGTAATAATGTATGTGGGGATAAATATAATACTTTCGACTTCACTCAACGTCGTCAACGGTTACATGGGCGAGTTTTCGGTGGGACACGCGGGATTTATGGCCGTAGGGGCCTATGTCGCCTCGATTTTAAACGTGATGCTGTTCACCGAAAGCTCTACTTTCGGGCCGCCTCTGCTTTCACCTTCGAGCGCGATTTATCTTTTCCCGGTCACGCTCATTGCCGGGGGGACCGCCGCCGCTCTGGCGGGTCTGCTCGTAGCGGTGCCTTCCTTCAAGACCCGGGGCGACTACCTTGCGATTATAACCCTGGCCGTCAACTATATCGTCAAGAGCTCGGTGGAAAATATTCAGCCGATCGGAGGAGCGCGCGGATTTATGGGTATGCGCAACGTGATCGATTCGATGGGCAAGGTCCTGAATCTGCCCTGGCCCATGATCTGGGTCTTTATATGCGTTGGACTGAGCGTCTGGATAATCCACCGCCTCGTAAATTCCACCTGGGGCAAAGGCATTGTCGCGCTGAGGGACGATGAAATTGCCGCCGAGATAATGAGCATAAATACCCACCGCATGAAAATCACGGCTTTCATGCTTTCCTCCGGGTTGGCGGGAATAGCCGGAGGACTCTTCGCGCACGTGCTGGGGTACATAAACCCCGGGACATTCACGATTATGAAATCCACCGAAGCGCTGGTCATGGTCTATTTGGGCGGAATGGGATCGTTGAGCGGTTCGGTGATCAGCGCGATTGTCTTCACGCTTGCCCTTGAGGCCTTCAGGCCGCTTGGGATCATAAAATGGGTCGTGGTGCCGCTTCTGCTCATCTTGCTCATGCTTTTCCGGCCCGAAGGGATCATGGGACAGCGCGAACTCGGCGATATATTTAAAAGAAAGGTGACGGGTCAGGGGTTAGGGGTTGGAGGTGATAAGAGGCGACCCGTGACCCCCAACCCTTGACCTCAAACCCCGTAGGATTCTCACACGTGGCTCTTCTGGAAATAAAGAACGTAACACACTTTTTCGGCGGTCTGAGGGCGTTGTGCAGGCTTAATCTCACTCTCCAGGGCGGTGAGCTGACGGGCCTCATAGGCCCCAACGGGGCCGGGAAGACCACCGTCTTTAACCTGGTGAGCGGGTTTTACCGCCCGTCGGAAGGTCGAATCAGCTTTCTGGGCCGGGACATAAAAGGTCTTCGCCCTCATCAGGTTACCGCTCTTGGGATAGCGCGCACATTCCAGAGTATTCGGCTTTGGAACAGCTTGAGCGTTTTCGAAAACCTTTGCGTCTCCCAGCATCATCTCCTTGGATACGGTTTTTTGCGCGCGGTGCTGCGCACTTCGAGGTTCCACGCAAGCGAGCGGAGGGTCAAAAAGACGGCTGAGGAACTTATGGACTTGCTGGAGCTTACCGGTTGGGCGAAGGAGTTACCGAAAAACCTCCCATACGGGCTTCAGCGCCGCGTGGAAATAGGCCGCGCGCTGTCACTTAAGCCCAGGCTCCTGTTGCTCGATGAACCCGCGGCCGGGATGAATCCAGGCGAAGTGGACCGGATCATAGAAACCATCCGCTGGGTTCGACACCGGTTTAAGTTGACGGTTCTCCTGATAGAACACCACATGCGGGTGGTGATGAACGTCTGCGAGGACATCAAGGTGCTCGATCTGGGGGAAACGATCGCCGAAGGGCGGCCCGATGAAATCAGGCAGGACCCCCGAGTCATTCAGGCCTATCTGGGAGAAGAAGAACCCGACCATGCTCGAGGTAATTGATCTTCATGTTAAATATGGAAACATAGAGGCGCTGCACGGAATATCCTTTCGTGTCGACAAGGGGGAGATGGTCGCGCTGCTTGGCGCCAACGGCGCGGGGAAATCCACCGCTCTTATGAGCATCATGCGTCTTCCGCCCCCCGAAGGCCCCAGGGTGTGCAAAGGTGATATAAAATTCGACGGGACCAGTCTTCTTCCAGTCTCCGCCCACACCCTTGTTTCCAGGTACGGAATCGGACTCGTGCCGGAGGGCAGGCATATTTTCGGCAACCTCACCGTCTTTGAAAACCTGAAACTGGCAACGTTTGCCAGAAAAGACCACGAGCAGATAAGGCGGGACTTCGAACGAGTTTTTGCTCTTTTTCCGCGTCTGGCCGACCGAAAATCTCAAAGAGGGGACCTGCTGAGCGGCGGCGAGCAGCAGATGCTTGCGATCGGGAGGGCACTCATGAGCGCAGTGGGGTTCGTTCTGCTCGATGAGCCTTCGATGGGGCTGTCACCTCTTTTAATGAGCGAACTCTTTGCTGTGATAAAAGATCTGAACCGGGGAGGCGCCACCTTTTTATTAGTGGAACAAAACGCACGAATTGCTTTAAAGTATGCTCATAGAGCTTATGTGCTCGAGGCCGGAAGGATAGTGCTTGAAGGCCGTTCACAGACGCTGTCCGATAATCCCGATATTCAGAAAGCCTACTTGGGGTAGGAGCCGACATGATTAAAATTCTGGTTTGCGACGGACTGGATGAGAGCGGTTTAAAGATTCTGCTCTCCAACGAAGGGGTTGAGGCGGATGTTCCCGATGGGCTCGACGCCGGTCAAATAAAGGCCATCCTGCCTGAATACGACGCCATGATAGTGCGCAGCCGCACAAAGGTTACCGCCGATCTGATGGAAAACGCTCAGCGTCTCAAGGTTGTCGGCAGGGCGGGCACAGGTGTGGACAATATTGATGTCGAAGCGGCCAGCGCGCGTGGAATTCTGGTCATGAACACTCCGGGCGCAAACGCCATGGCCGCCGCCGAGCACACCATCGCGCTGATGCTTGCGCTTGCCCGCCATATCCCGCAGGCGACGGAGTCTATGCGTCGCGGGCTGTGGGAAAAAAAGAAATTCGTCGGCACCGAGCTCTTTCACCAGACCTTGGGAATACTGGGCCTGGGCAAGATCGGCTCAATCGTCGCCGACCGTGCGCTTGCAATGAAAATGAGGGTCCTTGTCTACGATCCGCACATCGTGCCGGAGATGGCGGCTGTTTTGGGCGTTGAGTATGTCCCGCTCGACGACCTGCTGGCCGCATCGGATTTTATCACCCTGCATACGCCGCTCACCGAGGAGACCCGTTCGATACTCAACCGCAAGACCCTAGCAAAGACCAGGCCCGGTGTGCGTCTTATCAATTGCGCCAGGGGCGGGCTGATAGATGAAGAGGCCCTCCTCGAGTTTCTTAAAAAAGGGCATGTAGCCGGGGCTGCGCTGGATGTTTTCGAAAAAGAGCCTCCCGTCGGAAGCCCTCTGCTCGATATCCCCAACGTCATTTTCACCCCTCACCTCGGGGCATCCAGCGAGCAGGCGCAGGAAAATGTTTCCCTGGCAATAGCCTCGCAGATTATGGATTATCTTCAGCGGGGTCTTATTCGAAACGCCATTAATTTCCCGTCGATCAGCATGAAGGACTACGAAAAACTGAGGCCGTACCTGCACCTGGCCGAGCGGCTGGGCCGCCTTCAAGGCCAATTGTGCAGACCCGTCCTCAAGCTGCATGTAACATATGCCGGCCCCGACCTAGAGGAAATCCCCACTCAGCCCCTTACCCAGACGGTAATCAAAGGGCTGCTCGACCCCATCATGGCCGAAAAGGTCAACCTCATAAATGCGCCTCTTCTTCTAAAACAGCGGCAGATAGAGCTCACGTCCTCCACCACCTCTCAGTCCAGAGGCTATACGGGGGAGATCAGCGTAACTGTCAAGGGCTGTGGAAAAGAGGAATATTCCGCCTCGGGAGCGGTTTTCCTCGGACAGGGGGCCCGGCTGGTCCGGCTATACGACTACATGCTTGAAGCCGATCTGGAAGGAATAAACCTCATCATTCAGAACCTGGACAAACCTGGGACTATAGGATTGATCGGGACAACTCTGGGCAGTTTCAACGTCAATATAGCCGATATGCACCTGGCCCGAAGCCGGGAACGCGATAAGGCCATAGCCATAATACGGCTGGATAACGAAGCTCCCCCGGAGGCGCTGGAAATCCTGCGCGCGCACCCAAGCATCATTTTCGTACAGCAGGTGAAGCTCAGTTAGCGGTGAGATATTCGTTTGATTTTCGTATTGAATATCACCCTAGACTGTCGTATTTTGACAGATGGGGGAAGTGGAAATGAGACCTGGAAGCTTAGAGACCCGCATTATTGACCGTATCGAGCGCAAGAGCGGTGACGTGTTTTTGCGCTCCGACTTTAAAGACCTTGGCGGTTACGATCAGGTTGGGCGTGTTCTTCACGGGCTGGTGCGAAAAGGGCGGCTGCTGAGAATTGGGCAGGGCCTTTACACAAGGGCCGTAAAATCGCCCTTTAGTGATAATCCCGTGCCGCCGAAGGGACTGGCGACGCTGGAGGAAGCCCTTGAGCGTGTCGGAGTCGAGATAGTCCAAACGCGTATGGAGCGCGACTACAACAGCGGAAAGACGACACAGGTCCCGACCGGCCGCGTGGTCGCCGTTCGGAGGCGTGTCCGCCGCAAGATCGGCTATAACGGGATCAATTTGAGTTTTGAACGTGCTTGACCAAAGCCTTGTTGAGAAAATTGCAAGCGCCCTGGGCACAAGCCCCGATCTGGTCGAAAAGGATTGGCATGTGGTCCGCGCCCTAGGCGTCCTGGCGGCCATGGAACACAAAGGCGCGCGGCCGTCATTCTCGGGCGGCACGTCGCTGGCCAAGGGATGGGCGCTTATCAAACGCTTTTCCGAGGATATCGACTTCAAGGTCGCAATGACGAAGGCAAGGAGTAAGGCCGAAGGCCGTCGGCAGCGCAGCTCGTATCGTGAAAACGTCCTGGCGGCGTTGACAGACAACGCTTTCGATCTGGTGGACGATCCCCTTGTCGGCAACGAAAGCCAGTTTTTTTCCGCAAGCTTTGCCTATCCAGGCCGAGTTACTCCCGCGCGGGGACTCCGGCCCCACATTCGCGTTGAAATGTCTTTCCATGCGCCAGCGCTCAAGCCGATAGACCGGCCTATCAGCTCGCTTATAGCCCTGGCCGTAAAACGGCCCCCAGAAGTTGGGCGCTTCTCCTGCGTAGACCCCATTGAAACAGCGGCCGACAAATTAAGCACGCTGGCCTGGCGCGTGTGCGCACGGCAAAGAGGGGCGGCAAACGACGATCCGACTGTTATCCGGCATCTGCATGACCTCGCGGCCCTTGAAAGCCATGTCGCGGGAGCCTCCGGATTTCCTGAGCTGGCACGGCAGACCGCCGAAAGCGACACAGGCAGGGGTGGGGAAGGGGTCCCGGAAAACACCAAGGAGCGTTTCGCCGCCATGCTGAATAAGCTGAGCGATGACAAGCTGTGGGCCTCGGAGTATGAAACTTTCGTGCTGCAGGTGTCGTTTGCAAAAGAAGATGAGAGGATCACCTTTGCCGAAGCCTTCGCTGCTACAAGAAGGCTGGTAACGTTGGTCATGAGTTCGTAACATCATTGACAAAACCGACACCATCGGGTGGGTTGCGAGTCAGCTTATCATGATGCAAAGATATTTCGGGCCGCAGGGAATACTGGCTTCAAAAGTTCCCGGTTTCGAATACCGCCAGGGCCAGCTTGAAATGGCCCAAGCCGTGCTGGAATGTTTTCGCTCCCGGACCCCGCTTATGGCGGAGGCCGGCACGGGCATCGGCAAAACCCTGGCATATCTTGTCCCGGCGATCCTCAGCGGCAAGAAGGTGGTCGTTTCGACCGGCACAAAGACCCTCCAGGACCAGATTCTGGATCACGATATACCCTTTCTCAAGAAACACCTCGACCCTAAACTGAAGGCCATCTGCCTCAAGGGACGCGGAAATTACCTGTGCCGGCGCCGGTTCATGGAGTTTTCCTATCAGCCTACGCTATGGAACAGGGAGGAAGCGAAGCTCTTTCGCCGGTTCCAGAAGTGGGCGGTCAGATCGCATTCGGGTGACCGCTCCGATATCGCCTGGCTGCCCGACAATTTCCGGACCTGGAACGAGGTCTGTTCGAGCTCCGAGCATTGCCTGGGCCAGCAATGCTCCGAGTTTTCGAGGTGTCACCTGACACGGCTCAGAAGCGATGCGGCCAGAGCCGACATAGTGCTTGTAAATCACCATCTGTTCTTCGCCGACCTGGTGCTCCGCAATAAAGGCGTTGGTGAAGTCATACCGGAATACGAAGCCGTTGTCTTCGATGAAGCCCACCAGCTGGAGGATGTGGCTGGCGAGTACTTTGGAGTTCACTTCAGCAGCATCGCTTTAGCCCAGCTTGCCCAGGATGTTTTGAAGGAATGCCAGAGGAATTCTGAAAAACTTGACTTGAAGGCACTTCAAACGGTCGGGCGGCACCTCGAGGTGTTGAGCCGTCTTTTCTACGACAGCCTGGCCAAGAGGTCCGCAAAAGGCACAGGTCGTTTCCGCTTCGAGTCGGCAACTGCGGGCGAAGGTTTTGCCCAAACGTGCCGGGAGATCTCTCACGCCTTGGGCGAGCTGCCCGCAATGGTTGAACGTTTGGCAGAGAAGGCAAAAAAGGAGGAAAAGGCCGAAAGCCTGGCCTCCACCGCCCGCCGGGCCGTCGAGCTTTCAGCCGCGCTCCGGTTACTTATCGAACAAAAGGACCAGACCTTCGTTTACTGGCATGAGCTTACAAAACAGGCGGCTTTTATAAATGCTACGCCCATAGATATCGGACCGGTACTGAACGAATTTCTTTTTTCCACTTGTCCTGCGGTTGTGATGACATCGGCCACCCTGTCGGTAGCCGGGAGGTTTGAGTTCTTGCGAAACTCGCTTGGGGCGCCGCCGCAGAGCCGTGAGCTGCTGGTGCTATCGCCCTTTGACTTCGAGCGGCAGACCATAGCCTACATACCCTCCCGCTTCCCGGCGCCCAACGACGGGACTTTTTGCGCCCGGATGGCTGAGGAGGCCGGTCAAATCATTGAAAAGACCCGTGGCCGTGCTCTGTTCCTTTTCACCAGCTACAAAAACATGTATGAGGTTCATAAACTCTTTGAGGGCAGGATTTCGTTCCCCCTCCTCGTCCAGGGGGAAAAAGCCAAACGCGCTCTTCTCAAAGAATTCAAGGACAGGGTCGATTCGGTCCTGCTGGCTACAAGTTCTTTCTGGCAGGGGATCGATGTGCCGGGAGAGGCGCTCAGCTGCGTGATCATTGAAAAATTGCCCTTCGAAGTCCCTGACGACCCGGTGCTTGCAGCAAGACTCGACCGTATCAACCGCAACGGCGGCAACGCCTTTTACGAATATCAGGTGCCCAGGGCCGCTATCCAGTTGAAGCAGGGAATAGGACGGCTGATCCGCTCATCGAGCGACCGGGGCGTAATAGCCGTCTTCGACATCCGCATGCTCACCAGAAGCTACGGGCACATCTTCGTCAAGAGTCTGCCGCCCTGCCGGCTGGTTCACTCCCTCTATGAAGTCGACACGTTCGTAAGGGACGGATAAACACGGGTGGACAGCCCGGTTTATCAGTGTTTATCAACCCCGCTTCGCTCCTCCACGAGTGCCCAAGAAGTCGTGCCCAAGAAGTCGTTGGTCGCTGTGCGGTGCTGTGGTAAAATGTAAGCGGGTCGGAACTAAGCTCAAATAACGCCGTGAGCGAAAGCTCCGGTGGAATGCAACCGCAGCGCAGGGGGAATGAATGGGTACAATACTTGTCGCAGTCGACGGAACTCAGAGAGGGCTCGAGACGGTCTCGATACTGGGGCGGCTGCTCAAAGACCAGCAAGATTTGAGGATAGTGCTTTTTCACTGCGTGCAGCAGATTGCCACCCTCCTTCCGGGGGATATATGCAGGGACGTGGAAGAGAGTTGCAGGCTCCCTTTCGAAGATCAGGAAAAGGTGGGACGGGCCGTCCTCGATGCCTCTTTGGGCAGGCTGAGGGATGCGGGCTTTCCGGAAGCCAACGTCGATAGCCGCCTCAAACTCGACAGCCTGGACCCGGCAACGGACATAATCGCACAGGCCGAAGCAGAGCGAATCCGCACGATAGTTGTAGGCAGACGAGGCAGGAGCCAGGTTGAGGCGCTGCTGCTCGGAAGCATCTCAAGCAAGGTGGCTCAGTACGCGCGCGACAAGGCAGTATGGATTATCGATACCCCTGTCAATGATTCCATGAAAACATTGATTGCAATGGAAGGATTGCCGGAAGTCCGGGCCCTGTCTTACTACACTGCCGAGTTGTTTGGCGCGTGCCCCGGCATGACTTATACTTTCATGCACATTATACCTCCGATCCCGCCGACGTTCTGGGATGACGGCCACATTCTAAGCCCGGCGGAGCAAACGGAGAGGCAGAAGCGAATTGAAAAATGGAGGTCCGAGTGGACCGACACGGTACGGCTGTACATGTCCGAGGGGCGCGATCTTCTGATGGAGCGCGGCGTCTCGGATCAGAGCGTGGAAAGTCTGATACTCAACGCTAAAGAAGGCATTGCGCGCGACCTTCTAAATGAAATCGAAGCGCACAAGTTCCAGATCGTGGTCATGGGCAAAAGAAGTTTTCATGAGCGAAAACCCTTCCTGATGGGAAGCCACGCCTCCAAATTATTGCAAAACACCAAGGGGGTCATTTTGTGCATGGTCGGTTAGCCTCGGTTCATGGCGGCTCAGTGCCTTTTTTTTCTTTCCAGGCTTCACCTGCTTTTTCCGATCTCACCGCGCTAAGCACCACCCTGGCGGGAGCGCCGCCGCCACCAACGATTTTCAGCGGGAGGCAGACAAGTATGTGAGCGCCTTGGTTAACCTGTGACAGATCGATCCCTTCGATGATCCAGACGCCCGCCTCGAGAAGCTGTCGATGTACCGCGGGGCCGTCATCCTTTTTATAGCCGCCCACCGACAGGTAATCGACACCAACCAGGCCAGCGCCCCGGTCAACGAGATATTCAGCGGCCTCGGCAGACAGGTGCACGAAGTCCTCAACAAAGGAATCCATCCCCCAGCATCGAGTGGAATTCCTTGTTTTCAGGAGGATTCTCTCACCGCGCCGAATCTTGTGTGGGACCAGCTCGCCGGGCCTCACGGAGCTGACATCCTCAATTTGAATCACTCGCGCCCTGCCAATGGCTATCGATAAGGGCAGTCCGTCTATGCCTGCGCCCGGCCCGAGGAAGTGGACAGGGGCATCCATGTGTGTTCCGGTATGGGAACCCATGATTATTCTGGAAACGTTCGAATGATCCCCCCTGCCCATGTCGAGGACCCGTTCGATCCGCACCGGCGGATTACCGGGCCAGGTAACCATCCCTGTCTTTATGGGCACCGAAACATCGATCCAGTCCGAATCCATAGTCAACCACCCGTGCCGGCCCACTCCGTTTCACCCTCGCGCGAACCTGATCTAATCCTAAGTTTGGACTTGCGGCATGTCAACGAATTCAACAAATACACAAGAGGGCGTATTTTGGAACCGCTCATAGTGAAGTTCGCAGGAAATGGGGCAGGCTCAACCTATGCTTGAACTTTCGACGGGCAGCCACCATAATAGTAGATTATCATTTTACCCGACCTTGTTCCCTGTCGCATGCCCAAGCTGGCTTAGGCATTGTATGCGGCGCAAAACTTACACGCCCCAGCGATCCCGGCCAACGGGGGCGTAACAGGAGCAAGTCATGGCAGCCGCCAGTAAAGAGCACAGGGCCGTCAGGCTCCCCATTCTCCAGGGGATTCTGCCGGTCAACCGCGCGCAGGTGCCCGCCGACCTTATTGCCGGCATCACCCTGGCGGCCCTGGCCATACCAGCAGTCATGGGCTACACAAGGATTGCCGGCGCCCCGGTCATCACGGGGCTCTATACCATTCTCGTCCCTATGGCCCTGTTTGCCCTCTTTGGTTCATCTCGACACCTGGTGGTTGGGGCGGACTCGGCCACTGCAGCCATTATGGCCGGCGGACTATACGGCATGGCGGCCTCCGGCACATCCGAATACATGGCCCTCTGCGGCGCGTTGGCGGTTATGGCCGCAGTGATTATCATCCTCGCCCGCATCATTGGTCTGGGCTTCCTGGCCGATTTTCTATCGCGCACCGTACTTATCGGTTTTCTAACGGGTGTCGGAATCCAGGTGGCATGTCATGAAATCGGAGGCATGCTGGGATTACCCAACGATGGTCAGGGCGTCCTGAGCAGACTGATGCAGGATGTCCGGCATATCGACCAGCTTAATGTTTATGTCCTGCTTACAGCCGCCGGCGTCCTGATCATCATCCTCGGGTCCCGCAAGATTTCCGGCAGGATTCCCGGCCCGCTCATTGCGGTTACCTGCGCCATAGCGGTGAGCTGGGCGCTCGACCTGAAGGCGCATGGGATCGCCACCCTGGGCGAGGTTCCGATGGGAATCCCCACGCTGGTCCTGCCCAGGGTGGACTTAACCATGGACCTCATCATGAAGCTGTTGCCGACTGCCTTTTCCATTTTTGTCGTTATTCTGGCGCAGAGCGCCGCTACTTCCAGGGCTTATGCCGCCCGCCACAAGGAGAGCTTCAGCGAGAACGTTGACTTGGTGGGTCTTAGCCTGGCCAATCTCGGCGCCGGGTTGACCGGCGCTTTCGTGGTGAACGGCAGCCCCACCCAAACCCAGATAGCAAGCAGCGCCGGAGGCTCCAGCCAGCTGGCCCAAATCACCACCAGCGCCATTGTGCTCCTGGTGGTTCTCTTCTTGACCAAACCATTGGAATTTATGCCCGAGGCGGTGCTCTCCGCCGTGGTATTCCTGATAGGCATCGAACTGATTGACGTCAAAGGCATGAGGAATATTTATCGAGAAAGACCGGTGGAGTTTTGGGTGGCTGTCCTCACTGCGGCTACCGTCGTGTTGGCGGGCGTGGAACAAGGTATTCTACTGGCCATGTTCCTGTCGCTTGTCAGTCATACCCGCCACGGCTACCGACCGAAAAACGCGGTCATAGTGACTGATTCGTCGGGGGGGTTGAGGACCCTGCCGGTGGACACCCGCTCACAACTGCTCCCGGGGCTGCTGGCATACCGATTCAACCACGGCATGTACTACGCTAATGTCGGAGTATTGGCCGAGGAGGTCATCAGGCTGACCGCACAGGCGAAACCTCCGTTGGTCTGGTTCTGCATAAATGCCGCCGCCGTCGATGACGTCGACTATACCGCCGCGGCAAGCTTGCGCTCCCTGTATAAATTCCTGCGTGAACGAGACGTCAGGCTGGTGTTCTCCGAAGTCTCGCCCGAGGTCTACACCCAGCTTAAACGCTCGGGTATCCCGGAACTGGTGGGCCAGGATGCCTTTTATGGCACAGAAAGTGAGATGGTTGCCGCCTACCGTCAGAGGTCCGGAGGCAGGCGTTTCTGTGGGTCGGAAGACGTTGCTGAATAGATCCCCGGGGAAACAACGCCAACCAGGACCTATAGGACATATAAGACGTATAGGACATATACGTTCAGGTTGCACAGGGATGACAGGATGACGGCGACCCCGGACCCCGGATCAGGTCAGGCGCAAGCTCAGCCGGGGCACGCTTATCCGGGACGCTCCGGACCTCAGCATGCCGGAGGCAAACCTCCAAAACCAAGAAGAAACGACAACATCCCACTTGCTCACGTATTTTCCAGTAGTTAAGAGTTTTATATCAGGCATCTATTCTTTTCTTAGCTGGGGGTGAAAAGTGATGAATGATGTAGAACAGGCTGACAAAACACCTCACGGGATGCGCGGAATCGACGTGCTCCGTGAGGCGGGGGTAAACAAGTCCACAGCCTTCACTGAAGAAGAGCGCGACTCGCTCGGCCTCACGGGGCTTTTGCCCTCGGGAGTCGAGACCCAGGAGAATCAGGTTCGGCGTGTCATGCAGCAGTTGGGGACCAAAGCGACCGATCTGGGGCGATACATTTATCTCACAGGGCTGCTCGACGCGAATGAGAGACTTTTTTACAAGGTCCTCATGTCCGATCCCGCCCGTTTCCTGCCTATCCTTTACGATCCCACGGTGGGGGAGGCGTGCCTGGAATTCGGACATATATTCCGACGCCCTCGGGGAATGTACCTGTCGCTGAAGCACAAGGGGCGGGTGAAAGAGGTTTTGCGCAACTGGCCGCAGAAAGACGTGCGGGTTATCTGCGCCACGTCCGGGGGCAGGATTCTGGGTCTGGGAGACCTCGGGGCCAACGGCATGGGCATTCCAATCGGCAAGCTCCAGCTTTACACGGCCTGCGCCGCTGTGCCTCCACAATACCTGCTGCCGATGCACATGGACTGCGGCACCTCCAACCAGGCCCTCATCAACGATCCTCTCTACCTGGGTTTGCGTCAGCCGCGCGTCCCCGCGGCCGAACTGGATGAGTTCGTCGATGAGTTCGTGGAAGCGGTACAGCACGTCTTCCCCGGCAGCTGCATCCACTTCGAGGATTGGGCCGGGGTTGACGCCATGCGGCATCTTGCACGCTACCGGGACAAGGTATCCTGTTACAACGACGACATTCAGG